>JBJMOX010000286.1:0-6346 GCA_045803515.1 Gemmatimonadales bacterium
CAGGCCACGGTGCTGGCGGTGAATCCGTTCGGGGTGCAGTCGGACGGCGCGCTGATCGAGACCGGGTCGACCCAGGGGAATGGCTTCAACAACGCGGTGGTGAAGCGGGAGAGCGCGGACCTGCGCCCCGACTTCAATTACGAGTCGAAGGGGCGCCTCACCGGCTACGGGTACGAAGTGGAAGTGCGGGTGCCCTTCAAGAGCCTCCGCTTCCAGCCGGCAAGGACGCAGCGCTGGGGAATCAATGTCACCCGCCAGGTGCAACACTCAGGGGTGGAGGACTCCTGGGTGCCGGCCAGGCGGGCGAGCGCATCGTTTCTGGCGCAGTCGGGCCATCTGGTTGGGCTCACCGATCTGCGCCGGGGACTGGTCCTCGAGCTCACCCCGTCCGTCACCTCGAGGACGACCGGGACGCCAAGCGTGACGGGATGGGACTACGCCGGTGGCAGTCCCGAGCTGGGTGCCAGCGTGCGCTGGGGCATCACCAATAACCTGAACCTCAACGGCACCGCCAACCCGGACTTCTCCCAGGTGGAATCCGACGCGAGCGAGTTCCTCTTCGACCCGCGCAACGAGACCCAGTTCTCCGAGAAGCGGCCCTTCTTTCTCGACGGCATCGAGCAGTTCAACACTCCCACCTCGCTCATTTACACCAGGCGGATCGTCCAGCCGGTCGCCGCGGTCAGGCTCACCGGCACCGGTCTCGGGGCCGACATCGCCCTCCTCTCGGCGGTGGACGACCACGAGGTCTCCCTCTCGGGTGAGGACCACCCGGTCTACAACCTTCTCCGGCTGCAGCGTGGCATCGGCGGCAACTCCCGCGTGGGACTGGTGTACACCGACCGCGTCGAGGGCGGCGACTACAACCGGGTGGGCGGAGTGGACGGCCGCCTGGTGTTCGGGGAGATCTACAGCGCGCTGTTCCAGGTGGCCGGCAGCCGGACGCGTGCCTCGGGAGCGACCACGACCGCGCCCCTCTGGCTCGCACGGGTGGACCGGAACGGACGCTCCTTCGGTGTCCGGGGCCTGCTGACCGGCAGCGACTCCGACTTCCGTGCGCGAAGCGGGTTTTTCCCCCGACCCGGACTGGTGCGAGCGAACCTGAACCCGCGGGTCACGCTGTACGGAAAGAGCGGCGGGCTGGTGGAGAATGTCACCATCGACCTCAACCTGGACGGAGAATACCGCTACGGCCAGCTTGCCACGTCCGCGGGAATGCAGGAGGAGAAGGCCCACCTCAACACCAATGCCACGCTCCGCGGCGGCTGGCAGATGGGCGCCTCGGTGCTCAACGAGGCCTTCGGCTACCCCGCCGAGGTCTATACCGGGTATCGGCTCGAGCTGCCGCGGGGCGACGGGGGCGGGGCCGACACAGTGGCCTTCGTGGGGCAGCGCAGGATTCCCAACCGTGACTACGTGCTCTCGCTCACGACGCCCCAGTTCGCCCAGTTTTCCGGCAGCGCGTTCGTGATCTGGGGTCACGACGAGAATTTCTTCGAGTGGGCCTCCGGCGCGATCTCCCTGATCGACCTCAACGTCAGCTGGCGCCCCAGCGACAAGCTCAGGTTCGATGCGAGGTACCAGGTCCAGCGTGTCGGCCGGCGAACCGATGGCAGCACGGTGAACCTGCAGCACATTCCCCGGCTCAAGATGGAATACCAGGTGTCGCGGCCGATCTTCCTCCGGCTGGTCGGGGAGTACCGCAGCGAGCGGCAGGACGCGCTCCGGGACGACACCCGCACCGACGCGCCGATCCTGATCTACGACCCCACCGTGGGCGACTTCGTGCGCACCCTGCCGTTCAAGCACCGCTCGTTCCGCGGCGACCTGCTCTTCTCCTACCAGCCGACGCCCGGCACCGTCCTCTTTGCCGGCTACGGAAGCACCTTGCGGGACCCGGTCGATCCAGCCGATCCGCTGCGCACCGGCTTCCACCGGGCCGACGACGGCTTCTTCCTCAAGATGAGCTATCTGTTCCGGACCTAGTCGAGCGGCGCGGCCGCTGGTCCGCGGCGGGCATTACATTCGACGGATGGACGTCTTAGACGGAACCGTCATCCCGAGCGCGCATTCCCTGATGCACCTCCCTTTCCCCGGCGGCCTCATCCGCAGCTGGCAGCCCGGAGACGAAGACAGTCTCGCCCGCGAGGCCGACAACCGAAACATCTGGCTCACCGTACGGGACCGCTTCCCGCATCCCTACACCCGCGCCCATGCGGAGGCCTGGATCGACCGGGCGACCTCCGACCGGCCGGAGACCCACTTTGCGATCGACCTCGGAACCGGCGCCGTCGGCGGCATCGGGCTGGAGCTGCAGGAGGACGTCTCCCGCTACTCGGCGGAGCTGGGGTACTGGCTGGGCGAAGCCCATTGGGGGAGAGGGGTCATGACCGCTGCGGTCTCGCGCTTTACCGAGTACGCCTTCGAGACCTTCGATCTCTGCCGGATCTACGCGCTGGTATTCGAGACCAATCCGGCCTCGCAGCGCGTGCTCGAGCGTGCGGGCTACGCGCTCGAGGGCCGACTCCGGCGTGCCGCCTACAAGGACGGGCGGATTCTGGACGAGTTCCTTTATGCGGTGTCACATCCGCCGCGGCTGCTGCATCTCCCGGCTTGCGAAGGCATGGACATTGCCCCATCCTGAGCCAACCGTCCACATCGTGAGGGACCATGCATCGGGGACTCTACGCCGCCGGGGTGGGCTACCTGGCGCTCTGCGGCTGGGCCGTGGCAAAGTCCAGGGCCCCGGAGCCGGGGAGCGAGCCGCGCACCGCTCCCTCGACCGCCGGCTCGCCCTCGCCTTCAGCGTATAATGGAGCCGGCGGAGAATGGTTCGCCCAGGTCAAGCCGTTCTGTAATGCGGTAGAGGTGGAGGTTCGCCAGCAGCAGCTCCCCGCCCCCGGCGGAGTGGAGGGCGCGGGCTACAGCGCCGCGTGTTATGCCCTGGCGGGAAAGATCGACCGGGCCCGTGAAGTCATCGACCACCTCCGTTCGGGTGACCGGAGCCGCGCCGCGGGAATCGTCTTCGCGATCGGCCATCCGGTGGCGGACGCCGGAGACGATCAATCCGCCGGACCGATCATGCGGCTGGTGGTGAGCTATCAGCCGGGCAACTACATGGCGCTCTACCATGCCGGCATGTCGGAGTACATCCTGGGACAGCGCGACTTCGCCCGGACGCATCTGGAGCGCTTCCTCGAGCTGTACGGCAGCGAAGACGGCTGGCGCCACAACGCGCAGGAGGTGCTAGGCCGGATGCAGGGCAAGCAGTGACCGAGTCGGCCTACCTCGCGCCTGGCGCCGTGCTCTGCCGGCGGTATGAGATCGTCCGCGAGGTCGGCAGGGGCGGCTATTCGGTCGTCTACCTGGCGCGCGACCGCGAGCTCCAGACCGACGTCGCGGTCAAGCTGCTGGTGCCGCCCCCCGCCGCCGCCCAGCTGGCGCGCGAGCGCATGCGCCGCGAGGTCCAGGCGGTCCGCGCCCTCTCTCACGCCAACATCGTCGCGGTCTTCGATTTTCTGGAAGAGGGGCCGTGGAGCTTCATCGTCATGGAGTACGTGGCGGGGCCGGATCTGCAGGTGCGGGTTCGCGATCGCGGTGTGCTCGATGCCGATGCCGCGGTCCGGATCGGCCGGGACATCGCGGCCGCGCTCACGGCCGCGCACCGCCGGGGCATTCTCCATCGCGACGTCAAGCCGCAGAACATCCTGCTCGATCCCGACGGGCGCGCCCGGCTGACCGATTTCGGCTCCGCCAAGCTCGACGGCCAGCTCGGCATGACGGCCACCGGCGCGCTCGCCGGCACCCTGGCCTACGCCGCGCCCGAGGTGCTCGCGGGCCGGAGGGGAGATGCCCGGGCCGATGTCTACGCGCTCGGTCTCACGCTCTTCTACGCGCTCACCGGCGAGCTCCCCGAGCGGCCCTCCGGGCCCCTGCCACCGACCTCAGCCGCCAGCGGGTATCACCCGCGCGCCGTCGCCCCCATCGTGCCCGAGTGGCTCGACGAGGTGATCGCGCACGCCACGGCAGCCGCCGTCGAGGATCGCTTCCCGACCGCGTCGGCGCTGGACCAGGCGCTCGCTCGACCGGGATCCGCGGGCCTTCTGGTCACCGGCGGCGGCGAGACCTGCATCCTGTGCAACGGCCCCGATCCGCTCGCCACCGGGCTCTGCCCAGCGTGCGGGGGCGGCTCGGCCGGAATGGCGGATACGCTCGTCTTCCTTCGTACCCCCGCTGGCGGGAGCGAGCGTCGGGCCCTGGCGCTCCGTCTCACTGGGGTGCTCCCCGATGTGAGTGCGGCGGCAGCAGAGGCCGCGGCACTGGGCGAGCGGCCGCTGTTCCGGGTGGCGGCGGTGAGCGCCCCCAGGCTGGTGGACGAGCTGGGGCGGCGCGAGCTCGCGGCCCACGCGCTGCCGGTCTCCCGGTCATGGGGCGCCGTCCCACCCGGCCTCTATGCGCTCGCGGCCGCGGTGCTTCTGGGAGGCATGTTCGCCGGTTCCGTGGCCGAGCCGCTCTTGCTCTGGACCAGTCCGGTCTTCGGTGCGCTGCTGCTGGTGGGCGTGCAGCAGAAGGTGCGTAGCCCGTTGGTGACGCCACCGCCGCGTCGGCCCGACCTGCCGCCCGCCGTCGAAGACGCCGTGCTGCGTGCCCTGGCCGACGTGCCGCCCGGCACCGCCCGCGGGCTGCTGGCCGACCTGGTGCGCGGCGGCCGCGCGCTCTTCGTTCGGCTGGACCGCACCGGCGACGAGCGCGGGCTGACGCCGGCTCTGGCCGACCTCATCGTCTCGGCATGTTCCGCCGCCTCGGATCTGGCCCAGCTGGATGAGAACCTGGGCCGCTTCGAGCGACAGCGGGAGCGCTTCGCGACTCTTCCGGCCGGTTGGCTGGACGGGCTGGCCCGCTGCGAGCGGACCCGCGATGCTCTGGTGCAACGGCTGCTCGAGGCCATGACCGTGCTCGGAAAGCTGCAGAGCCAGACCGCGGAGCTAGCCGAGGCCGGCGATCCGACGCTGCCCGATCTCACCCGTGAGCTTCAGGCCGAGGCGCAGGCCCAGAGCGAGGCGGCACAGGAAGTCGAGGCGCTGCTGGCTCTGTCGCCGGAGCGCAACAAGGAAATTCCACAGCCGGCCGGGTAGATCGCTCCGCTGCTTCTCCCTCCACGCCACGCGTAACCCACCTCCGTTCAGGCGTTTGCCCTCTACTCGCCGGACGACCGACCCACTTTGGCGTGTGTCTTGCCCCTCGACCACGGTACCCGTCAGGACATACCAGAGTTGCACCCGAGTGCCACGGTGGCTCGCCATGCGTGTGCTGTTGCTCGATTACGAGTACCTACCACGCGCCGGCCGCGGCTCCGCCAGCGAGGCGCTGGCACGCGGCCTCGCCTCACGCGGCATCCTCGTGGACCTCGTCACTTCGGGAGAGCATCCCTCGACCGAGTCCAGCATGTTGCGGGAGGGAGCATCCTCGGCGGAAGGGCTGCTGACGGTGCACCGGGTGAAGAGCCGGGCGGGCTACCTGTTCGCCGCGCTCCGCCTGCTGCGGCTGCTGCTCCGCGGTGAGCCTTACGACCTGGTCCACGTCTTCTTCTCGCCGCCCACCGGTGCTCTGCTCCCGCTGCTCGACCTCCGCGACGTTCCCGTCATCGTCTCCCTGCAATGGGACATCTCCGGCCAGAGGTCCGACTCGCCCTTCGTTCGCCGGCTGCTTGGCCCGCTCAATCGATGGGCCTGGCGCCGCGCCGACCGCTTGGTGGTGGCCTCCGAGAGTCTGGGTGACCTGGCGCGTCACGGCTCGCCGGGTGTCCGTTACTCCGTAGTGCACAGCGGAGTGGATCTGGCCTGCTTCTATCCGGCGAGAACGCTCCAGCGGGGCCGGACTGGCCGGATACGCTGCCTGGCGGTGGCCGAGCTCACGGAGGGGGCGCGCCTGGCTGATCTCATTCACGCGCTGGCGCTGCTCGAGCGGGGGCGGTTCGAGCTCGAGATCGCGGGCACCGGCCCCGAGGAATCGAGGCTTCGAGGACTGGCCACGAGCCTCGGCGTGGCGCAGGAGGTCACATTTCGGTGGCCGCGCAGCGAAGCCGAGGTCGCGACGTGGTACCGGGAGGCGGACCTCTTCACTCTGGCACCGTCGGCCGAGCCCACCGGCAGCCGGTTCGCCGAGGCCCTCGCCTCGGGGCTCCCGGTCGTGGGGAGCTCGGTGGGTGCCATTCCGGAGATCGTGGAGCAGGGCAACAATGGCCTGCTGGTCCGGCAAGGGGACGTCCGGGCCATTGCCGACGCGATCGCCCGGCTGGCGGGTAATCCTCAACTGCGCCGGGAGATGGGCCGCCGCAACCGGCTCA
>JBJMOX010000033.1:0-9947 GCA_045803515.1 Gemmatimonadales bacterium
CGTCCAAGGTGATCGCGGCCTTGCGGCTCTCGCCCGAGGCCAGCGTGTTCGACGATCCCGCGCCGCTCACGCGCCGGGTGCGGGCGCTGCCCGGGATCACCTCCGCCGAGGTGGGGCGCCATGTTCCGGGCACGCTGCTGATCGAGCTGGACGAGGCGGTACCCGTGGCGCTCGCGCTCCGGGGCGATGCTCTCGCCATGCTGGACGCCGGCGGACGGGTGCTTCCGTTCGATCCGGTCGGCTCGGCTCCGGATCTTCCGCTCGCGGCCGCGGCGGACGGGGTCGTGGCGAGAGTGCTGGGCCTGGTGCGCGACTCCGATCTCGACCTGTTCGGGCGGATCGATGCCGCCTGGCGGGTAGGGCCGGACGTGGTCCTGGAGGTCGACGGACGGCGCCTCTGGTTCGGGGCCCGGGTTTCCGCGGAGGACATTCGAGCGGTGATGGCGGTTGCACAGGCGCTGACCCGTCAGGGGCGCACATACCAGGAGCTCGACGGGCGCTTCGCCGGCCAGGTGATCGTGCGCGGGGTCCGGACGTGACCACCCAACCCCAGCGCTTGGTCGCCGCGCTCGACCTGGGATCGACCAAGGTGGTGGCCCTCATCGCCGAAGTGACCGGCAACCCGCGCGATGCGGGCGCCAGGATCCTGGGCGTCGGCGTGGAGCGGAGCAACGGCAGCCGCCGGGGCGTGGTGCGCGACATCGAGGAGACCACCCGCGCCATCGACAAGGCGATGAAGAGCGCCCAGCGGATGGCCGGCGTCGAGGTGGGCTCGACCTACTGCGGCATCGCGGGCGAGCACGTGGCGGGCCGAAGCTCGCATGGAATGGTGTCGGTCACCGGCGACGAGATCCGCACCAGCGACGTCGCCCGGGTGAACGACATGGCCAGCAACATCAGCTTCGGCCGGGACCACGAGCTGCTGCACGCCATTCCCCAGGACTACCTGATCGACCAGCAGGGCGGGATCAACGAGCCGATCGGCATGACCGGCTCCCGGCTCGAGGCCGAGGTGTATCTGGTCACCGTGCTGTCGAGCGTGCTGCAGAACCTCAAGAAATGCGTGGAGCGGGCCGGCTATCACGTCGCCGAGTTCGTGCTGGAGCCGTTGGCGGCCTCGCTCGCCGTGCTGACACCGGACGAGATCGAGCTCGGCTGCGCCATCGTCGAGCTGGGCGGCGGAAGCACCAACGTGTCGATCTTTCACAATGGAAAGATCCGCCACACCGGATCGCTGCTCTGCGCCGGCGGGCACGTCACCGCGGACATCGTGCATGGCCTGCAGGTGACCCAGCTCGACGCGGAGCGCCTGAAGGAGCGGTTCGGCGCGGGCTTCGAGCCGCTGGTCCCCGAGAGCGACGTGTTCGATCTGCCGAGCACGCCGGGACAGGGCCCGCGCAACGCGCAGCGGCGAGTGCTGGCGCACATCATGCACATGCGGCTGCAAGAAGTGCTGGAGTACGCGCTCGACGAGATGACGCGCGCAGGCTATCATCAGCGCTTACCCGCTGGAGTGATCCTCACGGGAGGTGGGGCGTTGACCCCGGGCATCGTGGAGCTCGCCCGAGAGGTCTTTGCCATGCCGGCCCGCTGTGGAGTTCCCGGGCAGCGGCTGCGTGGTCTGGCGGACAGCGTTGAATCACCGCGAATGGCAGTGTCGGCGGGACTGGTCCTCTATGGGGCCCGGCAGGTCGCGATCGGCGGCGGGCTGGGGACCGGCGGCCGGAAATCGCCTGCGGTCGAGAAGGTGCTCGCTCCGGTGAAACGGTGGCTCCAGGACTTCTTCTGAGTCGGGCCGAGGAAACAACTATGATCTTTGAGCTGGAAGAGAGCGGGGTCCAGACCGCCCGGATGAAGGTGGTCGGGGTCGGTGGTGGTGGCGGCAATGCCGTCAATCGCATGATCGAGGACCAGCTGGGCGGCGTCGAGTTCATCTCGGTGAACACCGATGCCCAGGCGCTGGCGATGTCGAAATCGGATATCAAGATTCAGATCGGCCGCAAGCTCACCCGCGGGCTCGGCGCGGGTGCCAGGCCCGAGATCGGGCGCCAGGCGATCGAGGAGTCCCGCGACGAGGTCTGCCAGGCCGTCCAGGGGGCGGACATGGTCTTCGTCACCTGCGGGATGGGGGGCGGGACCGGCACCGGGGCCGCGCCGGTGATCGCGCAGATGGCCCGGGAGTCGGGGGCGCTCACGGTCGGGATCGTCACCAAGCCGTTCCTCTTCGAAGGGCGGCGCCGGATGAAGCAGGCGGAGCTGGGCATCGCCGAGCTGCGCAAGAATGTCGACACCATGATCGTGGTGCCCAATGAGCGGCTCCTCGCGGTGGTGGGCAAGGGGATTCCCTTCCAGGACGCGCTCAAGAAGGCCGACGAGGTGCTGCTCCACGCCACCCAAGGCATCGCCAGTCTCATCACCAGCACCGGCATCATCAATGTGGACTTCGCCGACGTCCGCACCGTCATGCAGAACGGGGGCGCCGCGCTCATGGGCACCGGGATCGGGCGGGGCGAGAGCCGCGCGCTCGAAGCGGCCCAGCAGGCGATCTCGAGCCCGCTGCTCGACAACGTCTCCATCGCCGGCGCCACCGGCGTCCTGATCAACATCATCGGGGGCGAAGACCTCACCCTGGGCGAGACCACCCAGATCAACGACATCATCCACGACGCCGTGGGCGACGACGCCGAGATCATCTTCGGCGCCGGCAACGACGCGGCGATGCATGGCGAGGTGCGGGTGACGGTCATCGCGACCGGCTTCGATCGCGCCGTGCCCAGCGACCAGACGCTCACCCGGGCGTCGGGGGCGGTCGGCGTTCTCAATTTTCCGGCGCAGCGGCCGGCCCGTCCCTCGACGCCGGGCACGCCGGCTCCCCAGCCGGCCCCGCAACCTGTCCCGCACCAGGTGCCGCGCGCCGCGCCGCGGACGCACACGGCCCCGCCCGGCACCACCGACGTGCCCGAGATGGAGATCCCCACCTTCATCCGACGGCAGATGGACTGATGCTGTTCGCACGTCTCACCGGCGGCCCCCAGCGTCTCCTGGGGGCCGTTCTCGCGGTCAGCGTCATCGCCGCCGCGCTCCTGGCAGCAAGGCAATTCCCCGGCGCGCGCCACGCGACCGCCGTGGCACGGCCGGTCGTCGTCCCCGCGCCCGTGGACCTCTCGGCGGAAACGGTCGATACGCTCCACCGGGGCGAGACCATCTCCGACGTCTTCGCCCGCCACGGCGTGGTGGACCTCGATCTCTCCCGGCTCGACCCCGCGCTTGCGCTCGATCCGCGCCGGCTGCGGGCCGGCCTGGTGCTCAGCTTCCGCCAGGGACCGGCCGACTCGCTGCCTGATCGCGTCACCGTTCGGAGCTCGCCGGAGCAGTGGGTCAGCTTTCGACGCGTGGCCGATCATTGGGACACCGCGGTCGAGCCGATCCGCTGGCGGCCCCAGCAGGTCCGCATCGAAGGCGCCATCGACAACTCGCTGTACGAGGCGCTGGACGCCCAGGTGAGCGACAGTCAGCTCGACGGGGCCGACCGCCAGCGGCTGGCCTGGGACCTGGCGGATGTCTACGCCTGGCAGGTCGACTTCACCCGTGACATTCAGCCGGGAGACCGCTTCCAGGTGGTGTTCGAGCGGCTGATCTCGGAGGACGGCGAGGTGCGCTTCGGCCGGGTGCTCGCGAGCGACCTCACCATGTCGGGCAAGAGCCTCACCGCGTTCCGCTACGAGGGCGAGGGCCACCCCGCGTTCTACGACGCCGACGGCAATTCGCTCCGCCGTGCCTTCCTCCGCGCGCCGGTTCAGTTCCGCCGGATCTCCTCCAGCTTTGCCCGGGCGCGGTTTCATCCGGTGCTGGGGCTGACCCGGCGCCACGAGGGAACCGACTACGCCGCGGCACCCGGCACGCCGGTGATGGCGGCGGGCGACGGTGTGGTGGTGCGCGCCGGATGGGCCGGGGGCTACGGCAATCTGATCGAGATCCGCCACCGGAGCGGCATCACCACCCGCTACGGGCATCTTCGCGGTTTCGCCCGCGGCGTTCGGTCCGGCGCGCGGGTGCAGCAGGGCCAGACGATCGGTTACGTCGGATCGACTGGTCTCGCCACCGGTCCCCACCTCCACTACGAGTTCCGGGTGAACGGGGTCGCTAAGGACTCCCGCCGCGTGGAGCTCGGCAACGGCGCGCCGATCAGCCCGCGCGAGCGGGCCGCATTCGAGCAGGAGCGGGATCGCCTGCTGCAGGTGCTGCACCCCCGATCCACCGTCGCTCTAGGCTCGTAAACCGCGAGCTCGTAGCGCCCGGGCCCGCCGCCTCCCATTGGACCTCTTCCCAGCCATCGACATCCGCAGCGGCCGCGTCGTTCGCCTGAGCCAGGGCGAAACGGCGCGGGAGACAGTGTACGGGAACGATCCCGTCGCGGTCGCCGCGCGCTTCGTGGAGCAGGGCACGGCCTGGATCCATCTGGTGGATCTCGATCGCGCGTTCGGCACCGGGAACAACGACGAGCTCCTCCGGCGCATCGTCTCCCAGGTCAGTCCCCGGGTCCGGGTGCAGCTCGGCGGTGGATTTCGCTCGCTCGACCGGATCCGTGAGGCCTGCGATCTCGCGGTCGCGCGCGTCGTGGTCGGCACGGGGGCGGTGGTCGATCCCGACTTCGTCCCTGCGGCCATCGAGCTGCTCGGTCCGGCGCGGCTCGCCGTCGGGGTCGACGCGCGCGATGGGTGGGTCGCGGTGCGGGGATGGACCGAGACCTCGCCACTCCGCGCGGAGGAGCTGGCCCGCCGCGTGCTTGGGCAGGGCGCCACGACGCTGATCTACACCGACGTGGCGCGCGATGGACTGCTCGGCGGTCCCGACATCGAGGGCGCGGTGGCGCTGCAGCAGCTCGGCGCCGCCGTGATCGCGAGCGGCGGGGTGGCCAGCCTCGACGACATCCGGGCGGTGAGACGGGCGGGACTTGCCGGCGTGGTGGTGGGACGCGCCCTGTATGAGGGAGCGTTCGGCCTGCCCGACGCGCTGGAGGCCGCGGGATGCGCGCCGCACTCGTAATCGCATTGGCGGTGGCGCTCGCCGGGTTCACCTATCTGCGGCTGGAGCGGACCGGCGCGCGCGGCTGGCTGCCGCTCGCCTGCCGGGCGCTCGCCTGGTCGGCCCTCGGCCTGCTGCTGCTCAACGTGAGCTGCCCGGTGGCGGGCCCGCCCGCCCGGCCGCTGGTGTTGTTGGACGCATCCTTGAGCATGGCCGCGCCGGGCGGTCGCTGGACGGAAGCGCGCGACTCGGCCCGCCGCTGGGGCGAGGTCCGCCGCTTCGGGGACGAGCGGCAGGGTGGGGACTCGGCTGCCTCCCACGGGCGCTCGCTCCTCGCACCGGCGCTGCTCGCGGCCTCGGCCACCGACCGCCCGGTGATCGTGGTGAGCGATGGCGAGATCGAGGATGCTGGCGAGCTCCCGGCGGACCTGGTGGCCCGGGCCGGAGTCCGGATCTTTCCCCGCCGCGCGCAACCGGACGTCGCCATCACCCGGGTGACGGGACCAGCACGGGTGACCTCCGGCGACTCGATCCCGCTCGAGGTCGAGGTCTCCGCGGTCGGGGGCGGCGCGCCGGACAGTGTGGTGGTGCAGGCGACCGCGGGAAAAACCCGGCTCGCCACTCGCACAGTTCGGCTTCGGGGCGGCAGCGGCCGGACTCGCCTGACGGTCGCCTCGGCAGCGGTCGGGACCGGGGAGCAGGTGCTGCGGATCTCGCTCGCCCGGTGGAGCGACGCCGAGCGGCGGACCGACACCCGGCTGCATCTCATCACCATCGCTCCGACGCCGGGAGTGGTGCTGCTCGCCGGCGCGGCGGACTGGGACGGTCGCTTCTTGTATCGCACCCTCCGCGAGGTGGCCCAGCTTCCGGTGCGCGGCTTCGTCCGACTGGAGCCCGACCGCTGGCGCTCGATGGGCGATCTCTCGCCCGTCCCGGTGGCACAGGTTCGTCAGGCGGCCCGGCACGCGGATCTGCTCATCCGGAAAGGCGCCGCGGGCACTCTCTCGGAGGGGACCACCGCGCGAGGCATCTGGAGCTGGCCCGCGGCGGAGGACCGGCAGGCCAGGCTGGCGGGCGACTGGTACCTGGTGCCCTCCGACGGCTCGCCAGTGGCCAGCGCCTTCGTCGGCCAGCCGGTCGATTCCTTTCCGCCCGCCATTCAACTCACCTCGCTCGAGACGGTGCCCAGCGACTGGATCGCCCTCTATGCCCAGCTCGGCCGGCGCGGCGCGCGCCGGCCGGCCGTGTTCGGGCGCCAGGAAGGCCGGGTCCGACACGTGTTCGTCGCGGTCGACGGGCTCTGGCGCTGGGCTTTCCGCGGCGGCTCCAGCGAGCAGAGTTACCGGGCCTGGATAGCGTCGACCGCCAGCTGGCTTCTGGGCGGCGCCGACTCGGCGCGCGGCGCCGCGCGGCCGGTGCGAGCAGTGGTGAGCAATGGGAGACCGGTGATCTTCGAGTGGATCGCATCGGGCACGCCCGAACCGCTGGGCATCGGTTGGAGCGGCAATGGTCCGTCGCGCACCGATACCCTGCGGTTCGATGGTGCCGGCCGAGCCACCGTCTGGCTCGGCCCAGGCGAGTATCGCTACCGGCTGGCCACCGGGGGCAGCGGAATCGTGGCAGTGGAGGAGTACTCGGACGAGCTCCTCCCCCATCCGGTCGTGCTCGCGGCGCACCCGGCGCGAGCGGGGAGCTTCAGCGGCCGAAGCGCGGCTCGCGACTGGCTCTGGCTCTTCGGGCTCTGCGTGCTGGGCCTCGCCGGCGAATGGATCGGGCGACGAAGACTGGGGCTGCGCTAGGAGGGGTGTAAGTTTCGGCATGACCCACGGTAGACTGATCGACAGGAAAGACTCTCTCTGGTCGCGCATCAAGCGCGTCGCGCTCACCGATGTCGGCGCCCTCATGCGCGGGCTCAATGCCGACGACATCGAGAACCTGGAGCGGGTGCTGATCGAGGCCGACTTCGGGGTCACCGCCACGGTCGAGCTGACCCAGAGCCTGGAGGACGAGGTGCGCCGGGGCAAGCTCAAGACCGAGGGCGATCTCCGGCGCTCGCTCGAGGGCCGGCTCACCACCATGCTCCAGGCCGAGGGCCATCCCGGCGCCATCGCCCGGGCGGCGAGCGGGCCAACGGTCATCCTGATGGTCGGCGTGAACGGTACCGGAAAGACTACCAGCGTCGCCAAGCTCGCGCGGCGGCTTCAGCGCGAGGGCCGAAAGGTGCTCCTGGCCGCCGCCGATACCTACCGCGCCGGTGCCATCAGCCAGCTCCAGGTCTGGGCTGAGCGGCTCGGCGTGGCCTCGGTGGCGGGAGCTCCGGGTGGCGATCCGGCGGCGGTCGCGTTCGATGCCATCGATGCCGCCATCTCCCGGGGGCTCGACACGGTCATCATCGACACCGCGGGCCGGCTGCACACCCAGGAAGGTCTCATGGATGAGCTGCGAAAGGTCGTCCGCGTGGTGTCGCGCCGGCTGCCGGGCGCGCCGCACGAGACCTTGCTGGTGCTGGACGGCACCGTGGGCCAGAACGCGGTGCAACAGGGGCGTCTCTTCGCGGAGGCGGTGAGCCCGACGGGCATCATCGTGACCAAGCTCGACGGGAGCGCCCGAGGCGGTGCCGTTACAGCTCTCCGCCGGGAGCTTGGCCTACCCATCCGCTTCCTCGGGGTCGGCGAAGAGCTGGACGATCTTCAGCCGTTCGAGCCCCAACGGTTCGCCCAGCACCTGCTGTCCGAGGCTCCGGCCGGATCCCGCTGAGCACGCTCCCCGATGCCGCCTAGAGCCACTCGGGAGACCCAATCGCTCCGGCTGGACACGCCGGTCAAGTTCCTCAAGGGCATCGGCGAGCGCCGGGCCGAGCAGCTCGAGCGGCTCGGTATCCGCACCGCGCGCGATCTGCTCTGGCATCTTCCCCATCGCTATATCGACGCCTCCACCGTCACCCCGCTGGTCCGCGCCGAGGTGGGGCAGGAGGTGGCCTGCGTCGGCCGGGTGGTGGCCAAGGGCGTGGTGCCGACCCGGCGCGGCCTTCGGATCTTCCATGCGGTGCTGCGGGATGACAGCGGGGTGCTGGAGTGCGTGTGGCCGGGGCAGGCGTTTCTCGACCGCACGATTGTCGTCGGGCAGACGCTGCTGGTGTCGGGACCGGTGCGCTTCTATCACGGGCGGCAGATGGCCCCGCGTGAGTTCGTCATCCTGTCCGACGCCGACGCGGATGGAGAGGGCGAGGGGGACGGAGGCTCGCTGGCCGCGGGGAAGGTGCTGCCGGTGTACCCGGCCACCGAGGGGTTGAGTCACAAGGTGGTGCGCTCCCTGATCGAGCGCCACCTGGATGGGTTGATCGCGCTCTCCGAGGACGTCCTCCCCGATTCACTCCGCCGCTCGCTCGGCTTGCCGGCACTGCCCGACGCTCTCCGCGCGGTCCACCACCCGACCACTACGGCCGAAGCGGAGCTGGGGCGGCGTCGGCTCGCGTTCGACGAGCTGCTCGATCTCCAGCTCATGCTGATCCGCGCGCGCGCGGTGGCCAAGCGACACCGGAGCGGGGTGGCGTTCACCGTCAAGCGCGATCTCACCACCCGGCTCAAGACCAGTCTCCCCTGGGAGCTCACCGAGGACCAGCAGCGCGCGCTCCGGGAGATCACCGCCGACATGACCGCGCCAGAGCGGATGCACCGGCTCTTGATGGGCGACGTGGGCACCGGCAAGACGGTGGTCGCCCTCTTCGCCATGCTGCTCGCCCTGGAGAACGACTATCAGGCCGCGCTGATGGCGCCCACCGAGCTGCTGGCCGAGCAGCACGCCGACACGCTGGAGCGCCTGCTCGCGCCGGTGTCGCTCCGCCCGGAGCTCCTGCTGGGCCGCCAGACGGCCGCGGAGAAGACGGCCGTGCGCGCGCGGCTGGCCTCGGGGCAGGCGCGCCTCGCCATCGGCACCCATGCCCTGATGCAGGAGAGCGTGTCCTTCCGGCGGCTCGGCCTGGTAGTGATCGACGAGCAGCACCGGTTCGGCGTAGAGCAGCGGGCGGCGCTGATCGGCAAGGGAGCGGCGCCCGACGTCCTCCTGCTCACCGCCACTCCCATCCCGCGCTCCCTCGCGCTGACGCTCTACGGCGACCTCGACGTCTCCACCCTCAAGCATCGCCCGCCTGGCCGCGGCACGACCCGCACGGCGGTACGCATCGGCGGCCAGCGCGAGCGGGTGCTGGAGTTCATCCAGAGCGAATGCGGGAAGGGGCGGCAGGCCTACGTCGTGCTGCCGGTCATCGAGGAGTCCGAGCGGGCCGACCTCCGCGCCGCCAGCACCATGGCCCAGGCACTCGCGGCGCGCTGGCCCGAGCTCCGGGTGGGATTGGTGCACGGACGGCTCAAGGCCGAGGAGCGGGACAGCGTGATGCGACGCTTCCGCGCGGGTGAGGTCGACGTCCTGGTGGCGACGACCGTCATCGAGGTCGGCATCGACGTCGCCAACGCCACGATCATGGTGATCGAGCATCCCGAACGGTTCGGGCTGGCCCAGCTGCATCAGCTTCGGGGCCGGATCGGGCGGGGTCAGGACGAGAGCTTCTGCATTCTCCTCTCGGAGGGTCCGGCGCTCGAGCGGCTGCACGCGTTCGCGGCCACCCAGGACGGCTTCCGGATCGCCGAGCTGGACCTGGAAGAGCGGGGCATGGGCGACCTGATCGGTGCGCGCCAGTCCGGCGGCTTCGAGCTTCGCCATGCCCGCCTGCCCGACGATGCCGACCTGCTCTCCCGGGCGCGCGCGCTGGCCATGCAGCTCATCGATGCCGACCCGGCGCTCCAGCGGGTGGAGAACCAGCGGCTCAGGGAGCGGGCGGTGGGACGGTATCCGCGGGCGGTGGAGCTGTTTCGGGTGGGGTAGGGGGCGGGAAGGACGGGAAGGACGGGAAGGTTCGCGGGGGC
>JBJMOX010000287.1:0-6246 GCA_045803515.1 Gemmatimonadales bacterium
CCCGCCCGCGGCGCTCAGGTGCCGCCGGCGCTCCTCCGGCAACCGCTCGAAGAAGGTCGGCTGGCTCAGCACGTCCACCCCGCGGATCTGGAAGAGCTGCTCCAGGTCGCCGAAGGTGATACCCGCATCGAGATCAGGACTGGTGGCCGGGGGACAGATTCCCGCATGGGCGATCTTGAGTCCGGGCCCGTACTGCGCTCGCAGATATCGGGCCTCTGCCACCGCCGGCACCGCCACCGGCGCGAGATAGGGCACCAGCTCGGGGTACTGGCCCCGGACCGTCTCCACCACCACCGGGTCGGTGGAGCGGATCAGGGTACCCCACGGCTCCTCTTCCCAGAGCTTAAGGTATTCCGCCGCAACCAGTTCGTCGCCGATGACGCCCCGGGTGACGGAGCGAAAGCCGACCGCGTAGCAGGCGTTGATGACCTGTTCCGGGGTGGCGGGATAGAAGTGGGCGACCGATTCCGGGCTCAGGATGAGCAACCCATCGCCCGCCGAGGCAATGGCCAAAGCCCGTCCAATCTCGCCATTTACCTTGACGGCGCCGTGCGGGCAGGCGGGGACGCACTGGCCACAGCGGATGCAGGCCTCGTCGACCACCTGCAGCAGCAGCGGCTCGTCTCCGACGACCGCAATGGCGTCCGTCGGGCAGACCCGCACGCACGCCAAGCAGGCGACACAGAGTTCCGCGTCGATGACGAAGTTCAGATGACCTGGCCGGTCAAGGTTGGGTACCCTTGCAATTTGACGGTCGGCCTGAGAACTGTCAAGAGGAGGATCGGTGCAAATTAATGATACAGCAGAACTTAGGCGCCGCACCAAAGCTGCAGCGCCCAGGCTAAATCATTCCAGATGATAGGCTTTGATTTTCCGGTAGAGGGTCCGTTCCCCGATTCCCAGCACCTCGGACGCCCGCCGCCGGTTCCCCCGGTGCTCCTTGAGTGCCGCTTCGATGGCGGCTTTCTCCACGTCCGCCATGGTCATGCCGGGCCGGTAGACCACGGCGTGGTCGCCGTCGTGCTCCCCTTCCGGCATCAGGTCGGCCACAGTGGAGTGGTCGGCCAGCTCGATCACCTGGACCCGCTGGGGGTGCTCGTCCAGCCGCCGGCGGAGCTCCTCCACCTGGAGCTTGAGGTCCACCAGGCTCCGGAGGATGAATCCCACCTCCTGACCCCCGAGCTCCCGGCCGAGCTGCTGCTGCTGCAGCCGCACCGGGAGGAAGGTGCCGGGGCCGTCCAGGATATCGGCCGGGATGTCCGAGGCCCGGATCTCGGAGCCTGGCGCCAGCACCACCATCGACTCGATCAGGTTCCGGAGCTGGCGAACGTTGCCGGGCCAGGGGGCGCTGATCAGCCGCTGCATCGCCTCCGGGGCGATCCCGCGGAAGGTGCGGTCGTGCTGCTTGGCCAGCTCCCGGATGAAGCGCCGGACCAGGAGCGGGATGTCCTCCCGGCGCTCGCGGAGCGGCGGGAGATAGATGTTGAGGACGTTGAGCCGGTAGTAGAGGTCGTCCCGGAACTCGCCCAGGGCCACCGCGTCGCGGAGCGAGCGGTTGGTGGCCGCGAGCACCCGGACGTCCACCTTGATCGGCTGGGTGCCGCCCACCCGGAAGAAGGCGCGGCTCTCCAGCACCCGGAGCAGCTTGACCTGAACGCTGGCCGGGATCTCGCCGATCTCGTCCAGGAAGATGGTCCCGGTGTCGGCCAGCTCGAAGCGGCCCAGCCGCCGCTCGGCCGCGCCGGTGAAGGCACCCTTCTCGTGGCCGAAGAGCTCGGACTCGAGCAGGCTCTCCGGCAGCGCCGCACAGTTGACCGCGATAAACGGCTTGCCCCGCCGGGGCGAGAGGTCGTGGACCGCCTTGGCCACCAGCTCCTTGCCGGTGCCGCTCTCGCCCTGGATCAGCACGGTGCTCGAGACCGGGGCCATCTGCTCGATCTTGACCATCACCTCCTGGATCGCCGAGCTCTCGCCGATGATGCCGGTCCGCTCCTGCAGCCGGCGCCGCTCCATCAGGCGGCGGGCGGTGGCCACGGCGTCGTCCGGCGCCACCGGCTTCATCATCGTTTCGGTGACGCCCAGCCGCTCGACCCGGTCGGGCCGTTCGGAGTCGGTGGGCTCCAGGAGGGCGAGGGTGGAGATCTCGGCGTCGCGCGCCAGGGCGGCGAGCTGGAGGGCATGCGCCTCGTGCACGGCGCCGGTGAGGACCACGAGATCGGGATTCTCCCGCCGGACCGACCCGCGAGCGTCGTCCAGGGAGGAGAACATCGCGGTGGTGTAGCCGGCGGCCTCGAACGCCGCGTTGAGCGGCACGGCGGTCGAGAGGTCGTCCATGGTGATGAGGATCTGGGCAGCCATGGGAAGAAACTAATCGGGTCGCACGGCGCGGGGCCGAGGTCTAACCGGCCTGGCGGCCGGCTTGACTTCCGCTTGACGCCGGCCTCGCAGGATGGTCCCGCTGAGCAGGCTCGAACACTGTGGACTTCACTGGTGAGGTGATCCCATGCGATCGGATAGTGTGTTCGCCCTGGCGCTGGTGGTTGGGATGCTGGGCTGCGGCAGGGAAACGGAGTCTCCCACCGGCCCCGCAACGGAGACTCCGAAACCGGAGCCGGCGCTCACCAGCGCAGCGGCGACGGGGGCATTGGCCTTTTACCAGATGAGCGGGGCCGGCTTTCAAACCTGCGGGGTGACCACAGACTACCGGGCCTACTGCTGGGGTATTTACGCCGAACTCGGTGACGGCACGGCGAACGGCAGCCCGACTCCGGTCGCGGTCGCGGGTGGCCATCTGTTCCGCCAAATAAGCACCGATGCCGAGACGGCTTGCGCGGTCACCACGGACCATCGGGCCTACTGCTGGGGCGACAACGGGGATGGCCAGCTCGGCGACGGCACGACGAACCGGAGCCTCATCCCGGTCGCGGTGCAGGGTGGCCACCTGTTCTACCAGGTGGACGTGGGGTCGGCGCACACCTGCGGGGTGACGTACCCTGACCGGCGGGCTTACTGCTGGGGCTTCAACGGCGCCGGCGAGCTGGGAGACGGCACGATCACAACGCGCATCAAGCCAGTGCCGGTCGCCGGTGCGCACCAGTTCCGCGAGGTGAGCGGGGGCGCGTACCACACCTGCGGGGTCACCACCGCTGATCAGGCGTATTGCTGGGGATGGAACCAATTCGGCCAGCTCGGCGACGGCAGCGACGTCAGCTATCGTCCGCGTCCCACCCTCGTCGCCGGCGGACACGCGTTCCGCCAACTTAGCGCCGGATCGGAGCACGTTTGCGCCGTCACCACCGATCACCGCGCCTTCTGCTGGGGGTACGGCAGGATCGGGCAGATCGGCGACGGTAAGACCTACCTGCGGTTCACGCCGCGAGCGGTGGCCGGCGGGCTCGCCTTCGACCGGGTGAGCGCGGGCGGCGGCCAGACCTGCGGCGAGACTTCGGCCAACCTGGCCTACTGCTGGGGCAGCAATGAGAACGGCGGACTGGGCGACGGCACGACGACCCCGCGGCTGACACCGGTGCCGGTCGCGGGCGGGCTCAGCTTCGCTCAGGTGAGCGCCGGAGGCTGGCACGCCTGCGGCAAGACGCCGGCCGGTGTGGGCTACTGTTGGGGCAGGAACGATCTGGCCCAGCTCGGTGACGGCACGACGATCCAACGGCTGACGCCCGTTCCGGTCGCCGGTCCGATGTGATGACGTCTAGTGCCCCGTCCGCGCCCCGCGTACCAGCTCGACCGCGTGCTCGACCAGATCCTCCAGCACGTCGAGCCCGTCCTGCACGCCGCCGGTGCTTCCCGGAAGATTGACGATGAGCGCCCTGCCCCGGACTCCCGCCGTGCCGCGGGAGAGCGCCGCCCGGGGAAACCGCGGATACGCCGTCATCCGAAGCGCCTCGCTCACCCCGGGCGCCTCCTTGTCGAGCACGGCGCGGGTCGCCTCGGGGGTGACGTCCCGCTCGGTGAGACCGGTGCCGCCGGTGGTAAGGATCAGGTCCGCCCGGTCCTGGTCGGCCCATGCGGCGAGCATCGCGGCGATCCGCCCCGTCTCGTCGGGGACCAGCTCCCGCGCCGCGACCGTGTAGCCCCGCTCGGCGGCCCAGGCGGCGATCGCGTCACCCGAGGTGTCGGCCCGCTCGCCCCGGCTGCCGGCGTCGGAGATGGTGAGGATCGCGACCCGGATCGTCATGTGCGCTTCTTCGCCGACCCCTTCTTCCAGAACGGCCGCGCCACCACTTCCGCCGGCAGCCGCTCGCCCCGGCACTCGACCTCGAACCGGGTGCCCGGCTTGGCCACCGCCGCGGGCAGATAGGTGGTCCCGATCCCGAGCCCGAGCGACGGGCTCATGGTGCCGCTCCGAACGAAGTCCACCTCCCGGCCCTCGCAGTACACCGGATACCCATGGCGGGGAAAGCCACGGCCCCGAAGCTCGAAGCCGACCAGCTTGCGGGTGACACCCCGCTGCTTTTGCGAGCGGAGCGCGGCGTCGCCCAGGAAGGGCGCGCCCTTGTCGAGCTTCACGATCCAGGCGAGCCCGGCCTCGAGCGGCGTGATGGTGTCGTCGATCTCGTTGCCGTAGAGCGCGTATCCCATCTCCAGCCGGAGCGAGTCGCGGGCGCCGAGCCCGATCGGCTGGGCCCCGGCCGCGGTGAGCGCCTGCCACAGCGCCGGGGTGTCGCGGTCCCGACAATACAACTCGAAGCCATCCTCCCCGGTGTAGCCGGTGCGGGAGACGAAGCACTGGGCGCCCGCCACCCGGCCCGAGGCGAAGTGGTAGTACGCGATGTCGGAGAGGGGTGTCTCGGTGAGCGGCTGGAGCAGCTCGGCCGCGCGCGGGCCCTGCAGCGCCAGCAGTCCCACCTCGGCCGAAATGTCCTTGAGCCGCACGTTGGCCCCGCCCTTCTGGGAGACGACGTGCTCCCAGGCGCGGGCGGTGTTGGACGCGTTCACCACGATCATCAGCTTGTCGTCGAACCGGTACACCGTGCAGTCGTCGACGAAGGTCCCCTCGCTGGTGAGCAGGGCCGAGTACTGCACGCCGCCGGGCTCGAGCACCGACACGTCGTTGGGAGTGATCCGGTTGACGAAGGCGTTCCGGTCGGGACCGGTGACCTCGAACTCGCCCATGTGGGAGACGTCGAAGATGCCCGCGCCGGTGCGCACCGCCGAGTGCTCGGCCAGGATGCCGGAGGGGTACTGCACCGGCATCTCCCACCCGGCAAATGGCACCATCTTGGCGCCGAGCTGGCGGTGGAGGTCGAAGAGCGGGGTGCGCTGCAGGGTTCCGGCGGCTCCCATCGTCACCTCATCAATGTCGCCATGAGCGCCTTCTGCACGTGCAGGCGGTTCTCGGCCTGGTCCCAGACCCGCGACTGCGGGCCCTCGAAGACTTCCTCCGACACTTCCTCGCCCCGGTGCGCCGGGAGGCAATGGAGGAAGACGGCGTCGGGCGCAGCCAGCCGCATCAGATCGCCGTCCACGATGTAGCCCTGGAACGCCTGGGCCCGGATCTCCTGCTCCTCCTCCTGCCCCATCGAGGCCCAGACGTCGGTGGTGACGACGTGGGCGCCGCGAACCGCCTCGTGCGGATGGCTCGTGAGCGTGATCCTGGTCTTGCCCTGGTTGCGCCGCAGGATCTCGGAGTTGGGTGCGTACTTCTCGGGGCAGGCGAGCCGGAGCTCGAATCCGAGGGTACCGGCGGCGTTGATCCAGCTATTGGCCATGTTGTTGCCGTCGCCCACCCAGGCCACGGTCTTGCCCTCCCAGCCGCCGAGGCTTTCCCGCACGGTGAGGAGGTCGGCGAGCACCTGGCAGGGATGGAGCAGATCGGTGAGGCCGTTGATCACCGGGATGCTGGAGTAGCGGGCCAGCTCCACGATGTCGGCGTGATCGAAGGTGCGGATCATAATGCCGTCGAGGTAGCGCGAGAGCACGCGCGCGGTGTCCCGGATCGGCTCGCCCCGGCCGAGCTGGATGTCGCGGGCGGAGAGGAAGAGCGCGTGTCCGCCGAGCTGGAAGGCGCCCACCTCGAAGGAGACCCGGGTGCGGGTGGAGCTCTTGGCGAAGATCATCCCCAGCGTTTTGCCGGTGAGCGGCTTTTCGGTGTACTCCCCCCGTTTCATCCGCTCGGCCAGCTCGAACAGGGCGATCAGCTCGGGGCAGGTGAAGTCGGGGATCGCGAGGAAGTGGCGCACGGGACTCGATGGGCGGGTGGTGAGGGCCGGCCGGGTCTGGTCGGGAGGG
>JBJMOX010000288.1:0-2421 GCA_045803515.1 Gemmatimonadales bacterium
GAGCGCGCGTGCCAGGTCGGCCGAGCTCAGCGGGCCCAGCTCGCACACGTAGGCGAACGCCGTCCGCGCATCGGCGGAAACCCAGCCGAGCAGCCGGGGAACGCCCTGGACGTCACCCGGCAGCGCCACCATCACCAGCCGGTGGTGGGTCAGCACGTGCTCGATGGCCTCGTGCTGGTCCTCCCGCAATCCCTGGAGCACCAGGAACCGGACCCCGCGCTCGGTGTCGGCCATGAGCAGCTTGGCGACCACCTCGTCGGCGCAACTGAAGTCGAGCAGCTCGATGTCGGAGAAGTCCAGGAACGCGGTGCTGCAGGTGGAGCGGGCCAGCGCCTGCTCGATGCGGGTGCGGACCGCGGCGCCGGTGGGGCGGGTGACCAGATTGCGGTACGGCGCGGCGACGGTCTCGCGCAAGAGGCGGCCGATGCGGATGGTCTCGATCATCGAGCCTCGGCGCTCTGCGCGGGGATGGTGATCTGCACCTGGGCTCCGGGAAAGAAGGGGAGGTGGTCGCTCAACGGCACATCCTCATCCCAGGCGGGCACGATGGCCAGACGGGCCGTGCCGCTGCGGATCGAGATCTTGCCCTTCCATTGATCCAGGAATCGCTTGATGGCGGCGAGGCCCTGGCCCCGGCCGGGGTCGCGGAAACGGCTGACATTCTGGATCAAGGCCGCCTCCAGCGCCGCGCCGTCGCCCCAGCGCTCACCGTACCGCTTGGCCTGGGTGCTCTCCAGCGAGCGGCGGAACCCGATCCCGGCGTCACTCACCGCGATCACCGCGACCCGCCGGCCCAGCCGGCGGCGGAACGTGTAGGCCTGCACCGCGACCCAGCCGCTGGTGCCTGCGTGCTCCACAATATTCTGGCATGCCTCGGAAAGCGCCATACTGAATCGCAGCGTCGCCTTCATCTCGAGACCGAGCTCGCCGTGCAGGATGCGCGACGCGCTCTCGGAGATCCTGTCCACCACGGCGTGGACGTCCTCGGTGCCGCGCACCGGCGTCACGTCCAGCAGCACGTCGGAGGGCCCGGTCGCCGTCGCCCTCGGCACTTTCCCGTGCAGCTCGAACAGCTCCGCGGCATAGTGAAAGAATCCGGTCCGGGCCCAGTATCGCTTGACCTCGTCGCTGGTGGGCACGGTGAACAGTGGCTTCTCCCGTTTCGCTTCGGCCAGCGACTGGCCCGCGGTCAGCATGCTGACCAGCCCGAACGGCGAGGCCCACTGCGCGGCGCGCGCGTCGACCAGGATCTTCTCCTCCGGCGGCCAGGCGCCGAAGCCGCCGGCGAACTGCTCGAAGGAACGGTCATCGAAGGTGGCGGGAACTTCGATGATCCGGGTCACAGGGTCAGCAGCTCGCCGCGGAGGTGGCGGGCCAGTCCACCGGCCCCTCGAAACGCGGCGTTGCGGCCGGCCATGAAGCTGGCCTGGCGGAGTGCCTGCTCCACCGAATCGCCGGCGAGCAGACGGGCGCAGGCCGCCGCGCCGAAGACGTCTCCGCACCCCGTGGGGTCGAGCGTCTCCACCGAAGCAGCGGGAAGCAGGGCCGTGCGCACCGCGCGTCCGGCGCTCCCTTTTTCGCTGACGCTCGGGGTGGGGCCCGCGGGCATCGGGGTCCATCCATCAAAGCCCGGCGCGGCGACATACGCCGCGCCACGCGGCCCCAGCGTCACCACCAGGAGCGACACGCCGGCGCCGAGCGCCTGGGCCGAGAGCGAGAGCGGATCGGGCGAGAGCTGGCGCATCTCCTCCTCGTTGAGCTGAACCACGTCGAAGCAGCCGAACCAGGCGCCGGCATCGGGCAGCGGGCGCAGCACCCGCATCCCGTCGTGCTGCATCCCGAGAAAGAGGCTGTGGAGGTCCGCGTAGATCGGCCCGCCGAATCCCTGGCGCAGCGCCTGCGCCGTGCCGAGACAGAGCTCGAATCCCGAGATGAAGTTGAGGTAGATCGCGTCCAGATCACGCACCATCGGCCCCAGCTCGGCCCAGGTCCAGCCGGGCACCCCGCCGGACATGCGCTCGCAGCGCCGCTCGCTCGACTCGTAGTGCAGCACCACTCTGTTGTTGGGTGCGGGTACCTCCACGCAGCGTCCGCCGGGTGTAAGCCGGGTCAGGCTCCGGAACAGGTCCTGCGCCTGGGGCGCCAGGTCCCGGCCAACCTTGATCAGCGGGACGATCTCCCACCCGGGCGCGAGGCCCGCGTCCATTCCCCCGAGCGCGTAGGCGATGCCGCCCCACTCCTCCACGGGTGGCGCCAGCGGGTCGCGGCCATAGATGAGGTCCCAGCCCAGGGACCCGATGACGCCGACCTTAGGCACTCGCGGCCGTCTGATCGAGGAAGGCGCGCGCCGCGCCGTAGACTCCTGCCGTTCCCGCCAGCTCTCCCGGCACGATCCGGCACGCCGCGACCGCCGGCTTGAAA
>JBJMOX010000289.1:0-3426 GCA_045803515.1 Gemmatimonadales bacterium
ACAATCATAACCAACAAGACGATCAACCCAAATAAATGGTGGTGCTGCAGCCGGGCTGCGAGCTTGATCTCCCGCTCGAAGCGCTCCGGCCCGAGCGAGGCGGCGAGGTGGGGATGCAGCACCTTGAGCGCCACCGGCCGGTCGTGCCGCAGGTCCTTGGCGAGATAGACCGTGGCCATGCCGCCGCGGCCGAGCTCGCGCTCGATGGTGTAGCGGCCCACGAGGGCGGCCGCCAGCGCCGAGCGCGAATTCGCGGTCACGATGTGCCCTCGAGCAGCTTCTGGAACCGGGAGTTCTTCCGCAGCGGGTCGAAGGTGGGGTCGATCCTGAGCCACCCAGGCGAGAGGTAGTACGGCACCTTGAGCAGCGGCTCGAGCTGGTCGAGCGCCTTCTCCGGCTCGCCCACCAGGATGTAGACCCGGGCCAACTGGAGCTGATTATAGGCCCCGCCGTAGGCATCCTTGGACAGCGGGGCAGAGGCGAGCCCCCGTTCTCCTTCCCTCATCGCATCGGCCTTCCGACCCAGATAGGCCAGTGCGACGCCGAGGAGGGTGCGATTCTGTCCATTGTCCGGCGCAGCACGGAGCTGCTCCTCGAACGCGATGCGGGAGGAGTCCGCATAGGCGCGCGTATGCGTCGCGTCACCGTGGAGCGCATACGCTTCCGCCAGCGCTAGTCCCCATCCTGCCCGGTTGTTGTCGAACGGCACTGGCGTGAGCCGGCGCAGGAGCGCCTGCTGTTCATCGCTCAGTACCCAGTAGAGATCCCAGAACGTAGACATGAAAGCCACGAGAGTGGTCGGCTCAACCCGAGTCGCCGCCGTGGCAAGCGCGGACCGTGCCCCATCGAGGTCCCCCTGGGCCAGGAAAATCATCGCGTGGGTTTCGATGACGTCCAGCGACGTCGGGGCGATCTGGATCGCGCGCTCGCCGGCCTCGCGCGCTTCGGGGTAGCGCCGCAGAAACAGGTATGCCCGGGCCAGCCGCCGAGCCGTGAGAACCGACCGGGGATCGATCCGGCTCGCCTGCTGAAGATGCTCGAGGGCATCGGCCCAATGGCCCGTGCTTTGCTCGGCAAGTGACGCCGCCGCGAGAAGCTCGGCGTCATTCGGCGCGAGCCGGCGCCCCGCCGCGTACTGCTCTACGGCGCGCCGGGAATCGGCCAGCACTCCGGCGTAGTAGTCGCCCATGGCCAGGTACCCTGCCGCACTCGCCGGTGCGAGAGCAAGCGCGCGCCCGGCCGCGCGGCGGCCTAGCGCACCATCGTCGAGCGGCGAGCCGCCGATACCGGCGATGAACGAACGCGTTCGCGAGAGCTGGGCCCAGGCAGTGGCGAAGCTCGAGTCGAGTGCGACGGCCTGCTCGTAATACGCCGCTGCCCGCCGCAATGCTACGGGGTCGGTGGTGCTGAGGCGAGCTGAGATCTCCTCGCCCTTGAGGAAGGCGTCGTAGGCGGCGAGGCTCGCGGTCGGACGCGCCGCCAGGGTCTGACGTTCCGCCGAGCCGAGGGCCACGTCGAGCGCCTGGGCGACCCTGCCGGCAATGTCGGTCTGCACCTGGAACACATCGGTTACCGCGGCGTCGAACGGTTCCTGCCACTTCGCGGTGGACGTGGACACCTGGATCAGCTCAGGGCTCACGCGCACCCGGCTAGCACCACCGCTCCTTTCCCAACGCACTTTTCCCACCAGCAGGTAGTCCACGCCCAGCTCCTGCCCGATCTGCTCGGCCGACTTCACCGTGCCTTTGTACTCCGTCGAGCTGTTCGACGCGGTCACCTGCAGGCCGGGAAGCGCCGTGAGCTTGCCCCGGACCGCATCCGTCACTCCATCGGCGAAATATTCGTCCTCGGCGCTGCCCAGGTTCTGGAACGGGAGTACCGCCAGGCGTCGGGGACCGCCCTCGGTGTGCGCCGGCGCCGCGTGACGCCTGAGCCAGCCGAACAAGAGGCCGAGCCCGAGCAGGAATCCGAGCCCCATGGTGGTGGCCGCCAGAGGGATTCGCGGCCTGCGTCTTGGCGGGACCGCGTCACCGGCAGGGGATTGGGCCGTCGCGTCGCTCCTCGGGCCGGCGGCCGTCGTCACTCGAGTGGCCGCCGACAGAGACTCCGCCATCGGAGCGGCCAGCGCCGCCGCGAACTGGGCCGCGGTGGCGAACCGGTCCGCGGGCGTCCGGGCCAACGCACGCTGCACCGCCTGCTCCACCGCCTCGGGCACCGAGTCGCGGAGCTGGCGCAGCGGACGCGGCGTCTCCATGAAGCGGCGGGCGATGGTTGCCTGAGCGGTCGGTCCGGAGAACGGCGTCTCGCCGGCGAGCATCTCGTAGAGCACCGTCGCCAGACTGTAGATGTCGGTGCGTGCGTCGAGGTCCCGCTCCCCACCGGCCTGCTCCGGGCTCATATAGGCCGGCGTGCCCAGGGCCATGCCCGTTTCGGTGAGCTTCTGGCTGTCGGCCGCGCCCAGCGCCCGCGCGATCCCGAAGTCGGCCACCAGCGCGTGACGGCCCGCGAGCAGGATGTTCTCCGGCTTGATGTCCCGGTGGATCACCCCATGCTGGTGGGCGTAGTCGAGCGCATCGGCGGCCTCGCGGGCGATCCGCAGCGCGTCCTCCAGCGGAAGCTGCTTCTCCCGATCGAGCCGGCCGCGCAGCGACTCGCCCTCGATGTACGGCATGGTGAACCAGAGGATCGGCGCGCCGCCGGACGTGGCGGAGATCTCACCGGAGTCGTGGACGGTGAGGATGTGCGGATGCTGAAGCCGGGCGGCCAGCCGGATCTCCCGCTGGAAGCGGTCTGCCCCGAGCGCCTGGGCCAGCTCCGGGTGGAGCACCTTGAGCGCGACCGGCCGGTCGTGCCGGACGTCCCGCGCCAGATAGACCGTGGCCATCCCGCCTCGCCCGAGCTCGCGCTCGACCGCGTAGCGGCCCGCGAGGGCCGCTAGCAGGGTGGCCGGAGCGTCAGCCACGCCT
Source organism: Gemmatimonadales bacterium (assembly GCA_045803515.1). GTDB lineage: Bacteria > Gemmatimonadota > Gemmatimonadetes > Gemmatimonadales > GWC2-71-9 > CAVVWJ01. Next base: position 2,967 of record JBJMOX010000289.1, read on the forward strand.
CAGCTGCCCTTCTCGATGGGATGGAAGGAAAACTTCTGCCCGCCGACCGACGCCTCGTACATGAGCCCGCCCTTGGCCATCGTCACGATCGCCACCCCGCTCCGGTAGGCCAGGTCGCCCGACGCCCGCGCGGTGAGCGCGATGGCCGAGGCCTGCGCGTCGAGCTTGAGATGCCCGAGCTTGAAGTTCTCCAGCGCCTCCGCGGTCTTGAAGAACACCACCTCGCTGTAGGCCTGGCCGCCGAACTGGAAGCCGATGGTGACCTGGGTAAGCGTCGAGCGGCCGATCGGGTGGCCGTGCTGGTAGACCCATCCCTTCCCCCGTGCCCCGCCGATGCCGATCCCCCCCTTGCCGACCGTGGGGAAGACGACGTACCCGTAGGCCTCCGCGAACACCCGGGCCATGCCGGGATCCTTCTGCTTGAATTTCGCGATGACGGCCGCGACGTCGGATTCGTCGC
>JBJMOX010000290.1:0-6540 GCA_045803515.1 Gemmatimonadales bacterium
CTGCGCCGCCAGGTGGACAGCCCCAACGTCGATATCCATCCCTCCTCGGACCCTCAGGCCTGTGGTCCGCTCCAACTCGAAGTCGTTCAGCAAGCAATAGTCGACATGCGGCAGTGCCGGCCACACGACCTGTACGAACCGCTCACTGTCCTCGCTCACCACATCGATGCTGGTGGTGAGCCCCGTCGCCCGCGCCCGCGCCAGCGTCCGGGCCGCCACCGTCCCGAACTCTCCGTCCGGCTGATCGAGCCGATCGAGGAGTAGTAGATACCCGAGGTGAAAGTGCCGCGCCCGACTGGCCGCAAAATCAAAATCCCCATCGTCCAGCAGCGCATTCGCCCCCCGCTGGTGAAAGAATGTCCGCCGCCCCGTGTCGCGGACCGTCATCACGTCCGTGTATGAGGTTGGCACGCCGGGATGGACGCGCACCTGCCGGGCATCGATCCCGTGCGTGCGGCATTGACCAACGATCCACTCGCCCTCGGCATCGGCCCCGATCAGCCCGATGCCGGCTAGCGGAAACCCGGCGCCGAGCCTCGCCAGATCGACCAGGAGATTGAAGGGGCTCCCCCCGTTGCCGACCGACTCGGCCAAGACGTTGGCCAATGCCTCCTCGCGCGGATAGGTGTCGATGACTTTCAGCCGGTCGACGATCCAGTTCCCGCCGGCGAGAATACCAGCGCGCGCGCTCATGTCAGGCCTCGCTCACCAACCGCGCGATGGCCGGTTCGTCCTCCTCGATGCCAGGGTATCGGCCAATCGCGGGATTCACAAAACAGTTATCATGGCGATCGTCGTTCGCGGTGGAGACTTCGCCGATGATGCACTCCTCGCTGAGCGGATAAAACTCGTGATACACCCCGGGCACCAACGTGACCCGCGAGCCCGCCTCGAGCTCCAGCACCGCACCTGATGCGACCTCGACTGGTTCGGCATTCACCGGCAGCGTGAAGCGTTGCCCACCAGTCTCGTCGGGCGGTCCCTCCCACACCCGCACGGCGAGCCGGCCCCAGCGGCAGATGATGTCCTCCTTTTTCCGGCGATGGCAATGGGCCGGCGTCGTCATCCCGCGTTGGGCGTACATGAGCTTCTCCCAATACTCAGGCTCCTCCGCCAGATTCACCAGGACCAGGCCGACCTCCCGCCACGCCCCGAGCCCAAAATCGGTTACGTCCCAGCGCGGCTTGGGCGGGAGCGCCCAGCCGTGGGCCCGGTAACACCGCTCGGCGGCCCGAATCAGCTGGTTGATCTCGCTGCGCTTCATGGATCACTCAAGCTCGACGGCCCGCTTCTCGGCGTGGGACTGCAAGGCGGCGGCGAACAGTTCGTGGCTCCGCACCGCCTCTTCCGGCGTAACGCAGCCGAAGCGGTCGCCGAGGATCCCTGCCCGCTCAGCCAGAAATGCCGCCCACATCTGGAGAAAGCAATCGGGGAACCCGGGCTCAAAGATCGCGCCCGTGATTGTCGGGAAGGGCCCCTGAAAACCCAGGTCGGTCCGCTGCCAGCTCTGTTCCTTGCCGCGCTGGAAGGTCCACAGGGTCTTCGGTTCCTTGGTGCTGTATTTGACGCCCCCGTCCGTCCCGAGAATGTCGATGAACCAAGAGTTGGTTTCGCCGGGCGCCAGCCGCTTCAGCTCCAGCCGCATCGGCACCTCGGCGCCGTCGATCGCCACATCAGTGTGCAGCATGGCGTTGTCCCAGGTATCGCACGCCACCCGGCCGCCCTTACCGTCGGGACGCTCGGGATAAATCTTCTGCAACTGCGCGTAGACACGCCGGGGGTGCCAGCCGAGCCGGAAGGGGATGTGCACGGCGTGCATGCCCAGATCCCCCATCACCCCGATTTCGCCACACGTCGGTACTTGCCGCTTCCAGTTCGCTGGCTTGGTCGGATCCAGATCGCTGCCGTGATGAAAGCCGGACCGAATTTCCAGCAGCTTGCCGAGGCCCCCGGCTCGCGCGAGCTGATAGGCGCGCTGCGCGCCGGGAAAAAAGGGGAACTCCGAACTGCAGCGCACGAACCGGCCCGAGCGCCGGATTGCCTCGTCTACCGTCCGCGCCGCACGCAGGTCAATGCCAAACGGCTTCTCCGCGAACAGGTCCTTGCCTGCCCGAAGCACATCGAGATAGATCGCCTCGTGTAGATGGTGGGGCACCGCCACGTACACCATGTCCACGTCGGAGGACTCGAGGAGCACCCGGTGATCCGCCGTGACGAGTTTCACGCCGGGTACCTGCCGGAACCAGTCCCGCTGTGGCTCGGCCACGTCGCAGACCGCCACCAACTCCGCCCGCGTCGGATAGTGGTCAAGGACAAACCAGCGGCTCAAGGCGCTGGCGACCTCGCGGCCCATCAAACCGCCGCCAATGATGCCGATCCTGACGCACTGGGTCATACAGTATGCGGGTTGAGGAAAGCAGCCGCTTGCTGCGCGGTCGCCCCGTCATGGACGATGGCGAGCAGTGCTCGGGTCATGCCGAGCGGATTCTGATGTTGAATGACGTTGCGGCCATAGACGATGCCGGCCGCGCCCTGCTGAATGAGCGCCTCCGTGCGCTGCAGAATTTCTTGGTCCGCCGCTTTGCCGCCGCCCCGGACCAGCACCGGAATGCGTCCGGCGATTTCGATGACCTTGTGATACTCGGTCACGTCATCCGTGGGGTCGGCCTTGATGATATCGGCGCCCAGTTCGACGGCCTGGCGGACCAGGGGCAGAATCTTGCGCACATCGCCGTCCACCATGTAGCCGCCCGCCTGCTCGTTCGGCCGAAAGACCAGCGGTTCGATCATCAACGGCATGCCATACCGGTCACACTCGGGCTTGATCCGGAGGACGTTCCCGATGCATTGGTCGGCCACATCAGGCTGGTTGGGGATCGCAAACAGGTTCACGACCACGGAGGCCGCATCGAGGCGCAGCGCCTGCTCCACCGGCGCGTGGATCATCCGACTGAAGAGCCGCCGGGGCAGCTCCTTCCCGTACACATTGGCCACATCGGTGCGGAGGACGAGCGCGGGCTTCTGGCGCCCGGGCAGCGCCTGGAGCAGCGGCGCCTGACCCACGGTGAGCTGAATCGCATCCGGCGCCGCCGCGACTAATGTGGCGACCGCCCGCTCGATATCCTCGATCCCGGCCAGGAAGGCGTATTCATTGAAGAAGCCGTGGTCGATGGCGACATCGAAACAGCGACTGGACTTCGGATGAAAGAGGCGATTCAAGCGGGCTCTTTTCATGGATCCTCAAGGAAATGTGAGTTCTCGACAAGAATCGCGCCGACCGGACGACTTTGCCACTCTCTCCAACCCAGTCTCGAGGCGCTCGGCCTCAGGACCCGCGACTACGGTTGCCTGGTCACGCCTCTTGGTACTCACCAACGGTCGCTCACGTCCACCCGACATGCAAGGCGCGCAGATAGCGGTGGGGACGCGGCCGTGAACGAGCGCGCCACGGTGACAAGGGGCTAAGTCGAAGCCAATCAGCGGTGGCTAGCGCCAGCCAACGAATCCCGGCGCCCCGATAGGCACAGATGCAGCCCCGCCGCTCTCAATCGCGGGCGGGGCCTTCCCGTGTCGTTCGAGCGCGGATGCAATGCCTTGCGCTTACCCTAGGGCCAGTGATCCATGCCCTATCGCCCCGGGTAGCCCGGAGTTATCGTCTCGCTTCCAACCAGTGAGCCGAGCCCTCCGTGCGGCGCAACGTGTGGTTTGTCGATTCGCTCTTCATTCCCGGCGCTGCTCTGGCCGCCTTCGCCTGCGGCGGGGGCGACTTGGTATTGCCGGACGACCGGGAACCGGCGGCCATCGCCGCGGTCCGGGGAGAAGAACAGACCGGTACGGTCGGGTCGCCTCTGACCGACTCCATCGTCGTGCGGGTAACCGACGCGGCAGGGCGCCCGTTGGCTGGCCTCCCGGTCGAGTTCGTCGTCCCACCCGGTGGCTCAGCCGGTGAGGTCATTCCCGACACGGCCCGCACCGGGGGTGACGGCCTCGCAGGCGCTGAGTGGGTGCTCGGCGAACAGGCCGGATCACAGGTCCTGGATGCCCGGGTTGCCGGTGCCGGCAACATAGCTGTCAGATTCACGGCCTCGGCCCGAGCGGCGATGGCCCACGCGATCGTGGCGCTGAGCGGTGACGAGCAGAGCGCGCCAGTGGGGACCGCCCTCCTCGACTCCCTCGTGGTTCAGGTCAACGACGAATTCGGCAACCCAGTGAGCGGCGCCCCGGTTGAATGGAGCGCGGAGCCGGGGAGCATCAGTCCGGGGACGGTCGAGACCGATGCCGCCGGTCGTGCGGCAGCCCGTCGGGTGCTCGGCACCACTGCCGGCGCCCAGACCGCGGCGGCATCCGCTGCCCAACTCGACGGTTCGCCCGTGATCTTCACGCATATGGCTACGGCGGGCTCCGCGGCGAGTCTTGTTCTGGTCTCGGGGAGCGATCAGTCCGCCGCGCCCGGTGCCGAGCTGGCCGAGCCGTTGGTGGTTCGCCTGGTGGACGCGGAGGGGAATGGGATAGGGGACCAGGCGGTGACCTGGATCATCGGGGTGGGTGGGGGAAGCGTCTCGCCGACAACCGGCCAGACCGACGGGGAGGGCCTCTCCTCTGCGCTGTGGACCCTCGGCCCTTCCCAAGGACCCAACACCGTCAATGCGGTCGTGTCGGGTCTTGGCGTGGTCACCTTCACTGCGAGCGCGACCAGCGGCGGCGGAGGTGGTGGCGGCGGCGCGGAGCGTCTCGTCTTCCAGGTCCAGCCCTCGGATGCCAGAAGGAAGGAGCGCATCACTCCCCCGGTGGTCGTAGCGGTGGTGGACCGCAACGGCGATCTCGTGCAGGAGTCTGGAATCAAGATCGCAATCGAGCTGTCCAGCGGATCTGGAAAGCTGGAGGGGAAGCGAGAGAAGGATACGAAGAATGGGATCGTGGTGTTCGATGACCTCAAGGTGACCGAGCCCGGTGATGGAAAGGTCTTGCGGGCGTCGGCACCGGGCGAGGCTCAGTTGGGCACTGTCGAGAGTCGCCCGTTTCGAATCGAGAAGTAGCGATCATCGCTCGTCACCTCCGGGCTACTTCTCGTACCCTTTCACCTTCAGGTCGGCCAGTACGTCGGCAGCCGCGCGTTGTCCGGTCTCCACCGCGCCGTTGAGGTAACCCTCCGAGTCGATCGAGGTGTGCTCGCCGCAGAAGTGGCAGTTGTTCGACCGCTGGTACTCCGAGCCGGCAAAGCGGGTGTACTGCCCGACACGCCAGTAAGAGTATGCGCCTCCAGTCCACGGATTGCTGGGCCAGTAGTCCCAGGTGACCTTGCCGTTCCACTTCTTGCCCAATCCCGGCAGCACCGGGTCGACCTGGCTCAGGAAGGCCTCCGCCAGCTGCTGCGGGCTCCCGTTGGCCTGGCTCCTGGTGGTTTCGCCGCCGGTATAGTTGACCAGGATGCCGGACCCGCCGGGTTGGGCTCGGCTGACCTCCCAGGTGTCCTGGTACCCCTGGTCCGAGTAGCTGTCGCCGTTGCAGCCCAGGGTCCGCCAGTGCCGGTTGCTGAACTGGAGCTGGAGCTTGGCGTTGGCCCCCATGGTCAGCTCCTCGATCGCGAAGGTCTTCGGCTCGACAAAGCCGGCTTCACTGTAGTCCACCTCGCGAAGCTTGGAGAAGGGCAGGGCGAGCACCACCTGTTCGGCGGTGACGCTACGCTTGCTGCGCCCGCTGCCGAAGGTCAGGGTGTAGCGGCCGTCGGAAAGTCGCACGATGGCCGAGAGGGCGGCATCGGTCTCGATCTGCTGGTCTACGGCCTGCGCCAGGCGGGAGACGATCTGATCGTTGCCGCCCCGGACGTGGTACTTCTCGTTGGAGGTGCCGAAGATGCGGAATTGCCCCTGGCCGCTGAATCCCAGCAGGTATAGGAGATTGAGCGAGCTCTGCACGTCGATCTCGGCGCCGTACTCGATGTTGTAGGCCACATCGAGCAGCTGGCCCAGGTGCGAGGCGTGCCCACCGGGGACCCGGCTGTTGATCCAGTCCAGAATGGACATGTGGTCGAGGGCGAGCCCCGCAGCCGTGAAGCTGTCGAAAGTGGTGGGATAGCTCGCCGCCGAGATGTCGGTGTGCATCACCTGCCAGATCTGCTTCACCGCGTCGGTGGTCTCGGCGAAGGTCTGCCGTGTGCCGTCGAAGAAGTAGAACGGCTCGGTGCCGTTCTCTTCCGCCGCGAGCAGGTTGTCGAGCTTGAGACCCAGTTCCTGGGCCAGCTGGCGGATCTCCTTGTGGTACTGGTCGATCAGCTCGCCACCGTGCTCGGCGACCTGCCCCTCGTTGAAGGCGCCCCGAATGGACCAGCAACGCCCGCCAAGCCGGTTATTGCCCTCGTACACGGTGGCGATCACCCCGGCCTGACGGAGGCGATAGGCGCAGGTGAGGCCGGCGAGCCCGGCGCCAACGATGGCGACGCGGGGGGCGGTGATCACCCGCACCTTCCGCACCAGGTCGGGCAGGCCGGTGAGGGTCATGCCTGCGACGGCGCTCGCGCCGAGAAACTGGCGTCGGCTCATC
>JBJMOX010000291.1:0-12783 GCA_045803515.1 Gemmatimonadales bacterium
GAGGTGCACCACGGTGTGCGCATCCAGGACGCGGCGCTGGTTGCGGCCGCGACGCTGAGCGACCGCTACATCTCGGGTCGCCAGCTGCCCGACAAGGCGATCGACCTGGTGGACGAGGCGGCGAGCCGGCTCCGGATCGAGATCGACAGTCTCCCCCAGGAGATCGACGAAGTGGAGCGCCGCATCGTCCAGCTGCAGATCGAGCGCCAGGCGCTGCTCAAGGAGAAGGATCGCGCCGGGAAGGAGCGCCGGGATGCGGTCGAGCAGGAGATCTCCCGCCTGCAGGAGCAGAGCGCGGGCATGAAGGCCCAGTGGCAGTCGGAGAAACAGGCGATCGGCGAGATCCAGCGGATCAAGACCGAGGTGGATGCGCTTCGGAGCGAGGTCGACCAGGCCACTCGCCGGGGCGACCTCCAGCGCGCGGCCGAGCTGCGCTATGGAAGGATCCCCGAGCTGGAGCGGAAGCTGGAGGAAGATCAGCAGCGGCTGCAGGAGGTCCAGGCCAATGCCAAATACCTGAAGGAGGAGGTGGACGCCGACGACATCGCCCAGATCGTGGCCAAGTGGACCGGGATCCCGGTCTCCAAGAGGCTGGAGAGCGAGCGCGAGCGGCTCACCCGCCTGGAGTCGGAGCTGGGCCTCCGGGTCATCGGCCAGCGGCTGGCCCTCACCGCGGTGTCCAACGCCGTGCGCCGGAGCCGCGCGGGTCTGGGCGACGCCAATCGGCCCACCGGTTCCTTCATCTTCCTCGGCCCAACCGGCGTGGGTAAGACGGAGACCGCGCGCGCCCTCGCCGAGTTCCTGTTCGATGACGAGCGGGCCATGGTGCGGCTGGACATGTCGGAGTACATGGAGAAGCATTCGGTCGCCCGGATGATCGGAGCGCCGCCGGGCTACGTGGGCTACGAAGAGGGAGGCCAGCTGACCGAAGCCGTCCGCCGCCGCCCGTACAGCGTGGTACTGTTCGACGAGGTGGAGAAGGCGCATCCCGACGTGTTCAACGTCCTGCTGCAGATCCTGGACGACGGGCGGCTCACCGACAGTCAGGGCCGACTGATCGATTTCCGCAACACGGTCATCATCATGACCAGCAACATCGGGAGCCAGATCATCGTGGATGCCGGTGGCCAGGCGAGCGACGAGGCCTGGGGACGGGTGGAGCAACGGGTGCGGGACGAGCTCCGGAACCATTTCCGGCCCGAGTTCCTCAACCGCGTAGACGACATCATCGTCTTCCGGCCGCTCAGCCGGGAAGACCTGATCCAGATCGTCGAGATCCAGCTGCGGCACCTCGATGCGCTCCTGGCCGCCCGGCGCCTCAAGCTGGACGTCACGCCAGAGGCCCGGGAGTTTCTCGCGGTCCAGGGGTACGACCCGGTCTACGGTGCCCGCCCGCTCAAGCGGGTCATTCAGCGGGAGCTCCAGAATCCGATCGCGCTCGAGGTGCTGGAGGGCAATTTCCGCGAGGGCGACACGATCCGGGTCGAGCGCGCGGGCGACCACCTGCGGCTCACGCGGGGCGTGGCGGTGCCCGAGATGGCAAGTGCGTAGAGGGACGCCCTCTCCCAGTGACCTGACCGGAATGCAGGCCGCCCTCAGGCTGGCCCGGGCGGCATCGGTGAGGGAAGAGGTGCCGATCGGCGCGGTCATCGTCGCCGAGGGCGAGGTGCTCGGCGAGGCGCACAACGAGACGGTGCAGCGGCGGGATCCCACCGCACACGCGGAGATGCTGGCGCTGCAGCGGGCCCTGAGCAAGGTGGGCCAGGACCGGCTGCCGTTCGCCACGCTGTACGTGACGCTGGAGCCATGTGCCCAGTGCGCCGGCGCGCTGGTTCTCGCCAAGGTCGGACGAGTGGTCTTCGGCGCGTATGATTCGCGCGTCGGGATGGCCGGCTCGGTGTACGATCTGCTCCGCCATCCGCGGATGAACCACCGGCCGGAGGTGGTCGGGGGCATCATGGCGGACGATTGCGCGGAGCTCCTCAAGCGGTTCTTCCAGAGCAAGCGCGAGCTGTTATAGGGTCTCGCCTTTCGACCATTGCCGGGCTCTTTCTCAAGCTCGGGACGGTCGCCTTCGGCGGCCCGGCGGCGCACGTCGCGATGATGGAAGAGGAGGTCGTGCGGCGCCGCCGGTGGCTCACCCGGGAGGCGTTCCTCGACTACCTGGGCGCCACCAACCTGATCCCCGGGCCCAACTCCACCGAGCTCGCCATTCACATCGGGCACGCGCGCGCTGGCTGGCCCGGGCTGCTCGTGGCCGGCACCTGCTTCATTGTGCCGGCGGCCATCGTGGTGACGGCGATCGCGTGGGCCTACGTCAGGTTTGGCGCCCTTCCAGCCGTGGCCGGAGTGCTGTACGGCGTCAAGCCGGTGGTCATCGCGGTGATCCTGCAGGCGCTCTGGGGACTGGGCCGGACGGCGCTCAAGACACGAGGCCTGGTGGTGGTTGGTTTGCTTGCCACCGCGGCGGCGGCGGCGGGGGTCCACGAGCTGCTCATCCTCGCCCTGGCCGGAGCCGCGGTGGCGATGGGCCGCGGCGTCCTCCAGGGCGCCCAGGTCGCCCCCGCCACGGTTGGTCTGGCGGGTGGAGCGGCTGGAGGTGCCGCCGCGGTCGCCGCTCCGTTCGGCCTGTGGCCGCTCTTTGCCGTCTTCCTCAAGATCGGCGCGGTCCTCTTCGGCAGCGGCTACGTCCTGCTCGCCTTTCTCCGGGCCGACCTGGTCCAGCGGCTGGGCTGGCTCACCGAACACCAGCTGCTGGACGCGGTGGCCGTGGGGCAGATCACTCCGGGACCGGTCTTCACCACGGCAACCTTCATCGGCTATCTCCTCGGAGGAACTCCGGGCGCCTTGGTCGCGACGGTGGGCATCTTCCTGCCTGCTTTCGTGTTCGTGGCACTGAGCGGTCCGCTGGTACCCCGACTGCGCCGCTCGCCGACGGCGGGCGCGGTGCTCGATGGGGTCAACGTTGCCTCGCTCGCGCTGATGGCGGTGGTCACGTGGGAGCTCGCTCGGGCGGCGCTGCTGGATCCCCTCACGGTGGGGATGGCGCTGGTCAGCCTCGTGCTGCTGCTGCATTTCCGTCTCAACTCGGCGTGGCTCGTGCTGGGTGGCGCGGTGATCGGGCTGGTGCTGCGACACTCCTAGCCGAGGCTGCGCCAGGTGACGGGCGGGGGCAAGAAGGTGCTGTTACGTTTCCCCGACTTCATCCGAGGCAGTCCGTGAGAAACGCCATCGCCCTGCTCCTGGCGGGCATCATCGTGCCCGCGGTCACCACCGCCCAGACCCGCCCGGCCCCGACGGAGAGCCACGGGACACTCGACGGCGGAGGCAGACCCCTTCCTGGACCGGTATACGAGGAGTCGGGGTTCTCACGCGCGGTGGTGCGCGGTACTCGCACTCGCACGGGGCTTCCCGCACCGGGCAACTGGGTCCAGCATGCCCGCTACGAGATCGACGCCTCGCTCGACGCCTCCGCGGCACGCCTCACCGGCCGGGAGAGCGTGGTCTACCTGAACAACTCTCCCGATACGCTTCGTCGGGTCGCGGTGTATCTGCGGCAGAACGCGTTCGCGCCGGGTGCGGCTCGCCGCGATCCCTTGCCGGTGACTGGAGGAGTCGCGCTCTCTCGCGTCGAGGCGGACGGCAGGAGCCTGTCGGCCATACCCGAGACCGATTCCACCTCCCCGGGCACCCGTCTCGAAGGTACGGTCCTCTGGATCCGGCTCCCCATGCCCCTCGGCCCATCCGACAGCGTTCGTCTCGGGTTCGAGTGGTCGTTCACGCCTCCACCCTCGCCGTCGGACGGACGCCAGGGACGCGAGTCCGACGTGTACTTCCTCGGCTACTGGTATCCCCAGATGGCGGTGTACGACGACCTGAGCGGCTGGGTGACCGACCCATACCTCGGCGTGGCGGAATTCTACATGGACCCTGCGGATTACGACGTGCGGCTCAGGGTGCCGAAAGGATGGGTCGTCGGGGCCACCGGCACGCTGGAGGATTCGTCATCGGTGCTCTCGCGGCGGACCCTCGACCGGCTCGCCCAGGCGAGGCGAGGACGCGACGTCGTGCACGTCATCTCGCCGGAGGAAGTGGGGAAGGGCGGGGGACTGGTGACCCGTGGGAAACGGATCTGGCACTTCAGCGCAACAGGCGTGCGCGACTTTGCCTGGGGCGCCGGCAACCATTACGCGTGGGATGCCGCCACGGCCCTCGTGGCCGATTCCGGCCGGGGAGCCGATACCGTCGCCATCAGCAGCTTCTTCCGTATCAGCCTCGCGGCGGCGGCCTGGCAGGCCGGCGGCGCACGCTTCACCCGTGATGCGATCGAGCGGATGTCGGCGTGGCTCTGGCCCTACCCGTGGCCCCAGATGACCTCGATGGAAGGGGTGCTGACCAGCGGCGGCATGGAGTACCCCATGATGACGCTGATGCAGCCGTGGGCGGACACGCTGTCACTGGCCGGCGACCTGATGCACGAGACGGGGCACATGTGGTTCCCGATGCAGGTCGGTTCCAACGAGACCCGGCACCCCTGGATGGACGAGGGACTCACCCAGTTCGACGTCGCCCAGGGGATGCGTGTGCTGTACGGCGAGCCTCGCACCGGCGGTCGTCCGAACGATTCGGAGCAGGGACAGCGCGAGCTGTACCTCACGGCGACGAGGGCGGGCCTGGACGCGCCGCTCATGCAATGGGGCGATCTGATTCAGGAAGACCGCTACTTCACCACCTTCTACGACAAGACGGCGCAGGTGCTGGCCGCGCTGCGGGGGCTCCTGGGGGAGGAGCCATTCCACCGGGCGCTCCGGGAATATGGGAAGAGCTGGACCGGCCGCCATCCCGATCCCGCGGACTTCTTCAACACCTTCGCCCGCGTGTCCGGTGGCGATCTCTCCTGGTTCTGGGTGAGCTGGTTCTACGAGGCCTGGCCGCTCGATCAAGCTGTCGCCGATGTGCGGCAGGAGGGCGATTCCGCCACCATCACGGTGGAGGACCGCGGCCTCGCACCGATGCCGGTGCGGCTGGCGGTGACGCACGCCGGGGGCCAGGTCGAGCGGGTCGAGATCCCGGTGGGGGCGTGGCTGGAGAATCGGCGGAGCGTCAGCGTCCGGGTCCGCGGCAGTCCGGCCATCGTCCGGGTCGAGATCGACCCCGAAGCGACTTTTCCCGATCTCGACCGGAGCAATCAGATCTGGGAGCAGAGGGCGACTTCGAACCACTGACCCCGAGCCGCAGCCGTGACTCAGGTCGGGTGGTGCGCTGGAAAACCTGGCGTCGCCGGGGTAAACTTCCGGCCCGCAAAGCAGTTGGGCCGTTCGCAGGACAGGTGTCCGAGTGGCTGAAGGAGCCGGTCTCGAAAACCGGTATACCCGTAAGGGTATCGTGGGTTCGAATCCCACCCTGTCCGTCCGTGTTGCCGCTTCGCTTTCCCGACCGTATACTTCGTCCCATTCCGATCACAATCAGCACACGCGTCTTGGCACCCGGCTTCAACCTGCCCGTGTCCGGGCGCCCGTGCGCACAGGCGCGCCGGTCCCTCAGGGAACTCACCGTCATGGCCCTTCGACACCCGCTCGTGGCGCCCATCCTGCTGTGTGTCGTCCTGGCCTGCGGCGATGGCCCAACGGGACCCGGGGCAGTCGCGAACGAGAGCGGCTGGGTCGATTTTATCCAGTAGCCTTGGTGCGGCTCCAGCTTTGACGTTTACTCAGCGAGGCAGCTGAGAGTTGCGAAGCGGCGAATACCGCGTCACGGGAGGCTTCACGAGTCGTTCCAGCAACATCTCCTGGCTGGTGATCGCCGCCTGGGCCGTGATCGGCGTGGCGGCCGGCAGCCTGGCGCGCCGTACCCCAGGCCTCCTGGCCGGCCGCGGAGGCAGCACGCTGCCGAGCCAATCGCGCCGGGCCGACAGCCTCGTCGCGACGCGGTTCCCCCGGCCGGTCGCCGAGCTCTTCGCGGTGACGGTGAGCGCGCCCGTACCGTTCGACCGAGCGGGCCCGGGGTTGGTGCGCGACTCGCTGCTCGCCGCGCTCGACCGGCAGCCCTATGTGCGGGGCACGCTCTCCCGCCGCTCCGCCGAAGATTCCACCTTTCAGAGCCGCGATCGGCGCACCACCCTGTTCCTCATCGCGTTTCAGCTCCCCGCGGAAAGTCTGGGCGCGGTGGTGGACCCGGTGCGAGACGTGCTGCGTCGCACGCTGACGCGCCTGCCGGGCGGCTCGAGCTATCGAGTGCTGGTGACCGGACGCTCTCCACTCGATCTCGACGAGCGCCGGCTGATCGCGGACGACAGCCGCCGGGGCGAGGCCCGGGTGCTCCCGCTGACGCTCGCCATCCTGGTGCTCGCCTTCGGCGCCATCGCGGCCGCGCTGCTCCCGCTCGGCGTGGGCGTGCTGGGGGTGCTGGTGGCGCTGGCGGTGATCGGGCTCATCGCGAATGCCATAGAGCTCTCGGTCGTGGCCCTCACCATCGTGACCATGATCGGGCTGGGCGTGGGGATCGATTACTCCCTGCTCATCGTGACCCGCTTCCGTGAGGAGCTCTCCGCTGGCCATTCCCCCCTGACGGCGGTAGGCCGGACGGTGCGCACCGCCGGCTTGGCCGTCGCCATTTCGGGCATCACGGTGATCCTCGGTTTCGCGGCGCTCCTGCCGACACCGCTGCTGGAGACCCGGACCGTGGGCTGGTCCGGAATCGTCGCGGTGCTGGTCATGATGCTGTTGACCACCACCCTGCTCCCGGCCGTGCTGCTGCTGCTCGGCCCTCGAATCGACTGGCCGTGGTGGCTCGCGCGCCGTCTCGCCTGGTACCACGGCAGACGGGGCTGGGCATGGTGGGCCCGCACTATCGGCCGCCGGCCGGTCGCGGCACTGGCGAGCGGGGTGGCGCTATTGGCGCTGCTGGTCTATCCCGTGCTGCACATCCGGATCGGCCTGCCGGCCCGCGACTGGTGGCCCGCCGGCACCGAGGCCGGCCAGGGGGCCATGGTCCTGGAACGGCTGGGCCTGGGCGGTGTGATCCAACCGATCCACGTGGTGGTCGAGCTGCCGCCGGGCGAACGCTTCGGCTCAGCCCGCGCGCTTCGAGGCCTGCGGGCTCTTTCGGATTCCCTGAAGGCCGATCCGCGCATCGCCGGGGTCAAGAGCATCGTGGACCTGAAGCCGGGCACGTCCCTGCTGGCCTACTCGGTGCTCTATAGCGACCTCAAGGCCGCGAGGGAGGAGTACCCGGACTTCCTGGATGCCTATCTGAGCCAGGACGCGGGTACCGCGCTGGTCGACGTCGTGGTCTCGGACACCACGTCGCTGACCTCGGTGATGGACGTCGTCCGCCACATTCGCCGTATGGGGACGGTGGGCGCGCGGGGGCTGGCAGGCGCGCGCATCTCGGTGGGCGGCTACGCCGCGGCCAACGTCGACTTCCAGCAGGAGCTGCTGCAGCGTTTTCCGCTGATGATCGCGCTGATCTTGGGCTCGACGGCGGTGATGCTGGGGCTGGTCTTCCGTTCGGTGCTGATCCCGATCAAGGCGATCGTCCTGAACACGCTCTCGGTGGCCGCCACCTTCGGGGTGATCGTGCTGGTCTTCCAGAATGGGGTCGGCTCCCGCTTCCTCGGGCTGAGCGGCCCCACGGCCGCCATCTTCGTGGTGGTGCCGGTGACGGTCTTCGCCGCGGTGTTCGGGCTCAGCATGGACTACGAGGTCTTCCTCCTGAGCCGGATCCGGGAGGAGTTCATCCGGACAGGTGACGCCGAGCGGGCCACCGCCGACGGGCTCAGCGCCATCGCGTCCACCATCACCTCCGCGGCCCTGATCATGGTGATCGTCTTCGGCTACTTCGCCTTCGCCAACGTGCTGCTGCTCCAGTTCCTGGGCTTCGGACTGGCCGTGGCGGTGTTCCTGGACGCCACCCTGATCCGGATGCTGCTCGTGCCGGCGATCATGAATGTGGCGGGGCGGTGGAACTGGTGGCCGGGCGTGCGGGCGAACTGAGGCCAGCTCAGCGTGGAGCCAGGCTCCCGGTGTCCACCAGCCGGACCAGCGCCGGCCCGATCTCCTCGATGGCCAGCACTGCGTCGGCGTGACCGGTGGCGATGGTCGCCCTCGGCATGGAGAAGACTAGTGAGGTCGCCTCGTTCTGTGCCAGCACGACGCCTCCCGCCAGACCGACCGCACGGGCTCCCTCGGCGGCATCGCCCAGCCCACCGGTGAGCACGACCGCGATCACCCGGTCGCGATGGACCTCGGCCGCGGAGCGGAAGAGCGGGTCCGCGGCCGAATGGGTGTGGTGAATGGGGGCGCCCTCGGTCAGGCGGAAGCTTCCGTCGGCCGTGATCGAAAGATGCCGGTCCGGCGGTGCCAGGTAGATCGTGCCCGGTTGCGGAGTCTCCCCCGCTTCCGCAGTCTTCACCCGGAGCCGGGAATGCCGGTTGAGAACTTTGGACAGCATGTTGGGGAATTGCATCGAGCGGTGCTGGACCACCGCGAGCGGTACCGGAAATTGAGCCGGCAGCCCGGTGAAGATGGTGCCGAGGGCATCCACGCCTCCGGCGGAGGCGGCGACGACGATCAGATCGAAGCGTCGAGTACCGGCTGTGATCGAGCCGGGTGATGCAGGGCCTGGAGCCATTGGGGGGTTCTACCTGAGCCGCCAGGCGGCATGAGAGTGCGAGCCGGAAAGATACCCCCTTTGCGCGGGCCCCGCTCGGCGCCTGCCTCTCGCGACGGAGCTTGAACAGTCATGTCCTCACTCGACGCGCAGCTGCTGGCGGGCGAGCGGATCGTCCAGCGCTGCCGGCCTCACTGGATCCTGTTCGGCGGACCGCTGCTCGTCGGCCTGGCGGGCGTGGCGCTCGGCGCGGCGCTCCAGATCACCCAGCGCGACTACTGGTACGCTGGGGCCGCCGTGGTCGGGCTGGCACTCCTCCTCGCGATCGGCCCGGCGCTCCACTACCTCGGCTCCGAATTCGCCATCACCGACAAGCGGGTCGTCGCGCGCCTCGGGCTGCTGCGCCGCCGGTCGCTGGAGACCCTGCTGAGCAAGATCGAGGCGATCGAGGTGGAGCAGGACCTCACCGGACGCCTGCTCGGCTACGGCACGCTGGTGATCATCGGGACTGGTGGCACCCGGGAAAGCATCCCCCGGATTCCCGCGCCGCTCGAGTTCCGCCGCCAGGTGCAGAGCCAGATCATGGCGCTCGACGACCGGCGGTCGGGCCCGGCGGCGGCCGCGGCGCCGCCCGCGCGCGAAGAGCGTGAGTGTCCCTACTGTGCCGAGCGGATCCTCGCCCGGGCGAAGATCTGCCGGTTCTGCGGACGGGATGTCGAGCCCGTCTGACGCGCTGGCCGGCTGCATCGTCGGCCAGGCACTCGGCGACGCACTCGGCTTCGTGGTGGAGGCCGAAGCGCCCGAGGTGGCCGAAGAGTATGTCTCGGGATGGCTCCTCGATGGTCGTGCCGGGGAGCGGAGTCACCCGCGCTTCCCCTTCGGGCAGTACAGTGACGACACCCAGCTCGCCCGCGAGCTCCTGCGAAGCTTCGCCGACCAGGGGGGCTGGAGTCCGGTGGCATTCTCCACCCGGCTGGCGGAGCTCTTCCGCGATGGCCACGTTGTCGGCGCCGGACCGGGCACTCGTGCGGCGGCGCTTCGGCTGCTCCATGGCGTCGCCTGGCCGGACTCGGGAACTCCCGCGCCCTACGCCGGGAACGGCAGTGCCATGCGAGCCGGACCACTCGGCCTGCTCTTTCCGGGATCGCCCGAGGAGATGCTCCGCGCGACGGGGGAGCAGAGCCGGATCACCCATCTGGACCCCAGGTGCGCGGCCGGCGCGGTGGCAGTGGCGGGCGCGGTCAGGCTGGCCGTCGAGCCGGGCGCGATCGCGCGCGGGGAGTTTCTCGAGCGGCTCGCCGCCTGGGTCGCGACGGAGGACGCATCCGTGGCGGATGCCATCCTGGGCCTGGCCCAATGGGGAGACCTCTCGCCGGCCGCGGCCGCGCACCACGTCCACCGGATCGGACTCGACCCGGCGCACGCGCAACAGTGGAGAGGAATCTCGGCGTTCGTCACGCCGAGCGTCGTCTGGAGTCTGTACGCGTTCCTCCGGTCCCCCGACGATTACTGGGCCACCGTCTGCACCGCCATTCGAGTCGGCGGCGACACGGACACGATGGCCGCGATCGCCGGCGCGGTGAGCGGCGCGCGACTTGGCCCGGCCGCCCTGCCAGCACGACTGGTGGAGCTGCTCAACGACCGTGGCGCCTGGCGGGCGGAGGAGCTGGTACAGGTCGCGCGCACGTGCGGCCGGCTTCTCACCGCCTCCAGCCGCGTGTTATAGTTGCCGGCAGAGTCGCCTTCGCTCTCCTCTTCCTCCACCGAGGCCATTTATGCCCCACGGGAAGGTCTATCAGGATGTGACCGAGACTCTCGGAAATACGCCGCTCATCCGGTTGAACCGCCTGGGCAGCGGCCTTCCGGGCCGGATCGCGGTGAAGCACGAGGGCTACAATCCGTTCGCCTCGGTCAAGGACCGGATCGGGGCCGCGATGATCAACGATGCGGTGGAGAAGGGCCGCCTTCGGCCGGGCATGGTCATCGTGGAGCCCACCAGCGGGAACACGGGGATCGGGCTGGCGTACGTCGCCGCGGTCAGGGGGTACCGCTGCATCTTCACCATGCCGGAGACGATGACGCTGGAGCGGCGGCACCTGCTGCGGGCGCTCGGGGCCAAGGTCGTGCTCACTGAAGGACCCAAGGGGATGAAAGGCGCGATCGCCCGGGCGGAGGGGATTCTGGAGCGCCTGGGCGACCGTGGGTGGATGCCCCGCCAGTTCGACAACCCGGCCAACCCCGCCATTCACTACGCCACCACCGGCCCGGAGATCTGGGCCGACACCGACGGCAAGGTCGACATCTTCGTGTCCGGCGTGGGAACCGGAGGGACGATCACCGGGGCCGGGCGGTTTCTGCGGGAGAAGAACCCCGGCATCCACATCGTTGCGGTGGAGCCGGCCGAGAGCCCGGTGCTCTCCGGGGGCCAACCCTCGCCGCACAAGCAGCAGGGGATCGGGGCCGGGTTCATTCCAGGCAACCTCGACACCAAGATCTACGACGAGGTGATCCGGGTGAGCAACGACGACGCCATCGCCACCACCCGCCGGCTGGCACGTGAGGAAGCGATCTTCGCCGGGATCTCCTCCGGCTCGATCACCTGGGCAGCGCTGCAGGTGGCGGGCCGGGCCGAGAACGCGGGCAAGCTGATCGTCTCGATCACCTGTGACTTCGGGGAGCGCTACCTCTCGAATCCCGTGTACACGGAGCTGCCGGACCCGGATTTCGGCGACCTGGAGAGCGCGCTGGCGGCGCCGGCGGCGACCGCGTAGGGCGCAGGCATCCGGTTCAGAGTTGTCATCCCGAGGAGCGCCAGCGACGAGGGATCTTGCTGGCGACTCCCGGACCGTCGTAGCGAAGGTCCGATCCTGCGGAGAAGATCCCTCGCTCCGCTCGGGATGACAGTTCCGCTCGTGATGATGGCCCCGCTCCGCTGACATTCCCGCCCTAGGCCGGCGCCTGATTATCTTGCGCCTTTCCTGTCCCCGTCCACCTATGCCGAGGCCCACGCTCACGTGACCACTCCTGCCCGCACCCTCGTCGGGGCACCGAACCCGCCCGAGCGGGTCGACACCATCTTCGGCGCCGACATCTTCTCCCCCGCCGTGATGCGCCAGCGACTTCCCAAGGAGGTCTACCGCAGCCTGCTCCGCACCATCCAGAAGGGCGAGCCGCTCGACCCGGCGGTCGCCGACGTGGTGGCCGCGTGCATGAAGGACTGGGCCATCGAGAACGGTGCCAGCCACTACACCCACTGGTTCCAGCCGCTGACCGGCCTCACCGCCGAAAAGCACGACTCGCTCGCCGCCCCGGACGGGAACGGCGGGGTAGTGTTCAACTTCTCCGGCTCGGAGCTGGTGCAGGGCGAGCCGGACGCCTCCAGTTTCCCGTCCGGAGGCATCCGGGCCACTTTCGAGGCCCGCGGCTATACCGCCTGGGACGCCACCAGTCCGGCGTTCCTGATGCGGGGCGACAATAATGTCACCCTCTGCATCCCCACCGCTTTCGTCTCCTGGACCGGCGAAGCCCTCGATACCAAGATCCCGCTGCTGCGCTCGGTCGAGGCGCTCTCCCGGCAGGCCATCCGGATCCTCAAGATCTTCGGCACCGACGAGGGTGTCTCCCGGGTCTACACCACCGTCGGCGCGGAGCAGGAGTACTTCCTGGTGGACCGGGACCTCTACTTCAAGCGGCCCGACCTGCTCATCTCGGAGCGCACCCTGTTCGGCGCCAAGCCACCCAAGGGGCAGCAGCTGGAGGATCACTACTTCGGCACCATCCCGCGGCGGGTCCTGGCGTTCATGGCCGAAGCGGAGAACGAGCTCTACCGGCTGGGCGTGCCGGTCAAGACCCGGCACAACGAGGTGGCCCCCGGCCAGTACGAGATCGCGCCCCTGTTCGAGCCGAGCCACATCGCGAGCGATCACCAGATGCTGATCATGGAGACGCTCAAGCGGGTGGCGCCGCGCTACGGCCTGCAGGCGCTGCTGCACGAGAAGCCGTTCGCCGGGGTGAACGGGTCCGGCAAGCACAACAACTGGTCGATGTCCACCAACACCGGCGTCAACCTGCTGGATCCCCAGGATGAGACCCACACCAACATGCAGTTCCTGGTGTTCCTGGTGGCCACCATCCGGGCGGTAGACCTGCACGCGGATCTGCTGCGCGCCTCGA
>JBJMOX010000292.1:0-13308 GCA_045803515.1 Gemmatimonadales bacterium
CACAAAAACCATAAACGACGCACATCCCAACTTGGCCAGCTTGATCCCGACCACGCGCAGAGCCCCACTGGGGGCCATGTGCAGGGGCCGAGTCATCTGACCCACGAGCATCACCCGCGGCTGGGGCGTGAGCCGGCCGGATCGCTGCAGCTCGTGGGTGGTCGCACCGAGGTTGAAGATGATCTCACCACAGCCATCGGGAAACACCGGATGGACTGGCGCCTCCAAGCGCCCCCCGCGCAGCACCCAGTAGTGCCGGACGAACACCGCGAGATCAGGCGCCGGCTCGATGCAGCGGAACTCGAGATTCACAACTTGCACAGCCCGCCGTAGGTCTCCGGCCGCCGGTCGCGGTAGAACTGCCACACGTTCCGAACCTCGCGGATCTGATCCAGATCCAGCTCGGCGGTGATCAGCTCGTCGCGATCGCGTGACGCCTGCGCCACGATCTGTCCCCGCGGGCTGCAGAAATAACTCTGACCGTAGAACTCGCCGATGCGCCAGGGGTCCTCGTATCCCACGCGGTTGATCGCGCCCACGAAGAAGGTGTTGGCCACCGCGTGGGCCGGCTGCTCCAGGCGCCAGAGGTACTCCGAGAGCCCGGCCACCGTCGCCGACGGGTTGAACACGATCTCGGCGCCGTTCAGCCCCAGCTCACGCGCGCCCTCGGGAAAGTGGCGATCGTAGCAGATGTAGACGCCCACGTCGGCGTATCGCGTCTTGAAGACGGGATAGCCCAGGTTGCCGGGCCGGAAATAGAACTTCTCCCAGAATCCAGGCGCGCAGTGCGGAATGTGGTTCTTGCGGTACTTGCCGAGATAACTGCCGTCGGCGTCGATCACGGCGGCCGTGTTGTAGTAGATGCCGGTGCCGTCCTCTTCGTACAGGGGAACGACGATCACCATCGAGTGCCGCCGGGCCACCTCCTGCATGAGCCGGGTGGTGGGCCCGTCCGGAATCGCCTCGACCGCGTCATACCAGCGTGCATTCTGCTCGGCGCAGAAGTAGGGACCGGTGAAGATCTCCTGCATGCAGAGCAGCTGGACCCCTTCCCGTCCCGCTCGTTCGATCAGCTCGAGGTGCTTGGCCAGATTGGCCGCGCGAATGGTCTCGAGGGGCTCATTAGTACCGCAGGCGTGAGAGGCTTGGATCAGCCCGCATTTCACGACTCGGGGCATGGGGTCCTTTCGGTGGGTGTGCTCTCATCCCGAGGAGCGCCAGCGACGAGGGATTCAGCTCTGCCGGTTTGCCGGCGTTTTCGCGCCGCGCATCAGCGCAAGATAGACCACTCCGCTGAGCCCGAAGGTGACGAACCACGCGTACGAGTAGAGCCGGTCGAAGAAGCTCGGGTCCGCCACCGCGCCGCCGGGAGTGGTGGCGGCGCGGAGAAACCCGGGCACCACCGGCAGAATCGCGACCGCCAGGGCCATGACCGCCTTCGGATTGATGCCGCGGCGATAGGTGTAGGCTCCCTGCTCGCGATACAGATCGTCCACCAGGAGGCGCTGCCGCCGGATGATCCAGTAGTCGGCGATCAGGATCCCACCCAATGCGCCCATGAGACTCGAGTATCCCAGGAGCCAGGTGAAGATGTAGGCCGCGGCATCGGAGTAGAGCTTCCACGGCATCATCACGATGCCAAGCACGGCCGTGATCAGTCCGCCGGTCACGTAGCTGATGCGCTTGGGGCTCAGGTTGGAGAAGTCGTTGGCCGGCGAGACCACGTTGGCCGCCATGTTGGTGGTGAGCTGCGCCGCCAGGATCACCAGCATGGCGAAGACGATCACCCCGGGGCCTCCCATCCGGCCGACCAGCACCACCGGATCCCAGATCGGCTGGCCGAAGACGACGATCGTGCCGCTGGTGACCACGACACCGATGAAGGCGAACGCGGTCATGGTGGTGGGAAGTCCCAGCGCCTGCCCCAGCATCTGCGAGCGCTGGCTCTTGGCGTAGCGGGTGAAGTCGGGGATGTTGAGGCTGAGCGTCGCCCAGTAGCCCACGCAGGCGGTGAGCGCGGAGGGGAAGAGCGCCCAGAAGGAGGCGCCGCCGCCCTGAAGCCGCTGGGATTCGGCGAGCAGGCGGCCCAGCCCGCCGCCATTGCGCACCGCCCACCAGAGGAGGAGCGCGCCACCCGCGAGGAGCAGGGGAGCGGACCAGCTCTCCAGCAGCTTGATCCCTTCGGTGCCTCGGAGGATGATGGCCACCTCGATCAGCCAGAACACCGCGAAGGCGATCGCGGTCGCCCCGGGAACCTCGGCCCAGCCGGCCCATGCCGCCCGGCAGAGGGCGTCGAGCGCCAGCGCCCCGATCCAGGTCTGGATTCCGAACCAGCCGCAGGCGACGACGGCGCGGAGCATCGCCGGCAGATTGGCGCCGCGCACCCCGAAGCTCGCCCGGCAGAGCACCGGGAAGGAGATTCCGTACTTGGTGCCCGCGTGAGCGTTGAGCACCATCGGTACCAGCACGATGCTGTTGCCGAGGAGGATCGTCAGCATCGCCTGCCACCAGTTCATCCCCTGCTGCATCAGACCCGACGCCAGGGTGTACGTGGTGATCACGACGCTCATCCCGATCCAGAGCGCGGCGATATTGTAGGTGGACCAGGTGCGCCGGGCCGGAGCAGTCGGCGCGAGGTCCGGGTTCCAGAGCGGGCTCCGGGTGAGCTCGTCCGCGCCGAGCGCCGGCGACTGCCCGAGACCGACCGAAACCGGCATGCTCACCCGGCGCTCGTCCGGGGGAGCCACTGCCCGCGGCCCTCGCGCCCGACGACCCGATAATCGTCCACGATCACGTCGCCCCGCGAGAGCGTGGTCCTGGCGAAGCCGGCCAGCTCCCAGCCCAGGTAGGGCGACCAGTCCGCGTTGGTCTCCATCGTGGCCGGATCTACTGCACGAGTGGCCGTGGGATGGATGATCACCAGGTCAGCGTCCGCCCCGATGGTGATCCCGCCCTTCCTCGGGTACAGTCCCATGATCCGGGCCGGATTGGTGCTCAGCTTGAGGCACAGCTCCTCGATCGAGAGCTTCCCGCCGAGGACGCCGTGGGTGTAGGTGAGCGGGAGCAGGGTTTCCAGCCCGGGCAGGCCCATCGGAATCTTGGTCCAGTCCCCGTTCCATGTCGCCTTCTGCTCCCGGCTGAAGGTGCAGGTGTCGGTCGAGATCACCGAGACCTCGCCCCCGCGGAGTCCCTTCCACAGGCGCTCGACGTCCTTTGGCTTCTTGAGCTGCGGGCAGCAGGCGAAGAGGTGCCCGTCGTCCCGGTCGAACACCGAATCGTCCAGCACCAGGTACTGGGCGCAGGTCTCCGCCACGACCGGCACGCCGCGCGCCTGCGCGGCACGCACCAGATCGGCCCCCTCTCCCGTGGACATGTGCACGATGTAGAGGCGGCCGCCGGTCACCTCGCACCACTGGATGACCCGCTGGACGGCCTCGGCCTCGACGAAGTTGGGCCGGGTCATCGGATGCAGCCGTGCGCCGTAGCGGGCCATCAGCTCCGGCGTGTGATGCCGCGCGATCAGCTCGTCCAGCACCCGCGCCGACTCGGCGTGCACCAGGAGCATGGTGCCGTACTCCCGCATCAGCTCCAGGGTGCCGAACAGGGCGCGGTCGTCCGACTGCCATCCCTCCGACTCGTAGATCATGAACTCCTTGAAGGTGGTGAACCCCCGGTCCACCATCGCCTTCACCTGGCTCTTGTGCTCGGCCCAGCGGGTGATGCAGATGTGAAAGGTGTAGTCCACCAGCGCCTTCCCCTCGGCCTTCCGCATCCAGTTGTCGGCCGCCTGCTCCAGCGAGTCTCCGGCGTACGGGATGGCGAAGTCGATCAGCGTGGTAACGCCGCCGCGGGCGCCCGCCCGGGTTCCGGTGCGGTAGTCGTCGGCGGAGACGGTGCCGCAGAAGGGGAGCTCGAGATGGACGTGGACGTCGAGGATGCCCGGCAGGACGTGGTGGCCGGTCGCGTCGATCACCTGAGTACCCGCACCCGCATCCAGCGTGCTGCCGAGCGCGGCGATCTTCTCCCCCACGATCCCGACGTCGCCGGTGAAGCTCCCCGCGGGAGTCACCACGGTGCCGCCCCGGACGATTCGGTCGAAGCGCATCATGCCTGCTCGGCGACTGCGGGGGCGGGTGGTGCCGGGGCTGCATACCCCTCGACCGCCTCGTACCCGGCGTTGTAGGCGGAGGCATCGGGCCTGCGAATCTCCGACTGCGCCACGATCCGGTCGCGGCGGAGTCCGCGGAAGTCCTCGATCCGGGTCCAGCCGTCGGCGGCATGCCGCTGGAGAAACTCATCCAGTCCCGCGAGCAGCCGCCGGATCACGTTCGGTCCCACGGCCTGGTCCAGCATGGCGGCGGTGCAGACCTGCACCGTGCCGCAGCCGAGCAGGATGTAGGAGAGCGCCTGGCGAAAGTCGGAGATCCCGCCGATCCCGGAGAAGCTCCGATCGGGGAAGGCCTGGGTCATCTGGGCCATCTTGGCGAGGGAAAGCGGGAGAATCGCCGGTCCGCCGAGCCCGCCGCTCGATACCAGGCCGTCCACGTTGATCTCGAATTCGAGGGTCTCGGGATCGATCGGCGGGAGCGAGGGGAAGGTGTTGGAGGAGACGATCGCGTCGGCCCCGCCCCGGAAGCAGGCCGCGGCCTCCACGACGATTTCCGACGTGGCCGGCGTCAGCTTGCACCAGACCGGCACCCGCGCGGCCTCCTTGACCGCCTCAGTCACCACCGAACAGAGCCCCTCGTCCTTGCCGATATTGGAGCCCATGTCGCGCCGGTCCATGTGGGGACAGGAAAAGTTGAGCTCGAGCCCGTCCGCTCCCGCATCCTGGCACTCCCGGGCCAGCCGCTGCCAGTTCTGCAGCTCCTTGTCGTTGCCCGACCCGGCCATGATCGAGGCAATCAGCCTGCGGTCGGGAAACCTCTCCTTGATCCGCCGGATGCGGGGCAGCCACCAGTCGATCGTCTTATCGGAGATGAGCTCCCAGTTCCAGGACGAGTGGAGCGCCGCGCCGGGGCGCTTCCGCATCGAGACGAACGCGTCGTCGGCCGTGGTCCGGAGGAACTTGGCCTTGGCGCCGACGACGTTGGTGACCGGATGAAGCCCGATGGTCTTGGTCACCACGCCGGCCCAGCCGGCCTCGAAGGCCCGGAGGATATTGCTCTCCGACTCGGTGGGCGGCGCCGAGGACAGGAGGAATGGGTTCTCGAAGCGAATACCGGTGAACTCGACTGAGCGATCGATGGGCATGACGGCTCCTGCGGCGTGCGGGGTGATGATGAAGCATACGCCGCGGCTGGGTAGGGGGCAAACGGCAGCCTCGGACAGACGAGCCGTCGGACCGGGCACGCGAAGGCTAATATTGGGCTATGAGCGAGACGGCTGACGCGTTTCTCGCGCTGGTGTCCGGCCGCCGGGGCCATTTCCGGCTGGAGTCGGGACACCACGGCGAGCTGTGGCTGGACCTCGACGGGCTCTTTGCCCAGCCTGTTCGGGTCGCGCCCCTGGTCGCGCGGCTGGTGGAGGCACTCCGGCCGTACGGGGTGGCGGGCGTCTGTGGCCCGCTCGTCGGCGGCGCCTTTCTGGCCCAGAGCGTCGCTTCCATGCTCGAGGTGGAGTTCTGCTACACCGAGCGCGCGCCTTCCCCGGCAAGGGCCGGGCTCTACCAGGCCCGCTACCGGTTGCCGGCGGCGTTCTCGTCCCGAGTGCAGGGGAAACAGATCGCCATCGTGGACGATGTCATGAGCGCCGGATCCGCCGTCCGGGCCACGGACGCCGAACTGCGGGCGCACGGCGCCCAGCCGGTGGTGGTGGGTGCGCTCCTCCTGCTGGGCGCCGCTGGGGCGGACTTCTTTCAGCGGGATGGTCTGGCGGTCGAAGCCGTAGCCAGGCTGCCTTACTCTCTCTGGTCGCCCGGGGAATGCCCACTCTGTGCCGCTGGGGTGGCGCTCCAACGGCCCGGCGAACTCGATGCGGGCGCCCACGCGCCCATGGAATGACCACGAGCCTCCGAGGACTCTCCCCATGCGTGTGATATCCTTCGTCCTGCTCCTCTCGGCCGCCCCGCTGCCGCTCCGCGCTCAGGCGGCCTACCCGGATCTTCTCGCCGACTGGCAGCGCAATCGCACAACGGTGCTCGCCTACATCGACGCTATGCCCGACTCCGCGAGCGGGTTCCGCCCCACCCCCGGGGTCCGGACCTTTGCCGAGCAGTTCGACCATCTGGTGACCACCAACCTCGAGGTTGCGGCCATCGCGCTTCGCGGACTCAAGGCCGCCCCGACCCTGGCCGACAGCGCCGTGTATCTCCACGACAAGGCCGCCCTCCGGCAATACGCCGAATCCACGTACGACTACCTGCTCGACGCTCTCCGGCATGCCTCGTCCGCCCAACTGCGACGCCCGGTCGCGATGTACGGCCAGCCGCCACAACCGGCCGTCCGGCTGGCGGCGCTCTCGTTCGAGCACTCGGTGTGGACGCTGGGGCAACTGGTGCCCTATCTTCGGCTGAACGGGGTCGTTCCTCCGGAGTACCGGATGCCGTTCTGAGCCGGATCTGGTGGAGGATCCCGGCGACAACCAGGCAGGAGGTTCCTCCATGATCCGCAAACTGGCTTCCGGCGAGTACCGCCTTTATTCCAGGAAGAAAGATCCCCGGACCGGCAAGCGCCGCAACCTGGGCACCTTCAAGACCCGCGCGGCCGCGGAGAAGCACGAACGGGCCGTGCAGTACTTCAAGCGCCGCGGCTGAGGAAGACTCGCGGGGTGGCGGCTGTCTGGTCGCGGCCCCGCGGGCGGCGTATCTTGAGCCGTCCCTCGTCCCGGACTGCGATGGATTTCGATCTCGACTCCTCGACCGACGTACTCGCGCGCACCCCCGCCACCCTGGGGGCCCTCTTGGCCGGGCTGCCCGAGCCCTGGGCCCGTGGGCGGGAGGGTCCCGACACTTTCAGTCCCTTCGACGTGGTGGGGCATCTGATCGACGGCGAGGAGACGGACTGGATTCCCCGTGCGCGGATCATCCTGGCCCGAGGGCCAGACCTCCGCTTCGAGCCATACGATCGCTTCCGCCACTATGCGCGCAACCTGGGCCGCTCGCTGGCTGACCTGCTCGACGAGTTCGCCGGGTTGCGGGCGGCGAACCTCGATCTTCTGCGCTCCTGGCAGCTCACCGGCGCGGAGCTCGACCTGACCGGCATCCATCCGACCTTCGGGCCGGTGACGCTCCGCCAACTGCTCGCCGCCTGGGTAGTTCACGATCTCGGCCATGTGGCGCAGGTCACCCGCGTCATGGCAAAGCAGTACCGCGAGGCGGTCGGTCCCTGGGTGCCGTTCATGCCGGTGCTTATGGACCGGGTCCAGCCGTGACCCCGAGGATCGCGCGCCGAGCAGGCGCGCCGCACCTGCTCGGTCTCGCCATAGGACTTCTGTCGGTCGTCCTGCTGCCCCTCCGCGCGGACGGCCAGGCGCCCGACAGCGGGGCCGCCCATCGTCACGTGGCCATCCGTGCGGGCCGCCTCATCGACGGCCGGGGCGGGCCACCCATGCTGCATCCGGTCATTCTGGTCGACAGCACCCGCATCACCGCAGTCGGGAGCAATCTCCCGATTCCCCCCGGCACCGAGGTCATCGACCTCGGCAGCGCGACGGTGCTCCCCGGCCTCATCGACTGCCACACGCACATCAGTGGCGGCGATCCGGGCGACTACTACCAGAGCCTGTTCCGCCGGAGTCCGATCGATTACGCCGTGGCCGCGCCCACTTTCGCCCGGCGAACCCTGGAAGCGGGGTTCACCAGCGTGCGGGACGTGGGGAGCGGCGAGTTCATCGACGTGGCCCTCCGACGGGCAATCGACTCCGGGCTGGTGGTGGGTCCGCGGATGCAGGTGGCCACGCTCGCCATCGGCGCGACCGGCGGACACAACGACCTGGTGGGCTTCTCCCCCTACATCAAGTTCGGCCAGTTCTCCGGCGTGGCCGACGGAGTGGACGAGATCCGGAAGCTGGTCCGCTTCGAGGTGAAGAACGGGGCCGACGTCATCAAGCTCATCGCCAGCGCCGGCGTGCTCACCGAGGAGGAATCGGCGGGCGCTCCGCAGTACTCCCAGGAGGAGATGAACGCGGTGGTTGAGGAGGTGGCCGCGTGGGGCCGCAAGGTGGCGGCGCATGCCCACGGCGCCGAAGCGATCAAGCGCGCCGTGCGGGCCGGCGTGGCCTCCATCGAGCACGGCAGCCTGCTCGACGAGGAGGGGATCCGGCTGATGAAGGCGCGGGGCACCTACCTGGTGGCCGACATCTACAACGACGACTACATCCTCGCGGAGTACACGCGGCTCAACTATCCGGCCAACATTCTCGACAAGGAGCGGCAGATCGGCCGGCTGCAGCGGGAGAACTTCCGCAAGGCCGTGCGCGCCGGAGTGAAGGTCGCGTATGGCACGGATGCCGGCGTCTACCCCCATGGCTGGAACGCCAAGCAGTTCGCCTTCATGGTGCGCTACGGGCTCACCCCCATGCAGGCGATCCAATCGGCCACGACCTCCGCGGCCACCCTCCTGGGCTGGGAGGATCGGGTGGGCGCATTGGCTCCGGGCCTCTATGCCGATATCGTTGCGGTCAGTGGCGACCCACTCCAGGACATTACCGAGCTGGAGCGGGTGAAGTTCGTGATGAAGGGTGGCATCGTGTACCAGAACCTTCGCCCGGCGGCTCAGACGAGCCGCTGATCTCCCTCAGACGCACACCTCGGGAGCACCTGATGGCCGCGAAACTCGACAAACTCATCAAGCGTGAGCTGGAGCTGGATGGCAAGCTCTACACGGTCTCCATCTCGCCGGAAGGCGTGAAGATCACGCCCAAGGGCGCCCGAAAGGGCCCGGAGCTGACCTGGCGGACCCTGATCAGCGGCGACGCCGAGCTGAGCCGCGACCTGAACATCTCGGTCGACGCGTACAAGCCCGAATAGGTCGCGGTTCAGCGGTGACGGAGTGAGCTACCGGAAGGTCCCGGGACTCACTTCGTAGACCACGTGATGCACGCCGACCTCCTCCTCCGGCGCCCAGAAGCCGAGCTGCTCGGTCCAGCGGGTGCTCTGGAGCCGGCGGCCTCGGAGGGTGAGAAATCCGCCGGCCCGCGTGGTGACCACGCCCAATACGCGGAGGTCCGCCAAACCCCGGAGCGTCGCGGATGTCCGCTCCGCGACGATCCGCCGCGCCGCGAGCGGACCGATGCCGGGGACGCGCAGCAGCTCCTCGTAGTCCGCCGTGGAGACCTCGACCGGAAACCGCTCGGGATGCGCCAGCGCCCAGGCGCTCTTGGGGTCCACCGCGAGCGGCAGGTTGCCACCCGCGCCGAACACCACCTCGTCCGCCGCAAACCCGTAGTCTCTCAGCAGGTATTCCGCCTGATAGAGCCGGTGCTCGCGCAGCGCCGGGGTGGCCGGCAGCTCTTCCATGGGCGTGCGGCTGATCGGACGGAAGGCGCTGAAGTGCGCATGATGCATCCCGCCGCCGGCCTGGAGCCGGCTCACGGTGTCCAGAATGGTGCGGTCGGTGTCCGGCGTCGCCCCGACCACGAACTGCATGGTCATGCCCGAGACACCGCCGGGATGGAACGGATCGCGCGGGCGGCCAGCCGCCCGCGACGTGCGCTCACTGAGCACCAGCGCCCGCACCCGCTCGAGATCGGCCAGCGTGACCGGCAGGCTTTTCTCCGGGGCGATCCGCGCCAGATTCGCGCCGCAGGGCGCCTCGAGATTGAGTGAGACACGGCTCGCGAGGCTGGTGAGCCGCTCGATCTGCGATTGCTCCGCGCCCGGCACCAGCTTCACGTGGATGTATCCCGCGAAGCGGTGACGCTCCCGCAGCAGCTCCAGTGCCTGGATGAGATCGTCCACTACCTTGACTGGGCGCCCCGGGATTCCGGTGGTGATGAACAGCCCTTCGCACCAGCCCCGCCGCCGGGCCTCCAGGAAGATGCGGACCAGCTCTTCCGGCTTGAGCAGCGTCCGCGGCATCTCCCGGTCACGCCGCATGGGGCAGTAGTGGCAGTTGAAGCTGCAGGCGTTGGTCATGAGCACGCGAAGCAGCGAGGTCCGGATACCGGCGCCTGGCCTGAGATGCCGGATGTTGAGCGGGCCAAGCGCCCCAGACTCGCCGGCATGCCGGAGCCGCGGCGGCGGCGGTCCGTCCCGGTCTCCGGCGGCCAGAGACATGAGGATCTGCAGCTTCTTCTTGAGGTCGAGCTCACGGGTCATGGCCGTACCCTCGCTGACGGTACCGACACAGTACCCGAATAAAGGCCGAAGATCAAGAGACCTACGAATCTCGAGGTCCCGCATGGCTCTCCTTGTTTTTCTGCTTCACGCCCGCTTCCGGTCGGGTGCGCTGCCAGTCAGTTTCGCGTTGCTCCCCTGGCCGATTCGAGGCGCAACATGCCGTCCGGCGAGCCGAGCCCGATGATGATCGGCGTGCGGGGCCCGGCCACGTGAAGATCAGCGCAGGGCTCCTGCTCTTCCGCCGGGGAGCCGCCGGTCTCGAGGTGTTTCTGGCCCATCCCGGCGGGCCGTTCTGGTCCCACAAGGATGCCGGCGCCTGGACCATTCCCAAGGGCGTGATCGAGCCCGGTGAAGAGCCGCTCGCCGCCGCGCTCCGGGAGTTCGAGGAGGAGACGGGCGTCCGGCCCGAGGGTCCGTTCCTCCCACTCGGAAGCATCCGCCAGAAGGCCGGGAAGGAAATCCACGCATGGGCCTGGGAGGGAGACGCGGATCCCGACCGAGTCACGAGCAACATGGTGCGAACGGAATGGCCCCGCGGATCCGGCCGCTGGCTCACCTTTCCCGAAGTGGATCGCTGTGGCTGGTTCGACCCCGGGACGGCGCGCGGGAAAATCAATCCCGCGCAGGCCGAGCTGATCGCCCGGCTGGAGACTGCGCTGGAGACCGCACCGGGGTAGCCCATCGCTCTCGTCGGCCTCGCCGCTTACCTTTTTCGATCACATGGGGGCCCGATCCTCCAACCACGATCGTTCACACTCTGGGTCGACGCCGACGCAGCCCCGCGCGAGGTGAAGGAGATCGTCTTCCGGGCCGCCGCACGGCTGGGGCTTAAGACGGTGCTCGTCGCCAATCAGCGGTTGCAGCTTCCGCCCGGCGCCGGCTCGGTCACGGCGGTCTGGGTCGATGGAGGCGCCGATGTGGCCGACAGACACATCGCCGAGCAGGCCCAGCCCGGCGACGTCGCGGTGACGGCCGACATTCCTCTGGCAGCCGCGCTGGTGGCCAAGCAGGTGCTGGTGCTCGACCCGCGAGGGGAGGAATTCAAGCCGGAAAACGTCGGTGAGCGACTGTCCCTCAGGAATGCCATGGACGGCTTCCGCATGGCCGGACTGGTGACCGGCGGACCGCGGCCCTACGGTACCAGGGACAAACGGGCGTTCGCATCCGCCCTGGACCGGGTGCTCACCCGGGCCAGACGGCCGCGATAAGACGACACACCCAGCAAGGACGCAGCTCCATGCCGGATCAGCCAACCGTTCTCATCACCGGCGCGACCGGGAAGCAGGGTGGTGCCGTCATCCGTGAGCTCGCCGGCAAGGGCTTCGACCTCCGAGCCATGACGCGCCACCCCCAGGGAGAGGCGGCGGGCGCGCTGGCGAGCACCGGTGCGAGGATCGTTCGCGGAGACCTGGACGACCCGGCGTCGCTTCGCGCCGCCCTGGCCGGCGTCTGGGGGGTGTTCGCGGTCCAGAACACCTGGGAGGCCGGGGTCGAGCGGGAGGAGCAGCAGGGCAAGCGCATTGCGACGCTGGCGAAGGAGGCCGGTGTCCAGCACTTCGTCTACACCTCCGTAGGCTCGGCGCACCGGCACACCGGCATTCCGCACTTCGAGAACAAATGGCGGATCGAGCAGACGGTTCGGAGCCTTGGGTTCTCCTCGCATGTGATCATCCGGCCGGTGTTCTTCATGGAGAACCTGATCTCTCCCGCGTTCCTCAACGGCGACAAGATCTACACGCCACTCGACCCGGCCACCGCGCTGCAGATGATCGCGGTGCAGGACATCGGCCGGTACGGCGCGCGGATGTTCACTGATGCCGCGCGGCTCAGCCGGCGGGAGATCGACCTGGCTGGCGACACCGCCACCATGCCGGAGGCGGCCAAGGCGCTCAGCGCGGGGCTGGGCCGGCCCATCGAGTTCGTCCGCATTCCCATCGAGCAGGTGCGGCAGAACAGTGAGGACTTCGCCGTCATGCTCGAATGGTTCGACCGGGTCGGCTACAACGCGGACATTCCGGCCTTGGAGCGCGAGTTCGGCATCACCTCCACCACGCTCCCCGCCTGGGCGGCCAGGTTGCCGCGGAGTTGAGTGTGCGCCCGGTGCACCCCTGGGAGACCCCCATGTCCAAGCTGCTGCCGTGGATCACGGCCCTCGTCCTGTGGCCGCTCGCCTCCGCACCGGCCCAGGACACGGCCGCGGTCACTCACGCCGACACCCTCCGCGGCAGCATCACGCCAGAGCGCGCCTGGTGGGACGTCACCTTCTACGACCTGCACGTGGCGGTGAGCCCGGCGGACAGCAGCATCCGGGGCTGGAACGGTATCGGGTATCGGGTCGTGACGGGCTCCGGCGAGATGCAGGTCGACCTGATGACCCCGCTCGAGGTCGACAGCATGGTTCAGGACGGGCACACCCTCGCCTACCGCCGCGACGGCGACGCATTCTTCGTGAGCCTGGCGTCGCCCCAGCAGCCGGGCGACCAGAAGACGCTCACGGTGTACTACCACGGCCGGCCCCGGGTGGCCAAGCACGCGCCGTGGGACGGCGGCTTCGTCTGGGGCGTGGATAGCCTGGGACACCGCTGGATCGCGACCGCCTGCCAGGGACTCGGCGCCAGCGTCTGGTGGCCCAACAAGGACACCCAGGCCGACGAGCCGGACAGCCAGCGGGTGGCGATCACGGTGCCGGATTCGCTGTTCGACGTCTCCAACGGCCGGCTCCGCGGGGTGAACCATCACCCGGACGGGACTACCACCTACGAGTGGTTCGTCGCCGACCCGATCAACAACTACGACGTCGCGGTGAACGCGGGCAGCTACGCCCATTTCGCCGATCTCTTTGATGGGGAAAGCGGGAAGCTCACGCTGGACTACTGGCCGTTGGCATACAATCTCGAGGCCGCGCGCCGACAATTTCAGCAGGTCAAGCCGATGCTCCAGTGCTTCGAGCATTGGTTCGGTCCGTATCCCTGGTACGCCGACGGGTACAAGCTGGTGGAGACACCGCACCTGGGCATGGAACATCAGAG
>JBJMOX010000293.1:0-6317 GCA_045803515.1 Gemmatimonadales bacterium
GCCGCTGGACGATCACGTCGCCATCTTCCTCACCGGAAATCCCGCGGCCGTGGAGGCGCGCGGCGTGAGCGAGAATCAGGTCGTGCTGCTGCACAGCGATCTCATCGTGCCGGGCCAGAGCACGTTCTACTGGAACGCCCAGGGCTCGGTCACGGAAGAGGGCGGTGCCTGCGGCATCCAGCCGGGGCAGCCCGAGTTCCGCTGAGACGGCTTCGCAACCCTGTCCCGCTCGGACCAACGGCCCGCCTGTCCTCGACAGGCGGGCCGCTTCGTTCGTCCGGCTCTGGCTGCGATTCTAGCTGCGATCGTACCCGGGGGGCGGGCTCATCGTGCTGTCCCTGGTGCTGTCCGCCCCCGTCGGCGGGTTGTTCGGGGCGCTGTAGCTGCCACACCCCAGTGCGCCGAGGAGAAGGATGACCGCGGCGGACGCAGCGATCAGGTGAACTCGCATGCGACCTCCTCAGATTACTGGCCGCCCCGACGTCTAGCGACACCGGCACGGATCGGTGAACCGGCCCAGCCTGTCGGACCACTGCCGGGCCTGGCAGCTGAAACCTTATTTGTTATCACAGTTTCGGTCAAGAGGCCTGTGATCACAGATGTTGTACGCCAGTCCCCCAAGGGCTTGATACCCAATGCTTTGCCAGCCGATGTCACGGCCGTGATCCAGCCGGACCAGCTCGGATTTCGCCGAGGCGCCACACCCCGGCTATCATTCTGCCTCGACATGCTTCTACCCAGAGGACCCCAGCGTGCCGTTTGCCCATCTCAAGCTCCACCCGAGTCTCCTGAAAGGCATCAAGGAGCTCGGCTTTGCCCGGCCGACGCCGATCCAGGCCGACGCGATTCCGCCGGCGCTCGCCGGACGGGACGTGCTGGCCTGCGCCATGACCGGCAGCGGGAAGACCGCCGCCTTCCTGTTGCCGATCCTCCATCGGCTGATCGACAAGCCCCGACGCACCACGCGCGCCTTGGTGCTCACCCCAACCCGTGAGCTGGCCGCGCAGATCCTGGAGGACCTCAACGATCTCGCCGTGCACACCCCGGTCACCGCCGCCGCGGTCTTCGGCGGCGTCGGGATGGGTCCCCAGGAGCACGCGTTCCGGAGCGGGGTGGACGTGCTCATCGCCACGCCAGGACGCCTGCTCGATCACTTCAGGGCGCCGTACGCCAAGCTCCCGGGCGTCGAATATCTGGTGCTCGACGAGGCTGACCGGATGCTCGACATGGGCTTTCTGCCCGACATCCGGCGGGTGTTGCGCCACCTGCCCACCCGGCGGCAGACCCTGTTCTTCAGCGCCACCATGCCCGCGCCCATTCTGGCGCTCACCCGGGAGATGCTCCGCGATCCGGCCATGATCCAGCTCGAGCGGAAGGCGGCGCCGGCGGTGGGGATCACCCAGGCCGTGTACCCGGTGCCCCAGGAGCTCAAGTCGGCCCTCCTCCTGGCCCTGCTCAACCGTGGCGAGATGCAGGATGTCCTGGTCTTCACCCGCACCAAGCACCGCACCAACCGGTTGGCCGAGTACCTGGTGCGGCACGGCGTGAAGGCGGAACGGATCCACGGCAACCGCTCGCAGGCGCAGCGCACCGAGGCTCTCGCCGGATTCAAGAGCGGCAAGCACCGGGTCCTGGTGGCGACCGATATCGCCGCCCGGGGCATCGACGTGGTGGAGCTGGGCCATGTGGTCAACTTCGACGTGCCCGAAGTGCCGGAGGATTACATCCATCGGGTGGGGCGGACCGCGCGGGCGGAGGCCACCGGGGACGCATTTACCTTCGTGTCGCCGGAGGAGGAGGGGGATCTGCGCAACATCGAGCGCGCGGTGGGCAAGCGGCTGCCGCGGGTGACCGTCCCGGACTTCGACTACAATGCCAAGCCCCAAGCCCGGTTCGAGGTGCCGCTGGCCGAGCGGATCGCGGCGATTCGAGCGAAGAAGGCGGAGGACCGGGTCCGGGCGAAGGCCAAGGCGGAGCGGCGCGAGGCCCATGTGGCGGAGAACAGCCGCCGCGGTCCCCCGCGTGGGCCGGCGCGCGGACCGTCGCGCGGGTCCTCCGGCCGCGGCGCCCGAGGACGCTGATGGCTCACTCTCCGGCCGCGCCGATCGCGGGGAGCGAGTGGCTCACCATCACCCCGCACAGCCCGCCGTGCTGGGCGACGTTCACCACCTGCTTCTGCGACGCCCGGGCCAGGATCGCCACACCTTCCCGGTTCGCGGCGAAGCCCATCACGGTATAGAACGGCTCGGCGTGCACGGCGCCGTCGGAGCCCAGCACGGGGAACTCCCGCACCGGAATCGTGGCGAGCTGCTGCGCGACCCAACGCTCGTCGGGATCCGCCAGGGCGGTCTCGAGGGCGGTCTCCCATTCGCCGGGACTCACGGCCGGCCCGATCACGATCCCCTCACCGCCGTAGGACCGGTTGGGCTTGAGGACCAGCTGCTCGTGGCAGGTCCTGGCGTACTCCAGCAGGTCGCCGACCCGGCCGTCGGGGAGCACCGTCCGCCGGTCGGAGAGCACGCGGGTCCAGAGGACGTGGCGCTGGAACAGCAGCCGCTCGTCGGAGCTGAAGTATCGCCGGCAGATATCGGGGTTGGTCAGCACTTCCCAGCAGCTCTTCTGATCGAGCTCGGCCGCGATGGAGGAGATGGCACAGTTCTCCCGCAGCAGCACTCGCATCGGCTCCACGTCGACTCCTTCCTCCCGCAGCTCGATCAGATCGGTCACGCCGTAGTCCCGGTACCCCAGATCCACCGGGGTCCCCTGGTACCAGACTCGCCCGTCATGCAGCTCCAGCTCCGATGGGTCCGCATGCGCGACCGACAACCCATGACGGTCGCGCAGATAGCGCGTGATCTGCTCCTGTTCATCGGGACCGGCTCCGGAGTACTTGGGCTCGATGAAGCAGACGTTGGGACCGCACCCGACCGCCGCCATGTGGTCCAGGATCTCCCGGGTGAGGAGCTCCCGCATATCGTGGCCGAGCCTGAGGTCGAGCTCCGGATCCTGTGCCCGGAGCGCCGGCACCACGAACTCGGCGAGGAGCCGCTCGCTGGTGGGCACCATGTGGAGCCCGCCGATGCCGCTCAGATTCGGCTCGACGAAGCGGAGTGACTCCTTCCACATCGGGCTGGTGAAGTCAATCAGCGCGTCCAATCGTCCGAAGACCGGATTGTGCTGCTCCTGGCTCGGTCCCCAGCATTCCCGCAACCAGCGCTCCTCTTCCTCCGGCAGCCGGAGGATCTCACGGACCGCCGGGTCCCCGAGGTAGAGCGTCGGCAGACGCTTGAGAGCGTTCTGCAGGGTAAGAGTGACGTGATGGATATAGGCGAGCTGGTCCGGCACCACGGTGATGGGGCAGGGGAGGATGCGGACGGGCTCGATCTCACCCTCGCGGAGGTAGACGACGTGTCGCTCGACCGCGCCCTGCCGGAGCCGCTCGATCAGCGCCGCAACCTGCGACTCGGGAAGGCCGTAGAGCGCGCGCTGCACCCGGCTGCTCAGGGCCACTCCGCTCAGACCCAGCTCTTCGGCGGTGGTCAGCATGCGGTATGTTACTACCTGACCCTTGACCACGGGAGATCATGCGCGCGGACAAGGCCTACGACGAGTTGCTCCGCCGAGTGCGGGAGGAGACCCTCCTCACCACCATCGACGCGTTGCTCGAGTGGGATGAGGAGACCTACATGCCGGCCGGCGGGGTGGAGAATCGAAGCGAGCAGATGGCGCTCGTTGCCGGGCTGCTGCACGAGCGGGGCACCGACCCCCGGGTCGGCGATCTGCTGGCCGAGCTGGAGGGCTCCGATCTGCTGGCCGACCCGGCGTCCCCAACGGCGGTCAACGTCCGGGCGCTCCGCCGGGAGTACGACCGCTACGTGCGCCTGCCGCGCAAGCTGGTCGAGGACCTCGCCCGCACCACTGCGCTGGCCCAGAAGGCGTGGGCCGCGGCCCGGCAGAGCGCCGAGTTCGGACGCTTCCGGCCCTGGCTGGAGCGGATCGTCCAGCTCAAGCGCGCCGAGGCGGAGTGCGTCGGATACCAGGACGAGCCGTATGACGCGCTGATCGAGGACTACGAGCCGGGACTCAGCAGCGCCGTGGTGGCCCGCCTCTTCGACGCCCTCCGGCGAGATCTCGTCCCGCTGGCGGCCCGGATCGCCGGCGCGCGGCGGCAGCCCGACCGCTCCATCCTCCGCCGGCACTTCCCCCGCGACCGGCAGCGGCGCTTCGGCGAGACCGTGGCCGCGGCGGTCGGATTCGACTTCAGTCGCGGCCGGCTGGACTTGGGCGTGCATCCCTCCTGCACCAGCATCGGCTCGGGTGACTGCCGGATCTCGGCGAGGTTCGACGAGCGCGACTTCGCGGGCGGGCTGTTCACCATCCTGCACGAGGTGGGTCACGGGCTCTACGAACAGGGCCTCGACCCGGCGCACTACGCCACGCCGATGGGGGAGGCCGCGTCGGTCGGCATGGACGAGTCGCAGGCCCGGTTCTGGGAGAACCGCGTCGGCCGGAGCCGGAGCTTCTGGGAGCACTTCTTCCCTCGGGCCCGCCAGGTCTTCCCCGAGAGCCTCGGCGACGTGGGCCTGGACGAGCTCCATTTCGCGGTGAACCGGGTGTCGCCCTCGCTCATCCGGGTGAACGCCGATGAGGTGACGTACAACCTGCACACGCTGGTGCGCTTCGAGCTGGAGCGGGCGCTCGTCTCCGGTGAGCTGGCTGCCGCCGAGCTCCCTGATGCCTGGAGCGCCGGCTACAGGCACTATCTCGGCGTCGTGCCGGAGACCGACGCGGAGGGTTGCCTCCAGGATGGGCACTGGGCCGACGGGCTGATCGGCTACTTCCCCACCTACACCCTGGGCGACGTGTTCGCGGCCCAGCTCTTCGCCCAGGCGGAGACCGAGCTCGGCCAGCTGAACGAGCAGTTCGCACGGGGCGAGTTCGCTGAGCTGGTCGGCTGGCTCGGCGAGCGGGTGTACCGGCAGGGCGGGCGGTTTCCTTCGGCGCGACTCATCGAGACGGTGACCGGATCGGCGCCGGACCATCGCCCGCTGGTAGACGCACTCCGGGCCAAGTACGGTGCCCTCTACGATCTCTAGCGCCAAGGACCAGGGGCCGCGCGTGCGCCTCTCTCTCAAGCCGGTCGAGCACTTCGTGCGGCGGCGCCTGCTCCGGGCCGGCCGGCGTCGATTCAGCGGAATCCTCGCCACCGGGCCGGAGGACCTCCTCCGGCTGCCGGCGGAGCCCGCCATTCTGCTGATGCGGCAGGAGCGGATCGGTGACGTGCTGGTGGGCATACCGGTTCTGCGGGCCCTCCGGCAGCGATACCCCGCGGCGCGGATTCACCTTCTGGTCAGCCGCAACAACTACGCGGTGCGTGACGCGGTGAGACCGTTCGTCGATCGGGTCTGGCGGTACGACAAGACAGTGGGCAGCGCGGTGGCGCTCCTCCGCGCGCTGCGTCGCGAGCGGTACGACGTGGTGGTCGACCTGGTCGACAATCCTTCGGCTACCTCCCGGCTGGTGATCGGCTGGTGTGGCGCGCGCCTCGCGGTGGGACTGGCTCACGCCGAGGCGGGCGGCTATTCCCACGCGGCGCCGCTCCTGGACCGCTCGAGCGTGCATCCGGTCGAGCGCCTGGCGCAGCTGCTGCTGCCGTTCGGCATCGATCCCGCCGGAGTGCCTCTGGACCTCGAATATCGGCTGAGCGACGCCGACGCGCGGCGCGCGCGCGAGCTGCTCGGGCCTCGGGTTCGGCCGCTCCGGTTCGGCGTCAACCTTTCGGGGCGCGGCCCGCAGCGCTACTGGGGACGGGACAACTTCGTCCGGCTCATCCGGCACCTGATCGACACCGACGACCGCTTCCAGGTCAGCGTGTGCGGCGCGCCGGGAGATGCCGGCGAGGTGGCCGCGGTGGCCGCCGCCACGGGCCTGGAGCCGGTGCCGCCGCTCAAGTCGCTCCACGACTTCGCCGCGGTCATCCACGAGTTCGACATGGTGCTCACGCCCGACACCTCGGTGGTCCACCTGGCC
Organism: Gemmatimonadales bacterium; assembly: GCA_045803515.1. Taxonomy (GTDB): domain Bacteria; phylum Gemmatimonadota; class Gemmatimonadetes; order Gemmatimonadales; family GWC2-71-9; genus CAVVWJ01. The sequence goes on from JBJMOX010000293.1 coordinate 6,031, forward strand.
GCGGCATGGAAGATCCCGGCAGTGGCGCTGTATCATCGCCAGCCGGGAGTCATGCCATGGCTGCCGTACCGCTCGCCCCACCGGGCACTGGTGGACGATCGGGGCATCGGCTGGATTCCGCTGGAGGCGGTGATGGCGGCGCTGGAGGAGCTCAGGGTGGAGAGGTTCGGTTAGGGTATGGCGGGAAAGACGGGAAGGACGGGAAGGACGGGAAGGACGGGAAGGACGGGAAGGACGGGAAGGACGGGAAGGACGGGAAGGTAGAGCAGCCGGCGCGTTCGGAGTCC
>JBJMOX010000034.1:0-9523 GCA_045803515.1 Gemmatimonadales bacterium
CAACCTGCGATCGCCGCACACGGTCGAGCTCTACGACTTCGGGGTGACCGAGGACGAGAGGCTCTACTTCGTCATGGAGTTTCTGGAGGGAATGGATCTCGAGTCGCTGGTCGGTCAGCACGGCCCGGTGGCCGGACGACGGGTGGTTCACATCCTGCGGCAGGTCTGCGAGTCGCTGGCTGAGGCGCATGCTTCCGGCCTGGTGCACCGGGACATCAAGCCCGCCAACATCCATGTCGGTCGGGTCGGGCTCCGCTACGACTTCGTCAAGGTGCTCGACTTCGGGCTGGTCAAGTCGGTGGCCGGCGGGAACGACGAAAACTCGCTCGCGACCGCGGCCGGGCTCACCCCGGGGACGCCGGCGTACATGGCACCGGAGATGGCGCTGGGTGAAAGGATCGATGGCCGGGCGGACCTCTACGCCTTGGGCTGCGTCGCCTACTTTCTGCTCACCGGCCAGCGCGTGTTCGAGGCGGAGAATGCCTTTCAGCTCATCGCGAAGCACATGCAGGAGCCGCCGGTGCCGCCGTCCCGGCGCACCGGGCTGCCGGTCGAGCCGTCGCTGGAGCGGCTGGTGCTCGACTGCCTGGCCAAGTCCCCCGAGGGCCGGCCAGAGAGCGCCGCCGAGCTCGAACGAAGGCTCGCGGAGCTCGGGCTCGAGCCCTGGAGCGAGGAAGAGGCGAAGGAGTGGTGGACCGATGGAGAGGTAGTATGGCCGAGCACGTAACTCTGCTGCGCCCGGGCGTGCGCGCCTCCGAGGGCAAGGGCCTCTCCTCGGGACTCCCGCCGGATCTGCTCGAGCAGATCCGCGGGCGGGTGCGGCTCTTGGCCGGCTTCGTGTTCGTCGCCTCCTCCCTCGATCCCGTGCTCTTCCTGGTCAGCTGGGGCGTAGGCGTCCTCCGGGGCGACATCCCGCCGGCCGAGTTCATGGCGACCATTCCGTTCCGCCTGGTCGACGCGACCCTGGCCGCGGCCTCGGCCGGGCTCTGGTGGGTGGCACGCAGCCGGCAGGTCTCTCCGTCCAGGCTCTACAATCTTGGCCTGACCTACGAAATCACCATCTGCTTCATCCTTGCCCTCACCTCCTACTGGCAGTTCTACCTCGCCAAGGGAGTGATCAGCAGCCTGACGTGGGTTCCGGCCGTGGTCATCCTGTTTCCGCTGATCATGCCTGGTCCGCCGCGCCGGATGCTCCTCGGCGCCATCCTCGCGGCGGCGATGGGCCCCCTGGCGCTCCTGCTGCTCGATCTGTGGGGCAAGGTTGCGACCGACCCGGACGGCTACCTGCAGGCAATCATCAGCTCCGCGTTCGCGGTCGCCTTTGCGTTCATGGGGGCGCGAGTCGTCTACGGGCTCGGCCGCGAGGTGGCCGCCGCCCGCGAGCTGGGGAGCTACCGGCTGGAGGAGAAGCTGGGACAAGGTGGGATGGGGGAGGTCTGGCGTGCCCGGCACCGCATGCTGGCCCGGCCCGCGGCGATCAAGCTGATCCGGCCCTCGCTTGCCCGGGAAGGCCAGGCCGGCGCATCGGACGAGGCACGGCAGCGGTTCGAGCGCGAGGCCCAGGCGATCGCCCGCCTGCGCTCACCGCACACCGTGAATCTGTTCGACTTCGGCGTCGCGGATGACGGCGCCTTCTACTACGCCATGGAGCTGCTCGACGGGCTGGATGCCGACACCCTGGTCCAGCGCTTCGGCCCCGTCCCGGCCGAACGCGCGGTGCACCTGCTGCGGCAGATCTGTCACTCGCTGTCCGAGGCGGACTCCTGCGGCCTGGTCCACCGGGACATCAAGCCGGCGAACATCTTCGTCTGCCGCTATGGTGAGGACCACGACTTCGTGAAGGTGCTGGACTTCGGGCTGGTGAAGGCGCTGGGGGATCTGACCGAGGCGGGAGCCGGGCTCACCCGCGAGACCTTCGTCAACGGCACGCCGGCATTCATCGCGCCGGAGCAGGCACTCGGGGCCTCCGATCTCGACGGCCGGGTCGACATCTACGCCACGGGCTGCGTGGCCTACTGGCTGCTCACCGGCCAGCTCGTGTTCACCGCCGAGACGCCGATGGGGCTCGTGCTGCACCACGCGCACACTGCGCCGACCCCGCCGTCGTCGCGGGTCCCGCTGCCCATCCCCGAGTCGCTCGACCGCCTGGTCCTGGCATGCCTGGCAAAGGACCCCGCGGACCGGCCGCAGTCGGCCAAGGAGCTGCTGCGCCGGCTGGACGAGATCGAGCTCGACTGCCCCTGGACCGAGGACCGTGCCCACGACTGGTGGGACGCCCACCAGTTCACCCCGGCTCCCGCCCCGGTCAGGTCCGCACTGCCAGCAGCGGCCGCTCGGTAAAGGCGGGAAGCGTGGCCGGCGCCGCGATGTGCCGCTCCCACCACTCCCGTGCCCGCTGCTGGTCCCAGGCAGCGTCGAGCTCGGCCCCATCGAGCTCGGCCAGGATCTCGTCGGCACTCGAGGGGCGCCGGGCGGGATCCTTCTCGAGGCAGCGCATGATGAGGCGCTCGAGCGCCGGCGGCACCACCTGCTCACCGCGCTGACTCGGCGGCACCGGCTGCGCCTGGATGTGCTGAATCAGCATCCTGAGCGCGCTCTCCGCCTCAAAGACGAGGTGTCCCGTCAAGAGCCAGTACCCCACGCAGCCGAGCGCATAAAGGTCGGCCCGCCGGTCGACCGCCTCGCCGTTCGCCATTTCCGGCGCCATGTACGCCGGCGTGCCGGTGGTGACCTCGGCGGCCGCCTTGATGGTGTCCATGATCGACTCATCCTGGTCGAACTTCACCAGACCGAAGTCGAGCACCTTCACGAAGTCGTACTCCCGCCCCAGCCGGCAGAGAAAGATGTTCGCCGGCTTGACGTCCCGATGGATCATGCCGCGGTCATGGGCTTCGGCCAGCGAGTGGCACACCTGCCGGAGGGCATGGATGACGCGCTCGGGAGGGATCGGGCCGTATTGACGCACCAGCGTCTCCAGATCGAGCCCGTCCAGCAGCTCCATCACGAAATAGAAGGTACCGGCCCGGGTCTCGCCGAAGTCGTAGAGCCGGATCGTGTGGGGGGACTGGAGGAACGAGGCCGCCTCCGCCTCCCGCCGGAAGCGCCGCACGACGGCGCTTCCGCCGTCTTTGCCGGGATTGCCCAGGATCTCCGGCTTGATGAGCTTGATCGCCGCGGGCCGGGCCAGCATCCGGTGGGTGGCGCGCCACACCTCTCCCATCCCTCCACGGCCGATGAGCTCCACCAGCCGATAGCTCCCCAGCTCGCGCGCCTGTCGCACGTGCCGGCCCAGCCGGACCATGATCTTCGACGGGATGACCGCGATGAGGGCGCAGACGTAGTTGGGCAGATAGTTCCACACGATGACCGCGAAGCCGGGCACCGCGAGCCCGCGCCAGTGCGCGATGAGGATCCCGAACGGGTCCATCGATGCCGCGATCAGCGACGCGATCAACGTCTTTCGAGGAGTGTTGGGTACGATCATCGGGAAGAGGAGCACCAGCACGCAGATCCAGGAGAGCCGCCCGGCGAGCACTCGATGCGGCTGCCACTGGTTGACCACACCGACCCCAAGCGCCAGGAGGACCTCGTACACCAGCGCGAGATCCAGGGCCTCTCGGGGTTTGCAGGTGAGCCGCCGGGTGTACCACCAGAGCCAGAGGGAGGCCGCGATGCTCAGGACCGCCACCACGTCCGCCGGCCGGTCCCAGGGAATTAGGTCCCGCATCGGGACATCGGCCAGCGGGGCTACCACATCGTTCATCACGATGCCGATCAGGAAGAGACCGGCCCACACCGCCGCGAGAAGTCCCAGCCGATGGGTCGCCTCGCGGAGCAGGTCGTCGGGCAGCTCCTCCACGCGCGCCGCGCTGGCCTGCGACGCGGGAGTGCTTGTAACCTGAGTCTCCAGCAGCTCCGAAGGGGTCATGCCGGGGCTCTCCGGTGTGGCATAAATCTCTCTTTGAGCACAGTTTAGTTGTCAAACGCTAACATAAAGACCACGCTCGTCAATCCGCCGCAGAGCGGCCGGGGAGCGGGCACGGAGAGCGCTCGATGAACATCAGTCGCAACACCGGCACCTTGAACCGCCTGGCGGAGAGTCCGATCGCCCGGGTCATCGCCTATTACGTGCTGCTGTTCGCTGGAACGGCGCTGTTCGTCCAATTGGTTCCCAGCGCCAGCTATCTGGTGAGCGGCGGGGTGCGACAGACGACCGCGGAGATCGACTCCGGCGTGCGAGAGATGGTCACGGGCGGAGGCGCCGCCCCGGTCATCAGCGGACCGACCGGGTTCCCCATCTCCGAGGTCTTCGCCATGGGATCGGCGTTCGCCCTCATGCTCCCGGTGACCTGGATCTACATCATGACCCGCCGGCGGAAGGGCTTCCGCCAGTCGGTGGTGCAGACCCTGGTCATCCTGCCGGTCGTGGTGGCCGGCGTCGTCTTCCTGGTGAAGAACAGCCTGGCGCTGGCCTTCAGTCTGGGCGGCATCGTGGCGGCGGTGAGCTTCCGGAACACGCTCCGGGATACCAAGGACGCAGTCTACATCTTCCTCGCCACCGGCGTCGGGCTCGCTGCCGGGATTCAGTCGGTGCCGTTCGCCGCGGCGCTCTCGATCACTTTCAATGTCATCATCCTGCTGCTCTGGTATACCGACTTCGGCCGCGCGCCGGCCCACCTCCAGGGCCCACCGGCGCAGCGCCGTCTGCAGCGGGCACTGGCGATGGCCAACCGCACCAGCGCGTTCGTGGCCCAGGTCGACGAGCAGATTCTCAAGTCGCTCACCCCCGACCAGCTCGAGGCCCTCGCCGAACGGGCCCAGCGGCGCCGCGCCCGCTCGGCGGAGGCCGACGGCCTCGGAGTGGTCAAACGCCCCCCGGAGTTCCGCCGGCTCGAGCTCAGGATCACCGGCCAGGCCGAGGCCGCCCGGCGGGCCGCCGAGGCCGTGCTCGAAAGCTCCACCAAACGCTGGGAGTTCGTGCGGGCCGCTCCGGTGGCCGGCGGCGGGGAGCTGCTGGAGTACAAGGTGCGACTCAAGAAGAGCGTGCCATCCGAGACCCTGCTTCAGAGCCTCCGCACGGGCGCCGCCCCGCACGTCACCAGCGTGCAGCTCAGCTGACGGGTCCATGAGCGAGCTGCTGGACGTTCTCCGAAACGCGCTGCGGGACCGCTACGCCGTCGAGCGGGAGGTCGGGCGCGGCGGAATGGCGATCGTGCTCCTGGCGCGCGACCGGAAGCTGGGCCGCCAGGTGGCGATCAAGGTCCTGAGCCCGGACGTCACCACCTCGGTCGCGACCGAGCGCTTTCTCCGTGAGATCCGCATCACCGCCCAGCTGCAGCACCCCAACATCCTCCCCTTGATCGACTCGGGCGAAGCCGCCGGCCTGCTCTACTCGGTGATGCCGTTCGTCGAGGGCGAGACCCTCAGGGAGCGGCTCCTCGCGGAGCAGCTCCCCGTCTCCGAGGCCCTCGTCCTCGGACGCGAGGTCGCCGAGGCGCTGGACTACGCCCATCACCGCGGGATCATCCACCGTGACGTGAAGCCCGAGAACATCCTCCTCTCCAACGGCCACGCCGTGATGGCGGACTTCGGCATCGCGCGCGCGGTCGGGCTCGCGGGGGGAAACACCCTCACGGCGCGCGGCCTGCCCATCGGCACCGCGTCCTACATGAGCCCGGAACAGGCGTCCGGTACCACGGCGGGCGATGCTAGAAGCGACATCTACAGCACCGGCTGTGTGCTCTACGAGATGCTCACCGGGCAGATGGCGTTCGGGGGCGCCAACCTCAAGGAGGTCCTGGCCAAGCAGGCCTCCGCGGCGCCCCGTCCCGTGCCCGAGCTGCGGCCCGAGGTTCCGCCCACGGTCGTCGGCATCGTGTCCCGGTCGCTCGCCAAGCGGGCCGAGGACCGCTACCAGACCGCCGGGGCGCTCGCCGCCGACCTTCGCAGCGCGATGGGAGAGCCGGCTCGAGTGTTCACCCCGCCCGAGACGGCAGTGCCCGCATGGCAGGCGCCCCCCGGGGAGGAGGCGGGCACGGCACCGCGGTGGGGTCGCTGGCTGGTGGCCGCGGCGGTGATCGCGCTCCTCCTGCTCCTGGTCATCCGGCTCTGGCCGGGCCTGACCGGAACGGCGGACTGACATGCCTCGCCCTCCTGAGTTCCGCTGCGACCTGCCGACCGCGGACCTGTTCGGCCGTCTGGTGACCGGACCGCTGCCTCGCGGTCTGGTCGTCCGAGGAGTCGAGTGGAGACTCTGCCGCGACGTGTATCTGGACACGGCCGACGGCGAACTGGGGCGGCGCGGCATCGCCTGCCGGATCCGGTCCCTCGGTGAGGAGCGGCGCAGCATCAGCCTGGGCATCGGGCGGCCCGACCTCCCGGCGTCCGGACCCAGCGAGGTGCTCGAGGCCGAGACCCAGGCCGCGGACATTCCGGGAATACTGGCGGGCGACAGCGAGCCGGTTCGGCGTCTGGGTACGCTGGTGGACCTCTCGCGACTCGAGTCCCGGCTGGACCTGGAGATCGAGCGAGTGATCCGGATCGGCTCCCGCGCCTGGCGGCTGCCGGGGCGCTTCGGCTTCCTCTATGACCGGGTCACCGTGCGTCGCGGCCGACTGACCCGCGAGTTCCGGGAGCTCAAGGTCCGGCGGCTCTCGCCCGGCGGCCCGAGTCTCGAGCAACTGGCGCGCGAGCTCGAACAGGTGCACGGCCTCCGGCCCATGCTCCAGACCAAGCTGATGCGGGCACTGGCCCTGCTCCGGCAGATGGACCGGGAGAGCGTGATCCGGGACCTCGATTCCGGGCGGTCGATCGCGCTGATCGTGCTCGACGAGGGGCAGATCGCGCTGGTGCGGGACGGCGAAGGGGAACAGTTCCCCATCAGCGACGGCGCCGGGGAACAGGCCGTCCGGCACGGGCTTGCCGAGTGGTTCGGGACCCATGTGGGTGAGGTCGTCTCCCTCGGCATGGCTCCTCCCTCGATCGATCGGCCCGGGATCGAGGTGTGGCTGGTGCGGCGGGTGCGCCGCGGGCTGCTGCCACCGGGCCGGGACATCGAGTGGGTCCCGCTGGCCGATCTTGTCCAGCGGGTGCGCACCTCCACGCTACGTCATCCGGCGACGCTCGCCGCGCTGGGCGTGGCCGCCCGTTCCGCGCTGTTCCCGGAATGGGACTCCACCGACGCCGGAGCCGCGCTCCCGCCCGAGCCGGACGTCGTGCCGCGACCGGGCGATCTGCTCGACCCTCACCGCAGCCTGCTCGAGTTCGATGCCCGGGTACTCGCCCTCGCCGAGGACGTTCGGACGCCGCTGCTGGAGCGGCTGCGCTACCTGTCGATCCTGAGCGCCAACCTGGACGAGTTCTACATGGGAATCGGGCGCGAGGTGGACGGTGCCCGGGTACAGGCGCTGCTCGCGCGGCAGCAGCGCTGCATCACCGATTGCCTCGAGCGGCTGGCCGGACACGGCTATCGGATTCGACGATGGGACGATCTCGACCCGGGTGAGCAGGATTCGCTCCGTCTCCGGTTCCGCCGGGAGTTCTTCCCCATCCTTACCCCTCGCGCCATCACCGTGAGTCCGGGGCATCCCTTTCCGGTGATCCCGGCGCTCACCCTCTCGCTGGCGATCATCGTGCAGAGCCAGGGGACCGGACCGGCTCACTTCGCCTATCTGAAGCTCCCGGCGGCACTCCCGCGATTCGTCGAGCTGGCCGACCCGCACGACCTGATCCCAGTCGAGGAGATCGTCCGGGCCAATCTCCCGATGCTGTATCCCGACCGATCGGTCGAGGAAGCCGCGCTCTTCCGGGTCACCCGCAAGGGCGATTTCGGCCTGGACGAAGTCGGAGCGGGCGATCTGCTCCAGGCCATCGAGGAGGAGCTGGAGCAGCGGGCGCTCAATCCGGTCGTGCGACTGGAGATCCAGCAGAGCTCGTCGACCCTGCTGCGCGAGATGCTGACCCAGGAGCTCCGCTTCGAGGCCGGGCGCGGCATGGCGACGCTGGGCGGCCTGGTCGTGCACGAGGTGACCGGCTTCATGGCGCCGGGCGATCTCCGGCAGCTCGCAACGCTTCCGCTGGCGGACGGGAGCTTTCCTCCACTGGCCGCCGCCGACCCGCTGCGCGCCGAGTCTTCGCCGTGGAGCCGCATCAGGGCCAGCGACCTGCTGGTGCATCACCCGTACGAGGACTTCTCCGCCACGGTGCTCCGCTTCCTGGCACAGGCGGCGGACGACCCATCGGTGCTGGCGATCAAGCTGACGCTCTACCGCGCGGGTGAGCGGTCGCCGGTGGTGGACGCGCTGGTCCGGGCCGCGCGGTCGGGGAAGGAGGTGGCCGTCTTCATCGAGCTCAAGGCCAGCTTCGAGGAGGCCCGCAACATCACCTGGGTGAAGCAGCTCGAGCAGGCCGGCGCGCAGGTGGTGTACGGACTGGTCGGGCTCAAGAACCACGCGAAGGTGGCACTCGTCGTCCGGCGCGAGGACAATCAGATCCGCCGCTACGTCCACGTCGGCACGGGCAACTACAACCCCGCCACCGCCCGGGCCTATACCGACCTGGGCCTGTTCACTGCGGATCCCGAGATGGCCGACGATCTCAACGATTTCTTCAATCAGTTGACCGGCACCTCGCGCCCGCCGACGGCCAGGCTCCGCCGGCTCCTGGTGGCGCCCCAGCACCTGCTCCCGGGCCTGCTGGAGCGGATCGGTCGTGAGGTGGAGCGGGCTCGCGCTGGCGCAAAGGGGCGGATCAGGGCCAAACTCAACGGGCTCGACGACCCGGAGATCATCCGTGCGCTCTACGCCGCGTCGGCGGCCGGGGTGGAGATCGATCTGGTGATCCGAGGCATCTGCGTCCTCAAGCCCGGGGCAGCGGGACTCTCCGAGCGCATCCGCGTCCGGAGCATCATGGGCCGGTTCCTCGAGCACGCCCGGATCTATCATTTCGGGAACGGCGGGGCGGACGAGTATCTGATCGGCTCGGCCGATTGGCGGTCACGGAACCTTCGCCGCCGGGTGGAAGTTGTCACCACTGTGCTCGATCCCGCGTGCGCCCGGCGGCTCGACCGGATCCTCTCCCGGGAGCTGGCCGATCCCTCAGCCTGGGAGCTCGGCCCGGACGGCACCTACCATCAATCGGTCAGCCTCCCTGTGGGCGACCCCGCCAGCGCACAGGGATGGGCGCTTTCGAGAGCACGCACGCCGGCGGAAGAGGAGACGATATGGGTCGGGTGACCGGAGCGCGAGTCACGGCAGGGTTCTTCGTTCTGGCGTCGTTGCTGGCTTCTCCGCTCGCGGCCCAGGACAGGGCGGGCGCGGCGGGAGCGTCCTCCGACACGGTCGTGATCACCCCCGGCGCCCGCTACCGGGCGGGCGGCCTGCACACGCTTTTCTTCGGCAAGCACTACCGTGATCTCTGGGCGACGCCGATCCGGGTGGAGGTGCTCGATCTCAGCCGCTTCGCGGGCGGACTCCGTCCCACCAAGCGTGGGGGCGGGAAGCAGACCCGGTCGCTGCGGTTCACG
>JBJMOX010000294.1:0-4565 GCA_045803515.1 Gemmatimonadales bacterium
GGTGAGCAGAAAGTAGGCGACGCAGCCCAAGGCGTAGAGGTCCGCCCGGCCATCGATCCTTTCACCCAGCGCCATCTCCGGTGCCATGTACGCCGGCGTCCCCGGGGTGAGCCCGGCCGCGGTCGCGAGCGAGTTCTCGTCGTTCCCGCCGGCCACCGACTTGACCAGCCCGAAGTCGAGTACCTTGACGAAGTCGTAGCGCAGCCCGACCCGGCCCACGTGGATGTTGGCCGGCTTGATATCCCGGTGCACCAGGCCGCCGGCGTGGGCTTCCGCCAGCGACTCGCAGACCTGCCGCAGGATGTGAACCACCCGTCGTCCGGGCACCGGGCCGTGCTGACCGACCAGCGACTCGAGATCCATTCCCTCCAGAAACTCCATGACGAAGTAGAGCCTCTCGTCCTCGGTCACCCCGAAGTCGTAGAGCTCGACCGTGTGCGGCGATCGCAGGTTGGCCGCGGCCTGGGCCTCTCGCCGGAACCGGGCGATGGCCATCTGGTTGGTCTCCCGGTCGCCGGCCGCGAGCACCTCGGGCCGGATCAGCTTGATCGCCGCCGGTCGGGCGAGCATGCGGTGGGTCGCCTGGTACACCTCTCCCATACCGCCGCGCCCGAGCAGCTCGCCCAGACGGTAGCTGCCCAGCTCCCGCTCTTTGGCCACCTGCTGACCGAGCCGGGTGACCACCTGGGAGATCACCACGGCGACGCCGAGCAGCAAGTAGTTGGGGTAGTGCATCACCAGGACGTTGCTCAACGGACCGTAGTCGATCCGTCCCACCGCCTTCCACACCACCATGCCGAGGGGATCCATGGACGCGGCCAGAAAGCCGGCCACCAGCATCTTCCAGGGCGGTACTGGGACGATCGCCGCGAAGATCAGCATGACTGGGGCGGTGTAGGTAATCGTCGGACTCACCATCAGCATCCCCCGGACCATCGGGGTCGAGTGCATGACCACGCCGATGCCGAACGCCGAGGCGACCAGATACCAGAGGCTCAGGTTGATGACGAACCCGGGGTCCCAATCGCGGGCGCGGAGATAGAAGTACAGGCCCACGGAGCCCGCGCAACCGATCGCCGCGACCGCGTCGTTGGCGTGCAGTCGCGCCCACTCGGGGTCCCCAGGGTTGGTGGCGCGGAACGCGAGATGTCCCAGCGTGGGCGCGAGGATCCAGAGCGCCGCCGCGATCAGGGCCATGATCCCGAGGCGGCGCGAGGCCTGGCGCAGCAGGTCGTCAGGCAGGCGGCGGGGGCGCCCGGGGCTGGACTTGAGCTCCGCGGGGGTATCTCTCGCCGGCCTGCCGATCAGTCGAGTGTCGGGCATCATTCCTTGGGAGGATAGCTGCGAAGCGGCCCGGATTCCTGCATCGGAAGATGCCCGGGCGGGGTAGGCCAGTCGAGGGACGGGGATCGAAGCTGAGGGGAGAGGTGCTCTGGCGCGTCAGGAGCCGTCCGCGCCGCCGCGGTCCGCCGCGTCTTCCCGGCGCGCCCGCTCCAGCAGACCGGCCAGCAGATCGAGCTCGCGCCGGCTCATGTGCTGCAACTGTCTGGCATGCATCTGCCGGATGGGCTCGTCCAAGACTTTGAGGAGACGAAGGCCCTTCCGGGTGATCCGCGCGGTCACGTACCGCCGGTTATCCGACCGCCGTTCGCGCTCGACCAGCCCGTGTGCCTCCATCCTGAGGAGCAGCCGGGTGACGTCCGGCTCCCGGCTGACCACCATCCGCTCGCCCACCTCTCCGGTGGGAAGCCCGGCGGGGCCGGCGCCCCGGAGGATGCGCAGCACGTTGTACTGCGGCTGGGTCAGGTCGTAGGGCCGCAGCAGGTCGACCAGGTCCTGGATCAGGGCGTACCCGGTCCGCAGCACCTCGAGGAAGACCTCCTGCTCCAGGCTCTCGAAGGGCTTCCGCTGCTTGATGGATTGGCGAAGGCGGCGCATGGCTCTCAGGGCTGGTGATCTGGATTCGGCACCGGCGACAAGCTATCCCGTAGGACGCACGCTGACAACATCTGTTATCACAGGCCTCTTGACCAGGTCTGTGACAACAAATAAGGTTGCATCTCCAGGCTCGGCCGAGACCAGGGGGACCGTGTCTGCGAGCCATGCCCCTCACGGAGGAAACGAAATGCGTTCCCAGCTCAACTGGCTTCTGATCCTGGTCGCGGCCGCGGCGGCCGCGTGCTCCGGCGATAATAACGAGCCCAACAACGGCGGCGGTGGTAACCCAGGCACCGTCACAGTCGGAAACATTTTCTTCAAGAGCGGCAACAACAGTACCCAGAATCCGGCCATCGACACGGTTGCGGTGGGCACCACGGTTACCTGGACCTGGACCAACACGGGGTCGACCCCGCATAGTGTTCAATCGGAGGGGTCGCCCAGCTTCACCAGCAGCACGACCCTGAGTGGCGACGGGAAGACGTACACCTTTACGTTCACTACCCCCGGCACCTACACCTATAACTGCGTCGTCCACGGGGATGCAATGACCGGACGGATCGTGGTCCAATAGCGGAGTCGCCGAGGCAGCGTGCCACGCCGTATCCTCAGGGCATGGAGTCTCGCCGTTGGCCTGGGCGGCCTGCTGGGCTGCTTCAGCGACCGGCCGGCCACCGGGCCGGCCCCGGGGCCCGCCGGCAAAGCCGTCAGCGTGGCCAATTTCGCCTTCGTACCGGCGTCGCTCAGCGTCCAGTCGGGTGACACCGTCACCTGGACCAACATGGACGACGTCTCCCATACCGTCTCGGCGGACAACGATGCCTTCGATTCCGGGGTGTTCGGTCAAGGGGCGACGTTCCAGCTCACGGCCGGCGCCCCGGGTACGTACACCTATTTCTGCCGTCTTCATCCCTTCATGAAGGGGAGCTTGACGGTCACGCCATAGCTCGGCGTCGGCGGGTCCACTCCCGGTTGACGAGGTGACGATGTGGAAGCCCGCGAGGCCCCATCTGGCCGTTGCCACACTGCTGCTCGCGTCGGCCCCGCGGCTGGCGAGCGCGCAGTCGGTGGTCGACCGCACGCCCAATCTCGATGATGGCTGGACGGTGCCGGTCGGCATCATCCAGTTCAACTTCCTGCACCGGTTCGAGGTGAGCCCACCGCCCGCCAGGAAGGTGACCAGCTTTCCCAACTTCCACTTCGCCACCGGCCTTCCATACGGAGTGAACCTCGGGCTCGACTACGCCACCAACTCGACGGTCTTCACCGGAATTCCCAACGAGTATCAGCTCACCCTCCGGCGGCCGGTCCTCCGGGAAACGGCGGGCAGTCCCCTGGACGTGAGTCTCGCCGCCGGCTACAACTTTGCGCCCAAGAGCGCCGACGGCGAGCTGACCGTCGGCCGGCGCGTCGGACCCGTGCGCCTGTTGGGGACTGTGCGGGGGATCTCGTCGGGGTACGATGTGCAGCGCTCGCTCTGGGGTGCCGGTGGCGGCGTCGTGCTCCGGGTCACCAGCTGGTTGAGTCTCGCGGGCGACGTGTTCGCTCTGGCCAACGCGCCCGATGATGTCACCGGGGTCACGGCCTGGGGTGCCGGGGCGCAGCTCAGGATCCCCTACAGTCCGCACTCGTTTTCCATCCAGGTCACCAATACCCAGAGCGGCTCCATCGAGGGCGCCTCCCGCGGGGTGCGGGGCGCCCACATGGCCGGGTTCGAGTTCACCATCCCCTTCACGCTGGCCCGCTACTTCGGCCACCGGGCCAAGCCGGCCGCGGTGGCGGATACTGCCAGGAGCCGGGCGAGCGGCACGACGGTTCGCGTCGTCAACCTGGCGTTTACCCCGGCGGAGCTCCGGGTCCGCGCCGGCACCAGGGTCAGCTGGGTGAATGCGGACCAGGTGCAGCACTCGGTGACGGCCGATAACGGCGGCTTCGACTCCGGTCTCATCGATCCCGGCAAGAGCTTCGAGCGGGTCTTCGATCGACCGGGGACCTACGCCTACCATTGTACTCCGCATCCCTTCATGCATGGGCGAGTGATCGTCCATGGGCGAGTGATCGTCGAGCCGTAGCTCTCGACGGATCCGGTCCGGCGATGCATGTTGTGACATCCCGACCGGGGGTGCTCACTCATGGATCGCGTGCTTCCCCAGCTCCTGCGCCTGGCCGCCGTCCTTGCGGTCGTTCTGCTCGGCCTGCTCGCCGCCCTCGTCGTTCTCGACGTCATCCCACGGGACCAGATGGCGACGCTCGGGGTCAAGATCGTGCTGCTCCTTTCGATCTTCTGCGTCGTAATGCTGGTGATCGCTGTTCTGCTTCGCGCCGGCCGGCCGCCGCGGCAGTCGTCCTGAGCGTGAGTCGCGTGAGGAGAAGGCCATGACAACCCGCATCATGTTCAACGGGCAGGAGTACGCCAGCGCCGAGGCGATGCCGGAAGATGTGAGAAAGGTCTACCAGCAGGCGCTCGCTCAGCTTGCGGACGCTGACCACGACGGCATTCCCGATGTGCTCGAGCGCGGCGGGGCAGGGAACGTGATCGGGATCCAGAACTCCTCCATCACGGTCAATGGAAAGACCTATGGGAGTGTGGGGGAAATGCCGGCGCTGGTGCGGTTCCTCTATGAGCA
>JBJMOX010000295.1:0-22319 GCA_045803515.1 Gemmatimonadales bacterium
CTCTGCGGCGGGAATTAGACCCTGAGCAAGCACACCTCGCAGCAAGCGAGCCTCTTCGGACGTGAGCTGTCGAACACCCTCTGAAAATGCGGGATGGGCCATAACCGCTGTGCGTGCATCCATGGAGGAGGCAAGGAGCGCGAGGTAAAGGTCCTTCAACTCTGGCTCGTCATGCGAAAACGCCAATCCCTTGGAGAGTCGGGCCGGCGATAGAGGGCTTCGGCGATCGGGATCAGCTCCCAGACGATGAGAGGAAGGCATAGAGAGGATTTCAACTGCTGTAGTCGGTCGCTCCACGCCGGCGCTCTTGACGCGTCTGGTACCGCGCCGTACCCTCTCCCACGCACTGCCGAGGTCGCGAAGTCAGCACCCGGCGCCGCCTTCACCCGCCTCAATATCGGCGATTCGCCCCAGATGTGCACGGCTGTTCGGTGGTCAGCGCGCCCACTCCGACCTCTCGAGTGCTCACTCGTCGGCTCCTGTAGCAACCGCACGTGCTACTCCTCGGACAGTCTCATTCATCAGCTCCCCTCCCACATTAGAGTCCATCGGTTTGCGGAGTCGCTGTGCGCCGCCTGAACCTTATTGTGCCCGTGCTCTTCACGCTCCTTCTCCTCACGGCCGCTCTCTTGCTCCACGCCTGCCAGGAGGAAACGGCCGAGCCGACCGGCCCAGCCTTCGGCCGAGCAAAGCTGGACAAGACGCTCTCGGTGACTGGCGCGGGCACCGGCAGCGGCCGTGTGATGGCAACAGCTACCAGCACCCCCGAGGCTCCGTCGTTCGAATGCCACATCATCGTGGGGGCCCGGGAAGATCCGAGCAAGTGCACCGCGACGTATCCCTGGAAGACGAGCATCGAGCTGAAGGCCACTCCGGATGTTCCAGGCAACACGTTCACCGGCTGGAGTGGAGCGTGTACCGGCACGGCGACCACCTGCAAGGTAGTTATGACTCAGGCGCGGAGCGTCCAGGCGAGTTTCTCGGGCTCTGGTGTACCCTCGTACCTCCTCATCGTATCTGGGGGCGGGAGCGGGAGCGGAACGGTAAAGAGTCAGGTGGGGCTCAGCCCGACTATCGATTGCACCATCATCCTGGGGACCGCCGCGAGCGGCACCTGCCGGGCGAGCTATTCGAGCGGCACGTCTGTGACCCTTGCCGCCAGCGCCACCAATGGCACCTTCGATAGTTGGAGCGGCGCCTGCAGCGGTACAGGACTCTGTGCTCTCACTATGAGTGCGGATCGCTCAGTCAAGGCAACGTTCGTCGCTCCGCCCGGCTCCGAAGCCATGGTGGGGAAGTGGGATCCGCCGACATCCATGACCGTCATCGGGCTTCATCTGAGCCGTCTCAGCGGCGGGAACCTCCTGCTCTGGGGCCACGGTGGTGAGCCCCAGACGTGGAATGCGGGGGACGGCAGCTTCACCGAGGTTGTGAACAACACCTGCTCCAGCCCCACGACGTGCGAGCTTTTCTGCAGCGGCCATACCTTGCTCGCGGACGGCCGGCTGCTCGTCGCTGGCGGACACTATCAGACAGCCACCGCCGGTGGCAATGGCTATGGCCTCAAGCAGAGCAGCATCTTTGATGGATTGTCCTGGTCTGCGACCGGATCCATGACCTATGCTCGCTGGTATCCGACGTTGGTTGAACTGGACAATGGGGATGTCGTCGCGATCTCCGGAACCCAAGAGCCTGGGCTCAACGCCTCCTATCCGGAGCGGTACAATGGCGTGAGTTGGACGACCCTGACCGCGGCGCAGTTGTCGGTCCCGATATACCCGCGTGCGTTCCTCGAACCGAAGAATGGGTGGATTTATTACGCGGGAGAGGGTGCTCCCCGCTACTTGGATCCGAACGGCAGCGGCGCCTGGAGTTCGGCGCCTTCAAGGGTGGTCGCGAACCGGCAATACGGTTCGGCGGTGATGCTGGATGGCAAAGTCCTGTATGTGGGTGGTGGGGGCCATACTTGCCCTGCCCTCCCGCAGAACACCGCCGAGATGGTCGATTTAAACGCTGCGGCTCCGACATGGACCGCAGTGGCTTCCATGGCATTTCGTCGCCGTCAGACCAACGCGACGATCCTGCCCGACGGCACGGTCCTGGTGACGGGCGGGACGAGCGCCTGCGGCGCTACCGACGAGAGCGGCGCGGTGTTCGCCGCGGAGAACTACAATCGCGCCACCAATCAGTGGACCACCTGGGCCAATGCGAGCGTCGTGCGGGTGTATCACTCGACCACGGCATTGCTGCCGGACGGCAGAGTGTTTTCCACCGGGAGCGGGGATGGCGGTGGCGTGACGCAACAGTACTCGTATGAGATCTTCTCGCCTCCGTACCTCTTCAAGGGGCAGCGTCCGACTTACACGCTCGGCTCAGACGCCATTCACTACGGCACCCCCTTCACAGTGCAGACCCCCGATGGGGCTTCGACCACGAAAGTGACGATGATCCGGCTCACGTCGACCACGCACGCCTTTGATGCAGGTCAGCGGCTGAACACACTCGCTTTTGAGAAGGCAGCCGACGGGCAGAGCCTGACCGTCACGCCCCCCGCGTCGGGACGCATTGCTCCCCCTGCACCCTACCTGCTCTTCATTCTGAACGACCAAGGGGTGCCGTCGGTTGCACAAACGGTGCTGCTGTCGCAGTGAGAGTGGGGGACCCGTCCGGGGCCGGCTCACTCCCTGTTCGCGTTGCCGCAGGGATGCTAGATTCGGACACCCCCACCGATCCTGCCCCGAACGAGCTCCCATGTCCGTCCCGGTCAGTGAGTCCTCTGATCGCCCACTCATCCTGCTGGTCGATGACGAGCCCGCCATCCGGCTGATGATGGCTCGGACGCTCACGGACCGCGGCTACGATGTCCGTAGCGCGGCGGACGGACAGAGCGCGATCACCATTCTGGAAGGATTGAGGACGTTGCCGGCGATCGCGATTACCGACCTGGAGATGGCCGGCGTGGACGGGGAGGAGCTGGCGCGAAGTCTGGCCCGGCGGTATCCCGCGGTGCCCGTGATCTTCATGACCGGCCACTTGCCGAAGTACCGGGCAGCCTATCTCCCTGGACCGATTCTGCAGAAGCCGTTCGCGGCCGAGCAGCTCTGCGAACTGGTCGGGAGCCTGCTTACCGCGGCGACTGTCGGGCGCCTTCTCGCCTGAGCCCCTGCTAGCTCGCCACCCGGTTCGCCATCCGGGCCTCGCGTGCGAGGCTCAGCAGATTCTCCAGGGCGTTCCACATGGCGCTCAAGTCGCCCCGCGTTGCCACATCGAATGCGCCCCGTTGGCGGGCCGCGTGGCGGACCTGCGGAGTGATGAACGTGGGGTGCGGCAGGATGGGGGTGTGCGGCGCCTGCTCCGACACGGCGCGGAGCGCGCTCAGGGCGGATACCTCCGGCAGCCTGGTGTCCAGCATCACCAGATCGAAGGCTCGGCTCGCCAGGAGAGCCAGGCCAGCCGACAGATCGCCTGCTTCAGTGATCCGGATGCGGCCGCGACCCTTGAGCGCCACGAGCTCCTGGACCAGCTCCCGGTCGAGCGGCTCATCCTCGATCAGCAGGACCTGCGCGAGGTGGTCCATGGTCACCGGTCCGGGGTCGACTGGGCGGGTGGGACGGCCGGTTCGGGCGGCGTCGTCGTTGCCGGCCCGGTGGAGGCACCGAGCGCGAGCGCGCCCAGCGTCAGCATGAAGAGTCGCGGCGAATGCATCGGACGCTCCTTGGGGTGGACCGACGTATCTTCATGAGTGCCAGTCATATGCCAGCTCACCCCGCGCCATCCAGGTGGGACTGCAAGCTTCGGTCAAGTCATTGGCCTGCGCCACCGTGCAGTGGTGGAGCTGGCCGAGAAGATGACACCTCTCTGCCGCGGCCAACCGGCTTGGCGGGCAGGGCACAACCCACATGTGTGGTCCGGTCCCCACAAGAAACCACGCACCGGAAACGGTGTCCGACCGGACGCCGCCGCGGGTGCGTGGAGGGAATCCGCCGGGCAATGAATCCCGGCGAGCGGCTCAGGTCGTCAGGACGTTCCCATAACGGGTGTAGTCATCCAGGATGCGGCCGGTGCCCCGGACCACCGAGGTGAGCGGGTCCTCATCGACGCGCACCGGGAGGCCGGTCTCGTCCATGAGGAGCTGTGCCAGTCCCCGGATGAGCGAGCCTCCACCGGTCAGCACGATGCCATGTTCCAGGATGTCGCTCGCGAGCTCCGGCGGGGTCATCTCCAGGGCTCGGCGGACGGCGTTCACGATCCGGGAGATCGGCTCCTGAATAGCGTCACGGACGCCACCCGAGTCGACCCGAACGGTCTTGGGAAGCCCCGAGACGAGGTCCCGGCCCTTGACGTCCATCTCCTCCTCGGGATGCAGCGGCACCGCGGAGCCCAGCCGGATCTTGATCCGCTCCGCGGTCGGCTCGCCGATGAGCAGGCTGTAGGTCTTGCGCATGAACTGGACGATGGCCTGATCCAGCTCGTCCCCGCCGGTCCGGATCGACGCGTCGCAGACGATGCCGGAGAGCGCGATGACCGCGACATTGGTCGTCCCGCCGCCGATGTCGATGACCATGCTGCCCACCGGCGTCTCCACCGGCAGGCCTACCCCGATCGCGGCTGCCATCGGCTCCGCCACCATGAGCAACCGCTTGACCCCGGCCGAGCGGGCCGAGTCCCGGACCGCGCGGCGTTCGACTTCGGTGATGCCGGAGGGAACGCACACGATCACGGTCGGCTTGACCTTGATGATCGTGCGGTCGATGACCAGCCGCAGGAAGTGCCGCAGCATCTTCTCCGCGACGTCGAAATTGGCGATCACCCCGTCCTTCATGGGACGGACGGCCAGAATGCCTTCGGGTGTCCGCCCCAGCATCCGCTTCGCCTCGAGGCCGATCCCCATGATGTTCCCGGTCGCCTGGTCGACCGCGGCCACCGAGGGCTCGTTCAGCACCACTCCCTCGCCCTTCACCAGCACCAGCGTGTTGGCGGTGCCGAGGTCGACGGCGAGCTCGGACGCGGGGCGCCAGAGCTTTCTTTTGGGAAGCCGCAGGCGCCGGCCGTGGGTCTCTTGAATCTGGGGCTCGGTGGCGGTAGGCAGACTCGGTTCGAGGGCGACGGTCACGGGCTCAGATCCCTTCGGCTTACGGGTGGCGCGAGGGTTCGGATCGACAGGGGCAGACCTGCCTTGCAGATAACCTGCACGGGTTGCGTTTCACCCGGTCAATTCGTACATGGATTCGCGAGCTTCTGTTATCGGTCTGTACTGCCGCGAGCGTGAGGGGCGGGATCTCGCCGCCGGATCGGTCTGCGTTTGCGTGGGCGCCAGTGCAAAATGCGATCCAGAGTCCCGCGCGTCCGGGAGCCTCGTTGACCCCCCTTCGGGCCAGACCCATATTTCGCGCCTTGAGGCGGATAGGTCATTCGGATTCTGCAGCTTTTTCGCGAGGAGTCGGTCATGGCATTCACCCTTCCCCCCCTCCCCTACGACTACAAGGCCCTCGAGCCGCACATCGACGAACAGACGATGCGGATTCACCACGACAAGCACCATGGCACTTACGTCAACAACCTGAATGCGGCACTGGAGCCGCATGCGGATCTGCAGAAGAAGTCGGTCGAGGAGCTGGTCGCCAACATCGACGCGCTGCCCGAGGCCATCAGGACGCCGGTGCGGAACAACGGTGGCGGGCACGTCAACCATACCTTCTTCTGGGAGATCATGGCTCCCGGCGGCGCCAAGGAGCCGACCGGCGCGCTGGCCGACCAAATCGGCAAGGCCTTCGGCGGATTCACCCAGTTCAAGGAACAGTTCGCCAAGGCCTGCGCCGGCCGGTTCGGCAGTGGATGGGCCTGGCTCACGCTCGACCGGAGCGGGACTCTGGCCATCGAGAGCACCGCCAACCAGGACTCGCCGCTGATGACCGGCAAGCTCCCCATCCTCGGCTGCGACGTCTGGGAGCACGCCTATTACCTCAAGTACCAGAACCGGCGGCCCGACTACGTGGCGGCGTGGTGGAACGTGGTGAACTGGAGCGAGGTGGGGAAGCGCTACGAGCAGGTGGCCCGGCGCTACGAAACGGCTCGGCGCTGAGGGTGGGGTCGCTGCCGGCTGTCGGGACGCCCGCCCCGGACTTCACCCTCTCCTCCACCTCGGGAACCGAGGTCACCCTCTCCAAGCTCCGGGGGAAGAACGTGCTGCTGGCGTTCTTCCCCCTCGCGTTCACCAGCGTCTGTACCAGGGAGATGGGCGCTTTCACCGAGGACTACGAGCAGTTCCGGAGCGCTCAGACCGAGGTCCTGCCGATCAGCGTCGACTCGATCCCGACCCTCAAGGAGTTCAAGGCCAAGGAGCGGATCGGGCTCGATCTCCTGAGCGACTTCAAGCGGGAGGTGAGTCGGAGGTACGGCACCCTGCTGGAGGACAAGTTCTTCTCCAACCGGGCTTACGTTCTGGTGGACGCGACCGGGACCGTGCGTTGGACCTTCGCCGAGGACTCGACCGGCGACCGGCGAGAGAACGCGGAGCTGCTGGCGAAGCTCCGGATGCTGGAGCCGTAGTTCTCGACCGTTATCGCGCCCCGCTGTCAGCCCACCATCCAAGGATCCCGATGAGCCGTCTGCATCGCGCGGCGCTCTGCGCCGGCCTGCTCGCCGTCCTGGGCTGTCGCATCGAGGATCATACACCGACCGGCAGCCGGCAGGACGAGGAGGCCGTGCAGTCGCTGGTCTCCGGGTATGCCCGGACCTTCTCGGAGCGGGACTGGAGCGCGGCGCGGGCCCTGTTCTGGAGCGACGCGAGCTACTCGGGGCCGCTGGTCCCGATCACGGCCAGTGTCCACCAGGCGGTGCCGATCGACTTCGCGCTCGGCGCGATCGCCCGGAGACTGGAGGGCCTTGGCCTGCAGCGGTTCGACGTTCGGGTGCTCCGCGCCGACTTTCGCCAGGAGGGCGATCTGGCCGGGGTGTGGATGACGACCCGTCGCCGGCTGCCGATCGCCGGGGAGGTCGTGGAGGGGGATTGGATCGAGCATCTGGTCTGCCGGCGGATCGAGGGGGAGTGGCGGATTCTCAGCGCCGCCGCCACCGCCAGCGCGCGCGGAGGCGCCCGTGAGCGGCGGTGAGCAGGGCTCGCTGCGCCTGCTCGCCTCGATCGCCAAGCTGCTCAGCGCGGGGCTCAGGATCGAGCCGACGCTGGAGGCGGTCACCGAGGCGCTCCGCGTGGGCATCCCCGCTCGACAGGTGACCCTCTGGTTCCGCGGCCCGGGTGCGACCGTATTTCGGGCCGTCTCGGCTCCGGCGCTGCCCCGGTCGGGGATGGCGCTCGATTCGCTCGATGGGATGCCGCACCAGCCGTCCCTTCACCAGGTCCCGCTGGAGCAGGATGGGGTCCGGCTGGGGCTGCTCACGGCGCGCCTCGATGGGGGCGCCGGGCTCGACGTGCTGCAGATCGTCGCCGATTTCCTGACGCCGTACGTGGCCTCGTCCGAGCTGTCCACCGATCTGGCGGGCGAAGTGGCCGCGCAATCCCGGGAGATCGAAGAGAACCGCCGCTTCACCAGCCTCATCATCGATACCCTCCCGCTGGGGCTCTACGTGGTGGACCGCGACTACCGGATCCAGACCTGGAATCGCAAGCGGGAGACCGGCACCCAGGGCCTCCGCCGGGAGGTGGTGGTCGGCCGCCGAATCTTCGACGTGCTCACCCGGCAGGACCCCGAGCGGCTCCGCACCGAGCTGGACCGCGTCTTCCAGACCGGCGAGATCCAGCAGAGCACGCTGGAGGTCGGTCTGGGCGACCAATCCAGATTCTACCGGCTGAGCAAGATCCCGATGCGCCTGGACGGCGACGAGATCACTCACGTGATCACCATCGGCGAGGATGTGACCGACTGGCACGGAATCCAAGCCCGCATCATGCAAAGCGAGAAGCTGGCCGCCATCGGCCAGCTCGCCGCCGGGGTCATGCACGAGATCAACAACCCGCTCGCCACGATCAGCGCCTGCGTCGCCGCCATCCAGGGACGGCTCGAGCCCCTCTCTCCGGGGGTCGCGAGCCCCGTCGCCGAGTATCTGGAGATCATCGACAAGGAGGTCGACCGCTGCAGCGGGATCGTGGACGGCCTGCTCGACTTCAGCCGGCCCAAGAGCAAGGCCAAGGCCGCGGTGTCGCTCAACGCGCTGGTGGCGGACGCGCTCTCCCTGCTGAGACACCACCAGCGGTTCAAACGCTTCCAGGTGGTGGAGCGGCTCGATCCCGAGCTGCCGGCGGTCACCGGAAATGCCGAGCAGCTGACCCAGGTGCTCATGGCGCTCATGCTGAACGCGATGGACGCCATGGAGCAGTCGGGCCAGCTCACGCTCAGCACCGGCCGTGACCGGCTCCGGCCTGAGGACATCGTGCTGGAGGTCCAGGACACCGGTATCGGGATCCCCCGGGACGAGCAGAGCAAGATCTTCGAGCCGTTCTACACCACCAAGCCACCCGGCCGCGGCACCGGGCTGGGGCTCTCCATCTGCTACGGCATCGTGGAGGACCATCGCGGCCGGATCGAGGTGGACAGCGCGCCCGGCCGGGGAGCCACCTTCCGCGTGCGCCTGCCGGCGCGGCAGGCATGAAGATCCTGGTCGTGGAGGACGACCGGACCGTCGGCCAGTACGTCAAGCGCGGCCTGGACGAGCAGGGCTACCATGCCGACCTGGTGGACGACGGCATGGAGGGCCT
Organism: Gemmatimonadales bacterium; assembly: GCA_045803515.1. Taxonomy (GTDB): domain Bacteria; phylum Gemmatimonadota; class Gemmatimonadetes; order Gemmatimonadales; family GWC2-71-9; genus CAVVWJ01. The sequence goes on from JBJMOX010000295.1 coordinate 8,714, forward strand.
CCGGCTGGCCTCGGGCGGGCGCTACGACCTGATCGTCCTCGATCTCAGGCTGCCCGGCATGAGCGGGCTCGAGGTGCTCCGCATGCTCAGGGATCGCGGCACCACCACGCCCATTCTGGTGCTCACCGCCCAGGACGCCGTCGATTTCAAGGTGCAGGCGCTCCGCTCCGGGGCCGACGACTACGTGACCAAGCCGTTCGCCTTCGAGGAGCTGCTGGCCCGGGTGGAGGCCCTGGGCCGGCGGCCCAAGGAGATCCGGGACCCGCTGCTCCGGGTCGGTGACCTCGAGCTGGACAGCGCGACCCGCGAGGTGCGCCGGGCCGGCACGCCGATCGATCTCACGCCCAAGGAGTACACCGTTCTCGAGTACCTCATGCGGCACGCCGGGCGGGTGATGTCCCGCACCCTGATCACCGAGTATGCCTGGGACTATCACTTTGATCCCGGCACCAACATCGTCGACGTGGTCATCAATCGATTGCGCAAGAAGGTCGACTCGGGACAGGCGCAGAAGCTGGTCCACACGGTGCGCGGCGTGGGGTACGTCGTGAAGGCGTGACATGACCACCATCCGGAGCCGGCTCACGATCTGGTACACCGTGGCGCTCGGCGTGACCGTGGTGGCCTTCGGCACGCTGCTGTATCTCGAGCGACGGCAATCCAGCCTGCAGGAGCTCGATCAGCGCCTCGGCCTCGAAGCCGATCTGGCGAACCGCTGGCTCAGCGAGTCCTACAACGTGCTCGGCCGGATCGTGACTACGGCGGGGACCAGCCCCGCGCTGGACCCGGGCATCAGCGCCTACCTCGAAGCCGTCCGCGACTACCTCATCGTCACCGACACCAGCGGGCAGATCCTGGCCCTGTCCGAGGCCGCCCGGAGCCTCAACGCCGACGTGCTCGAGCGGCTCACCACGGAGCTCCGTACGGCGCGCCTCGCGAAGCACTCCGGCACCCTCGACCTGGGCTCGTCGGCGGGCCCCATGCGCTTTCTCGCGATGCGGGTCGAGGCCGCGGGCCCGGAGATCGGCGGCCTGCTGGTCGCCACCTCCACTCGCGAGGTCACCTTCGGACCGGCGCAGCTGCTCCGCTCCATGCTCCTGATCGCACCGGTGATCCTCATCGGGGCCGCCCTGGTCGGGTACTGGCTCGCCGGCACGACCCTCAGGCCGGTACAGGGGATCATGGACGAGGTCGAGGCGATCAGCGACGGCCGGAGCCTGCACCGGCGGCTGGCGGTGCCGCGGTCGGGAGACGAGATGGCGCGCCTGGCGCTGACCGTGAATGGGATGCTGGCACGGCTGGAGAAGAGCTTCGGCAGCCTGCACCGTTTCACCGCCGACGCGAGTCACGAGCTCAAGACGCCGCTCATGGTCCTGCGCGCGGGCGTGGAACGCGCCCTGGTGCACCCGGGGACGCCAGGCGAGATCCTCCAGTCCCTCGACGAGACCCTGGCGCAGATCAACCAGATGACGGAGATGGTCGAGAGCCTGCTCACGCTCGCGCGGGCCGATGAGGGGCGGGCCCCGCTGGCGGTCGAGGAGTCGGATCTCAGGGACCTGTTGAGCGACGTGACCGAGACGGCCGGGATGTTGGGGGAGAGCACCGGGATCACGGTGTCCAGCGAGATGCCCGACCGGCCGGTGCGACTGCCGGTGGACCGGCACCGGATCCAGGAGATGCTGCTCAACCTGGTCACTAACGCCATCAAGTACACCCCACCGGGAGGCACGGTGTACCTGGGCCTGACCGATCAGGACGGGGTAGTGAGCTTCAGTGTCCGTGACTCCGGCATCGGGATCGCGCCCGGCGACCTGCCGCACATCTTCGACCGCTTCTGGCGGGCTGACCCCGCCCGGTCCAGGACCGGCCAGCACCCCGGCACCGGACTGGGGCTCGCCATCACCAAGTGGATCGCGGAGGCACATGGGGGCTCGATCACGGTGCAGAGCCGGCCGGGGCGCGGCACCCTCTTTACCGTCAGCCTGCCCAAGGGGCCGGGCCAGGCAGTGTGACGGATATCACAGGCGACTTCGTGCCATCGACGTTTTGTATGGACCCGACCAGACCGCAACTGGTAATGCGACTGTCACGGAATTGTCATCTGGGGGCAAAGACACGGCTATCGAGCAGGTGATACCTTAGCGACACGATCACCCTCCCCTGGAGGTAGTTGCGTGTTCGAGAACCTGATCGAATCGAAGCAGAAGGGGACCCGCACCATCGGGCAGACGGTCCTGTCCGTCCTGGTGCACGGTGGCATCATCTTCGCCGCCGTCCGGGCCACCCAAGGTGTCGCCGAGACGTTGAAGAACCGTCCGATCGACACGACCATGGTGTTCCTCAAGCCACCTCCACCGCCGCCGCCACCACCCAACCAGCCGCCACCCGACGTGATCGTGTCGGCCAATCCGCCGCCCAAGGGCTTCCAGACGGTGGTGGCACCGACCGACATCCCCAAGGACATTCCGCCCATCGACCTGAACGAGAAGCCTTTCGATCCGAAGGACTTCACCGGCAAGGGCGTGGAGGGCGGAATCGCGGCGGGCATCGCGGGCGGCACTGGTCCGGTCTCGGGTGAGGTCTTCCTGGAGGCGCAGCTGGACGACCCGGTCCAGCCGATCTCCATCCCGACGCCGCGCTATCCTCCCGTGCTGCAGAGCGCCGGCATCGCGGGGGCGGTGGACCTGCAGTACGTCGTCGACACGACGGGCCACGCCGAACCCAACTCCTTCAAGGTGCTCAAGACGACGCATCAGGCGTTTGTCGACCCGGCCGAGGAGGCCATCAGGAAAGGCGTGTTCAAGCCGGCCAAGTTCAAGGGTACGCCGGTCCGTCAGCTGGTGCAGCAGCGAATCTCGTTCAAGAACGGCCAGTAGAACCTCTCCCGCCGGACCGCGCGCGGTCCGACCAGGCGCTCTCCCAGGAGGCATCGCAACATGAGTCTAGACCTTCTCCACCTCTGGGCCCAGATGGGCAACTTCGCCAAGGGCATCGTAGTCATCATGGCGATCATGTCCATCTATTCCCTCACCATCGTCTTCACCAAGCTGATCCAGTTGAAACGGAGCGAGTCCGAGACCCGCAAGTTCGCTCCCCAGTTCTCCCGGGCCATCCAGGAAGAGAACCTGGACCAGGCGATCACTCTGGCCGAGAAGAACAAGAAGAGCCACGTCTCCCGGGTGCTGGGTGAAGCGCTGGCCGAGGTGAAGCCGCTGCTTCGCGACCGCGCCACCATCACCGCGGCCGACATCAACTCGGCCGAGCGGGCGGTCGAGCGCCAGATGCTGATCGTGCTGGCGGAGTTCAAGCGCGGGCTGGGCGTGCTGGGCACCGTCGGCTCGACGGCGCCGTTCGTCGGCCTCCTGGGCACCACGATGGGTATCGTGAACGCGTTCGTGGGCATGGCGGCGCAGGGCGCCTCCGGCGGTCTCGCGGGCATCTCGGCCGGTATCGCCGAGGCGCTGATCACCACCGCGTTCGGCCTCATGGTCGCGATCCCGGCGGTGTGGGCCTACAACTACTTCACCACCAAGATCGAGAACCTCACGGTCGAGATGACCTACACCTCGAAGGAACTGATCGACTACCTGATCAAGAGCGTGGGGAGCGAGTTCGGGCGTTCGATCTTCACCAAGGAATTCCAGGCCCAGAAGGCGGTGACCGGCAGTGGCCATATCCACGGGTAGCTCCGGCGTCGGCGCCGTCAAGGCGGACATCAACGTGACGCCGATGATCGACGTCATGCTGGTGCTGCTGATCATCTTCATGATCGTGACGCCGCTGATCGCGGCCGGCTTCAAGGCGACGCTCCCCAAGGGCAAGAACCTGGACCCGCGCCCCGAGGGAGAGAACGAGGTGGTTCTGGGCATCGATCAGGCCGGCCGGTACTTCCTGAACGGCCGCCCGCTGCCCAACGGCACACTGGAGGATCAGCTCCGGGGCATCTTTGCGGCGCGCACCGAAGACAAGATCCTGTACTTCAAGGCCGACAATCAGCTCAAGTACGCCAGGGTGCAGGAGGCGGTCGAGACGGCGCGCCGCGCCGGGGTGCGGGTGATGGCCGCCATCACCGAGCCCAAGAACACCGGGCTGTTCCAGGCCGATAAGAACAAGAAGGAGAAGAAGTGACATGGCGATGAGCGCCGGAAATTCCGGGGGGGTCCAGTCCGACATCAACGTGACCCCGATGATCGACGTGCTGCTCGTGCTGCTGATCATCTTCATGATCACCCAGCCGCTGTCGCGCATGGCACTGGACGTCCAGGTCCCGCCGCCGGACGAGACGGTGACGACCAAGACCCCGCCCAGTCAGATCGTGCTCGAGCTGGCGGACAACGGGGGATATTCGATCAACGGCCAGCCGGTTCCCAAAGATCAGCTCGACACCCAGATCCATGCGATCTACGACCAGCGACCGGCCAAGCTGTTGTTCATCAAAGCCGGCGCCAACCGGCTCTATCAGGACGTGATCGAGGCGATGGATGTGGCTCGCGGGGCCGGGGTGCAGATCATCGGCTTCACCCCGCGGGAAGCGGACAAGGGCAAGTAGACGAGGCCAGCAGGTCGGCTGGGTGCGCGGGGGCCGGGAGACCGGCCCCCGCGTGCGTATGAGGGCCATCGGTGCGTCCCTCCCCGGAAGAGCCCGGCCTGCCGCCGGTTATCTTTCGGCCCACGTCGCACCGGTTCGACTGTCGAGGGATCTACGCGCGCGCCTGTCACGCCTACTCTGAATTTTCCGGCTTCCCACCGTCGCTACGATGGACTGGTGGCCTCGGTGCTGCTTCACCTGCTGCTCCTGGGCCTCCTGATCCATCGGGGCGAGCGGCTCTGGAGCGCGGCCCTCGCCCCCGGCGATCCGGCCTTGCCGCGGGGTGGCGGCGGCGGTGGCGGAGGTAACCGCGTGGCGTATATTACCCTGCCGCCGGTATCCCCAACCGCCGCGCAGCCCGCGTTTCCAGCCGTCACTCGGGTTCCACCTGTCCAGGTCAATCCGCCGGCCCACGATCCGGTGGTCGCGAAAGCCACGATTTCGCCGCCGCCAAGCCTGCCGCCGGTCGATTCCTCGAAGCCCGGCCCTCCGGGCGAAGTCCCCCGGAGCGCGGCGGACCTGGGGCCCGGGGCAGGACCGGGGGCGCACGGCGGCGCCGGCGGCGGGACAGGCGCAGGGCTCGGGCCCGGAACCGGAAACGGCGCTGGACCGGGGCGTGGAGGCGGTGGCGCGGGGGGCGCGGTCCGACCGCCGGAGCTCCGCGATCTGGCGTTCCCGTTCGACAATCCGCCCAAGGAGCTTCGCGGCGCGTCGCTGAACGTGACCTTCTGGGTGCGGGTCGATGGACGGGTCGAGCGCTATCAGGTGGACCCCGAGATCAACGATCGGGACTACGCCCGGAAGTTCGACGAGGTGATGCGCGCCTTTCGATTCACCCCCGCGCGGGCGCCCGACGGCACCCGGGTGTCGGGGACCACCACCGTGACCTTCACTCTTCCCGGGAAGAGCAGCTCCTGAGTGTACTCGTGCGCGTCACCCCCTACTGAGGATCTATGAGCCGGCTTTTCCTCCGGAAATCGGTGCAGGATTGCGAAGACGACATTCTGGAGCGCGGCGGGCTCAAGCGCTCCCTCGGGAAGTGGCACCTCACCGCGCTCGGCGTGGGGGCCACCATCGGCGCCGGGATCTTCGCCACCACCGGCACCGCCATCGTCGGCGATCCTCTGCGTCCGGGGGCCGGTCCCGCCATCGTCATCTCGTTCCTGTTGACCGCGCTCACCTGCGGCTTCGCGGCGCTGTGCTACGCCGAGTTCGCCGCGATGGTCCCGATCTCGGGCTCGGCCTATACCTACGCCTACGCGTCGCTGGGCGAGCTGGTGGCCTGGATCATCGGGTGGGACCTCATCATCGAGTACGCGGTCGGCAACATCGGCGTCGCGATCGGCTGGTCGGGATATTTCCGGGAGCTGCTCTCGCACTTCGGCCTGGCGGTGCCCGCCTGGCTGGCTACCGACTACCGGTCGGCGCACATGGCGGCCACGGCGATCGCCGGCGGGGCGACGGACCCCACCACCCGGTACATCGCGTCCGCGCTCACCACGGCGCCCCAGGTGCTCGGCCTTCCCTTCATCGCGAACCTGCCCGCGTTTCTCATCGTGGCAGCGCTGACCGTGGTGCTGGTCATCGGGATTCGGGAGTCGGCCAATTCGAACAACGCGATGGTGCTGCTCAAGATCGGCATCATCCTGTTCTTCTGCGCGGTGGGGAGCACGCTGATCCGCCCGGAAAACTGGAACAACCCGGCCACCGGTGGCTTCGCCCCCAATGGGTTCGCCGGAATCAGCGCGGGGGCCGCGATCATCTTCTTCAGCTACATCGGCTTCGATGCGACGTCCACCGCCGCCGAGGAGGCCCGGGATCCGGCGCGCGACATGCCGTTCGGCATCATCATGAGCCTGGTGGTCTGCACCGTCTTGTACATCGTGCTCGCGCTGGTGATGACCGGCATGGCACCGTGGCAGAAGCTGGGCACGCCGGAGCCGATGATCACGGCGCTCGCGCTGGCCGACGGCTCGCCCCGACTGCTGGCGGCCTCGCGGCTGATCGTGTCGCTCGGCGCGGTCATCGCGATGAGCAGCGTGTTGCTGGTCTTCCAGTTGGGCCAGCCCCGGATCTTCATGTCGATGTCTCGCGACGGCCTGCTGCCTCCGTTCCTGGCGAGAGTGCACCCACGGTTCAAGACACCATACATCGGCACCATCATCACCGGGCTCTTCGTGGCGACGTTCGCCGCGTTCGCCAACATCGCCGAGGTCGTCGACCTCACCAACATCGGGACCTTGTTCGCGTTCGTGCTGGTCTCGGCCGGCGTCATCGTCCTCCGGCGCGCCGAGCCGAACCGGGTGCGGCCGTTCCGGGCACCGCTGGTGCCAATCACGCCGATGATCTCCATCGCCGCCTGCCTCTACCTCATGCTGCAGCTGCCCAGACTGACGTGGATCCGGTTCGGCGTGTGGCTGGTGTTGGGGCTGGGGATCTACTTCTTCTACGGCAGGCGGAACAGCAGACTGCAGCAGCGTGCGGAGGCCCGGGAGAGCAGAAGCGCCGCGTGAGCAGCCGGTCTCAGGAGGTCGCGGCCAGCCGAAGCGCACCCATGACGGGGTCCACCTGGCTCTCGATCGGCTGAAGCCCCGGCTCCTCGGTGAGACGCGCGAGGACGCGCCGGCGGAGCGGCGTGTCGGCCCCGAGAAGACCGCCGGTGATGGCGACGCCGATGGGTGGGTCGATCTCCATGACCGGGAGGAGGCAGATGGCGAGCTGGGAGAGCTCGCGCGCCGCGTAGTCGGCGATCCCTTGTGCCAGCACGTCGCCGGTCGTGGCGGTCTCCAGTACCGGGGGAGCGAGAGCGGCCACTTCGGCCGGTGAGGCCCCCGCAGCCCAGCGTACCAGGGCGTCAAAATCTTCGCTTCGCGTGGCGGAGAGCACTCGCTCGGTGAGTGCGGTACGCGGACTCCGCCCGTCGGCGGCCCGGCTCACCGCTCCGAGCGCCGCGCGACCGATGGCGTATCCGCTCCCTTCGTCCCCCATCTGCCAGCCGTACCCGCCGATGCGATGCTGCCGGCCCGTCCGGTCCCTGCCGACCGCCACGCTGCCGGTGCCCGCGCTCACCACGATTCCTGGTCCGTCGGCGAAGGCCGCCGCCAGCGCGATCTCGATGTCGGTGGTGACCACCACCCGCTCGGCCACGTTCTCGGCGCGGAGAGCTTTCCGCAGCTCCTCGCGCTCGGGCTCCCGACCGGCACCGGCGGCACCGATCAGCAGGATGTCGCCGGTCAGGCGTCCGGCCTTGGCCAGCGCCTGCCGCACCACCTCGGCCACCGTGGCAGCCGAGGCAAGGGCCCGGCCAGGCCGAACGGCGGCGCCGGGGCCATCGGCGCGGGCGATGACCTGATCGCCGTTGGAGACTCCGGCGGCGGTCTTGCTTCCTCCCACGTCGACGCCGATGAGGGTACGCGTCACAGGCAGCTCAGGTCACTGGGTTTTGGGACACGGTCCGGAAGATAGCTGAGCAGGATTCCGCTGCCGACCGCCAGGAGCGTGCCCAGGGGGACATACCAGGGCCAGGCCAGGCGACCCACCGGCTCGAGCCATGCCAGGGCCGGACTTCCGGACAACCGTCGCGCGAAGATGACGACCAACATGACCGCCACCGTGATGGCCACCGCGCCCACGACATCCCGGCCCCGCGCCCTGGGCCAGCGCCCGGCGAGGAAATACGTCCCCAGCAACGGACCATAGGTGACCGACGCGATGGACAAGGCCAGCACCACGACCGGCGTGTCGCTCCCGCGCGCAAAGTAAAAGAAGAAGAGGGCTCCGCCAACGAGTCCCGTGGCCCAGATCGCCGAGAAGAGACGACCGACCCGGAGCAGGTGCACCGGGTCGCGTCGGCCGGTCCACGAGGCGTAGAGGTCGTGGGTGGCGGAGGAGGCCAGCGAGTTGATCGCCGAGCTGTGGGTGCCCATCGCCGCGGCCAGGATGCCGGCGATCACCAGCCCGGCGAGCCCGACTGGGAGATGCTCGACGACGAATCGGGGAAAGAGCTGATCGCCCGGCACGTCGGCTGGCGCCAGTCCCGCGGCCCAGATGGCGGAGCCGACCAGGAGGAAGAGCGTAAACTGCAGCATCACCATCAGCCCGGAGCCAACCAGCGCGACCCGCGCGTCCCTGAGCGAGCGCGTGGCCAGGAGCCGCTGCACGATGAGGTGGTCGGTCCCGTGGGACGCGCCGGAGAGGAGCGCGCCGCCGATGATTCCGCCCAGCAGCGTGTAGGTCTGCGTCAGGCTGACATGCGGCTCGATGAGGCGAAGCTTGCCGCCGGCGTAGCTGGCCGTCAACGCCACCTTCATCCCCCCGCCCAGCTTCCAGGCGATGAGCAGCGCTACCACGCCTCCCGTGAGGTACACCGCCAGCTGAAGCACGTCGGTCCAGACCACCGCCTTGAAGCCGCCGAACCAGGTGTAGATCATCGTCACGATGCCCATCGCCACGATGGCCGTCGGGACGCTCCACCCGGTGACCAGGGCGAGCGGAATCGCGCTGGCGAAGACCCGGACGGCATCGCCGAAGAAACGGGACACCAGGAAGATCAGCGACGTCAGCCGCCGGGTGCCGACCCCGAACCGGGACTCGAGGCGGGCATAGGCCGTCTCCTGCTCACCTCGGAAGTAGCCGGGCAGGAGCCAGCGCGCGACCGCGATCCGGCCGATCAGGTACCCGATCGTGAGCTGAAGAAACGTGAGGTCGCCCCGGGCGCCGATGCCCGGGATCGAGATCACGGTCAGCGCCGAGGTTTCGGTGGCGACGATGGAGAGGAGGATGGCCCAGGCCGGAAGGTCGCGGGCACCGAGGAAGTAGTCGGCCGCGCTCCGCTGGTGCCGGGCCATCCACAGGCCGAGGCCCAAGGTAAAGAGGAAGTAGACGCCGACGACCAGCAGGTCGAGTGAATGCAGCGGCGCGGCTCCGGCCGGAGGTCAAGAAAAAGGGCCCACGCGCCGGAAAGCGGTGGGCCCTGGATTCAATAGCGGAGGCTCAGGCGGTGAAGCTGCTGCCGCACCCGCAGCCGCCGGTTGCGTTGGGATTGGTGAAGGTGAAGCCGGAGCCCTGCATCGAGGTGACGTAGTCGATGGTGACGCCGGTGAGATACTGCGCGCTGAATCCATCCACGAAGACTCGCACGCCGTTCACGGCATGCACCACGTCGTCGTCCAGCGCGCGCTCTTCGATGTTGAGGCTGTACTTGAAGCCCGAGCAGCCACCCGGGAGCACGCTGACGCGGAGTCCGGCCGTCTCGACCGGGACCTGCTCCTGGGCGATGAACTTCTGCACCTCTTCAGCGGCCCGTTCCGTCAGCGTCATATTGAAGCCGGTGGCGGGGGCCTGCTGCTCGATGCCGTCCATGTATGACTCCTTGAGATCCGGGGAACATCACTTTCTTGGGGCGAAACTTACATCGGACGGAAGGGTGGTGTCAACGCTCGCCGCGAGTCGCTCATCCGCACGCAAGTTACGTTGAATCAACAGGAAAGCCCCGATCGCGACGGCCGCGTAGACCACCCCCTGGCCCGGGCTGCCGGTCACCGCCGCCCCGACCGCGAACACGGCGGAGTACACCGCCGCGAGCCCCGCCGCCCAGTTCACCCAGGAGAGCGCCCCGCCCGGGATTCGGTCTCCCGCGTAGCCCAACCGCTCGGCGACCGCCCGCCAGCCGGGCCCCCCCGGCCGCACCTGGCGGTAGAAGCGATCGAGCGTGGCGGCGGTCTCGGGCGGCGTCAGGTAGGTCACCGCCAGCCAGACGACGGACGTGACTCCCACGGTCACCAGCATGGTGAAGGCGTAGTCCCCGGAGCTGGTGTCGCCCAGGCCGTGGTGAGTGGCCATCAGCGCCATCGAGGTGATGAACGACGCCGACATGGCACTGATCTCGGACCACGCGTTCACCCGCCACCAGTACCAGCGGAGAATGAAGACCAGCCCGGTGCCCGCGCCGAGGCCGAGCAGCACCTTCCAGCCCTGCTCCACGCTGCTCAGGAAGCCCATGACGATGAGGGAGCAGACCATGAGGACCGCGGTCGCCAGGCGGGAGGCGAGCACCTGTGCCCGCGGACCCGCATCCGGCTTGATGAAGCGGAGATAGACGTCGTTCACCAGATACGAGGCGCCCCAGTTGAGATGGGTGCTGATGGTGCTCATGTACGCCGCGGCGAACGCGGCCAGGAGCAATCCCTTGAACGGGGACGGCAGGACATCCACCATCACCCGCACGTAGCCTTCCTCCGGATTGGCCAGCCCCGGATAGCGCAGCAGTCCAACAAATCCTACGAGAATCCAAGGCCACGGCCTGATGGCATAGTGGGCGATGGTGAACCAGAGGGTGGCGAGCAGCCCATGCCGTTCGTCCTTGGCCGAGAGGATCCGCTGCACGATGTAGCCGCCGCCACCTGGCTCCTGGCCCGGGTACCACGCGGCCCACCACTGGACACTGAGATAGATCATCAGGGTGGATAACGGCAGCCACGCCTTGCCGACGGGCGGGAGGATGCCGAACGCGGCGTCGGTCGATCCGAAGTGGGCCGCCGCCTTGCTGGCCAGCACATCCAGGCCCCCCATCGACTGCACCGCGATGACGGCCAGCAGAATCGAGCCGCCCATCGCCACCACGAACTGGAACAGGTCGGTGACGATCACCCCCCAGAGACCGGAGAACACGCTGTAGAGCGCGGTGAGGCCGAACAGAAAGATGGCCGACTTCCAGGCGTCGACGTTGAGGCTGATGTGGAGGATCGTCACCATGGCGCGGGTAACCCAGCCCATGATGATGAGGTTGATGGGGAGCGCCAGGTACAGCGCACGGAATCCGCGCAGCACCGCGGCCGGCCGGCCGCCGTAGCGGAGCTCCGCGAACTCCACGTCCGTCAGCACCCCGGCCCGGCGCCAGAGCCGGGAGAAGAAGAAGACGGTCAGTACACCGGAGAATGCCCCGTTCCACCAGAGCCAGTTGCCGGCCACTCCGTACTTGGCGACCAGCCCCGCCACAACCAGCGGCGTGTCGGCCGCGAATGTGGTAGCCACCATGGAGGTGCCGGCGAGCCACCAGGGGAGGGAGCGGCCCGATACGAAATAGTCCGCCAGCGAGCGCCCCGCCTTCCGCGTGTAGGCCAGGCCGATCCCGGCGGACAGGACGAAGTAGAGCACGATGATCAACCAGTCGGAGAGAACGAGATGCATCGAGACTCCCTGGTGAAGGTCAGGCGCTTACGGCACGCGCCGCTGCACGCCCCAGCCGCGGGCGTACTCCTGGGTGATCGAGATCGGCAGATGCCCCGTGATCGGTGCCACGCCCGCGAGTGCGCGTGCTACCGCCTGCTCGCTGATCGGATTGGCGCGCCATCCGATGAGGTACGAGCCGACCTCGGGGAGTTGCGCGATGAGATACGGGTTGCCCAGCGCGACCAGCACGGTGGGCCGCGAGCGGGCAGTGGTGGCGATGAGCTGCAGCAGAGGAGCTGGGATGCCGATTGCCCCTCGGGCGGCGGTCGGCCGGTCGGCCGGGGCAAAGATGGCTACACCGCCCCGCGCGACCGCAGCGGCAACGGAGTCGTAGCTCGCCGGCCCGCTCGCGGGCCAGAGGCGGGCGAGCGTTACCCCGAAGCCCTGCGCCCGAAGCTCGCCCGCAAGGGCGTTCCCCACCGTGCGGTTCTCTTCCTCCGCGTAGGTCACCACGGTGAGCGGCGGGCGCGCGGCCTTGAGGCCGTAGACGGTCCCGCCCACGTCCTTCACCATGACGATGGACCGGGCTGCGATCTCGGCCGCCGTCCGCTGGAACTCGGCACGTCCCACCACGGCGGGAACGCTGTCGAGCACGACGGTCCGGCGGGTGAGGAGCCCCAGCGACTGCTTGAGGCGCAGCACCCGGCGCACCGAGCGGTCCAGCCGCTCGGGAGTGATCTCTCCTCGCGCCACCGCGGCCGCCATCGCGTCGATCGCGGGCCGCGGATCGGCCGGCTGGAGCAGGAGATCGGCCCCGGCGAGAAAGGCGCGGACGCCGGCCTCCGCGCCATAGGGACCGGCGATGCCGGCCATGTTGAGCGCGTCCGTCACCACCAGGCCCTTGAAGCCGAGCGAGTCGCGCAGCATGCCGGTGAGAATGGCGGGCACGACCGTCCCGGGACGCAACTGCCCCTGGTCCAGCCCCGGCAGAGCGATGTGCGCCGACATCACCACCTTGACCCCGGCCGCCACGGCGGCCCGGAACGGCACCAGCTCGACGGAGTCGAGACGGGCCCAGTCGGCCGTGATGACCGGCAGCGCGATGTGGGAATCGGTCCCGGTGTCGCCATGTCCGGGAAAGTGCTTGGCCGTGGCGAGCATCCCGTTGTCCTGCAGCCCCCGGATCTCGGCCGCGACGAAACGTCCGACCTCGGCGGGGTCCTCCCCGAACGAGCGGACGTTGATGATGGGGTTCGCTGGATCGTTGTTGACGTCGGCCACGGGAGCGAACGCGAGATGCACGCCGACGGCGCGGCCCTCGAGCGCGGTGATCCGCCCCATCTGGTATGCCGCGCTGTCGCTCCCGGTGGCGCCCACGCCCATATTGGGTGGAAAGAAGGTTCCCCCCACCAGGCGGATGCTGGTGCCACCTTCGAAGTCGGAGGCAACCAGCAGCGGCAGGGCCGAGCGCTGCTGCAGGCGGTTGAGCTTGGCGGCCAGGTCCAGGGGCGAGCCGATGGAGACGATGACCCCGCCGATATGGAGCGAGTCCACCCAGGTCTCCGCCCGGAGGAAGGCGTCGTCGTCGTAGGCCGCGTAGGTTCCGGGGATCCAGGGCACCACGAGCTGCGCGATCTTGTCGCGCACGGCGAGTGACCCGAGCAGCGCGTCGACGTCCGGTTCCACCGTCAGTCCCGGGCCGAGCGGGTAGGGCGTTGGATGGGGCAGCGCCAGGTGCGGCGCGGGGCCGCAGGCGCACAGCACGACGGTCGCGAGCGTGAGGTACCTGAGATGCACAAGGCTCTCGTTCTGCTGGGACTGCTGTGGGGACAGCCGGGATGCACGGGA
>JBJMOX010000296.1:0-3027 GCA_045803515.1 Gemmatimonadales bacterium
GCGCCAGCACGTCTTTGAGCCAGCGCGCCGTGGCGAGCTCGTTGCCCGGCGGGTTGGTGGTATTGATCCGGAGATACTCGGAGAGGCGCTGAGCCGCCTCGTCCCGCAGCTTGTCGAAGTCGATCGCGGGCGCCTGCGCCGACACGGAGAGCCGCGCCGAGGCCAGCAGGCCCAGGGCGAGCAGAAGACCACGGGTAGCGTGACGCTTCACCATGCAGGCTCCGAGATGATCCGCGCGGCCAGCTCCTTCACCAGCTTGGCGCACACGGCGGCCGTGAGGCCGGTGGGGTCGTTGGCAGGGTTGAACTCGACCAGGTCGGCGCCCACCAGCGGCGCCTCCAGCGACTGGATGATGGCGACCACCTGCCGCACGGTGAGCCCGCCCGGCTCGCGATGCGACATCCCTGGCGCGAGCCCCGGCTCCAGCACGTCGAGATCGAGCGAGAGATAGACCGGCTCGTCGAACGGGAGCAGGGTGCCGTCGCGCCAGTCCTTCATGTCGATCACCTCGACGCCCAGCCGCTCCGCCTGCTGCCGCTGGTGGGCGTTCATGGTGCGGATCCCGACCTGCACCAGCCGGTCGGCCAGCCCCGCCTCCATGACGCGCGCGAAGGGGCACGCGTGGGAGAAGCGGTCGCCCTCGAACTCGTCGTAGAGATCGGGATGGGCATCCAGATGGAGCACCGCGAGGCGCGGATGATAGCGGCGCACCGCGCGGAGCACCGGGAAGCTGATCGAGTGGTCGCCGCCCAGAACCAGCGGCCGGCGCCCTGACGCGAGGATCCGCTCGGCGGCGGCCTCGATCTCGCTCCGGCCTTCCTCATCGGCCGACGGCGTCACGTCGCCCGCGTCCTGCACCACGCCGGAGGCGAGATCGGTCCCGTCCTCGGTCCACGAGTTGCCCGCATCGGACCAGAGCGCCTCGCGGATGAGCGGCGGCGCATCGGCCGCGCCGCGCAGAAAGGAGGAGCTGCCGTCGTAGCGAATGCCGAGCAGGGTGACGCCGGCGCGCCGGGCCGAGGATGGGGTGTCGGTCACACCATGTAGTTCGCCGGAGGATTCTCCAGCTGGAGGATCGGCCGATCGATCCGGAACGGCTCGATGTTCCGCTCGGTCCGTCCGTCCAGCGCCAGCTCGGCCAGGATGCGGCCGATGGCGGAGGCGAACTTGAACCCGTGCCCGCCGCCGATGCCGACCACCGCCTCCGGGCACCCGGGCACGAAGTCGATCACGAAGTCCCGGTCCGGCGTGAGGGTGTAGAGGCAGGTCTTGGTGTAGATGATCGGGCCCAGCGCGTGGGGAATGCAGCGGCGAAGAAAGTCGATGGTGCGCTGACGCGCCGCCTCGTCCGGCTCGAAGTCGCGGGTATCGGGATCGACCTCCAGGCCGCCGGCGTCCTGTCCCGCCTTGGGACCCTGCTCGCCGAACACCGGAAAGCCGTAGAAGCAGGGATCGTCCATGTAAATCCAGACGGGGAACCGGCCGGGCGCGAACTCCGCCAGGTGCGGCGAGGCGAAGTAGGTGACCTGCTCCTTGGTGACCCGGAGCGGCAGCCGGACGCCCAGGTGGGCCAGCGTGCGGTTGGACCAGGAGCCGCCCGCGATGACCAGCCGGCGGCAGCGGTAGGTGGTGTCTCCCGCTGCGATCTCGATCTCTCCGCCCACCTGCCGTACGCCCTGCACCGGGGTCTGGTCGCGCAGAGTGGCGCCGTGTGACCGGGCCATCCGGACGTGGGCCGCGTTGCCCCGGGCCGCCATGGCGATCCCGCTCTCCGGCTGAAACAGCCCGTGCATGTCGTCGGTCACGGTGAACTGCGGCCAGCGCCGCCGGATCTCCGGGGCATCGAGCCGCTCGAACGGAACGCCGGCCGCGGTCATGCTGTCGCTGTAGCTGCTGAGCGGGATGGCGCTCTCGCGCGGGCCGAAGTCGAGCCCGCCGGTCTTGAGCACCAGCTGCTCGCCCGCGTCCTTCTCCACCTCCGCCCATGCGCGGTAGGCGTGCTTGGCCAGCTCGACGTACTCCGGCGTGTGGTAGGAGAGCCGGATGATCCGCGAGTGGTCCTGCGACTCGCCCCGCACGTGGCCGATCTCGAATTGCTCGAGCCCCAGCACCTCGGCGCCGGCCCGGCGGGAGAGCCAGTAGGCGGTGGCGCTGCCCCACCCGCCCAGGCCGAGGACGATGTACTCGTAGTCGCGCTTCATCGGTGTGGTTCGTCGCTGTAGAGGTTCACATGTCTCAGCTTTCACCATGGAAGCACGGAATACACGGAAGAGGCACGGAAGCCACAAAGGGAAAGGCATTCCGTGCTTCCGTGGTGAATCCTCCTAGTCTGTTACCCGGTCTCCGCCGCTCCGAGGTGCTCGCGGATGTAGCGCCGGATGTCCAGGCTGGCGCTCTCCATCGGCGCGTAGTAGCCCGACTGGAAGACTCGCGACCGCATGCCCCGCTGCACCGACTCGCAGATCGCCCAGTCCTGCCGGTTCACCAGGTCCCAGAATTCCACCGCGTCGGATGGATCGAAGCCCGGCTTGGCCATCTCCCCGGGATGAAAGAGGAACTCGTTCACGATCGTGGTCCGGTCGGGGCCCTCGGGCCAGAGGGTGAACGCGGCCACGTGCTCCGCGGAGAGGCTCAGCATGAAGTTGGGATAGATCAGCTCGCCCTTGTGGCGGACCTGCTCGTCCTCGTCCAGGCCGGCGAAGGGCGCGCGGGAGGAGGTGCCGGTCAGGGTGAAGGTCCAGGCGCCGTCGCGATGGGGAATGCCCCGTTCCCAATCGAGCTCGGCGCCGCCTCCCTGCCGGAAGGCCGGGACCAGCCGGCAGAGCTCGGGATGCACCGGCCCGCAGTGGTAGCACTCGTTGTAGTTCTCCAGCATGACCTTCCAGTTGGCCTGCACCTGGTACACGATCCGCCGCGCCACCTGGAGCTCGGCGAGCGGGTAGCGCCGCACCCGCTCGGGGATCTCGCCGAGCTGGGCGGCCAGGGTATGCCCGCGCCGGGCAGCGTCGGCCGGGCCCAGGTTCACGA
>JBJMOX010000297.1:0-4116 GCA_045803515.1 Gemmatimonadales bacterium
CAGCAACAGGTGGAACACCAAAGCTGTACCCTCCCACTACAACTACGGTGGTCCCGCAGCCAAGGTCTTCCTCAACGGCACCAGCCGCCTGCTGTTGTTAGAGGGAGACACGGGAGACTTTCCCGATCATAGCCAGATCTATACGCCGTAGCGCAGGGGCTCGAGGCCCGAGGCGTGCCGGTCGTGCGCGGCGTGCTGCGCCGGGAGGCCGGTGCGGTGATGGAGCTCTACCGGCGGCAAGGCAGGGTGACCTACAACGCCTGACCCTCACGCCGCCGGCGTCGGCGTGTCGTCACTGGTGTGCTTTTCCGTTTTGCCGCGGCGTTTGCGCGCCTTCACCTCGGCGACTTCCGGGGTGCCCTCGTTCGGGTTGCCGGTCGCGCCGGACACCTCCGGTTGTTCCTGGCGTTGCTGCCGGTCCAGCTCGATCCTGCTGTGGCGCAGGGTGTTCCTGTCGGCGCGGGGCATCGTGTGACTCCTTCTCTTCGGTTCCGGCCAGAATGTCCATGTGCGTTCCGCACGGATAGCGTAAGGCCGGGGCCGAGATGCGGGTGTGGGCCGGGTCACACTGGGGCGCACCCGGCGCGCATCGGCCGGCACCGCTCCGCCTACAGATAGCGCGCCGTTGCCATCGCCACGACCGCGATCGCGATAAGCGCAGCGGCAATCCGGGCACCCAGCATCATCCGCCGCTGGAGTCCCTGGATCTCCGCCTGCTGCTCCGGAGACGGCCTCCCCGTCTCCCCCACACGCTGGCCGATGGCGGCCATGCGCCTGGCCGCCGCGCCGCTCACCCCCATCCCGACGGCCCCGCCGAGAATGGCCGCCAGGGCGCCGACACCGTAGCCGATCCCCGGGGCCGTGCCGGGCCAGGTCCCGTGAGTCGCCGCCGCGGTGCGGCCGTACATGATGAGTCCGGAGAGCACCGTCAGCAGCATGGCGATGCCGATGAACACGGGCAGCCGGCGCCGGGTCGTGAGGTGACCCATGAACCGGCCGCCCTCCGCCCCGGTCTCGCGAACCGTGGGAATCAGAAAGCCGGCCAGGAGAAACGCCGAGCCGGCCCAGAAGACGCCGGCGAGGATGTGAATCAGGCGGAGCAGCAGCATGAGAGCGCGGTCGTCCATACCAACGTGCCTCCAGAGGCAGGGTCCATTTAATTGTACAGACTATACGATTAATTTGTCAGGTCAAGAGTTCCATGAGCCCACGACCCTACCGGATGGATCGCCGCCGGGAGAGCACCGACGAGACCCGCCTCCGTATCATCAACGCGGCGCGGGAGATCCTCTCGTCCCCCAAGGGCTCGGCGAGGTTCTCGGTGGACGCGGTGGGCCGGCAGGCCGGGGTTGCGCGCATGACGGTCTACTACCAGTTCGGCTCCAAGCGGGGCCTAGTCGAGGGGATCTGCGACTCCCTCGCCATCGCGGGCGGGATGGACCGCATGGCCGCGGCCTTCAGCCGAACGGATCCGCTCCAGGCATTGGACGAGTTCATCGTGGTGCTGATGCACTTCTGGGAATCCGACCGGCCGGTGCGGCGCGGGCTGGGCGCCCTCACGGTGCTCGACCCGGAGACGGCGGCCGTGCTCGAGGCGCGCTCTGGGCGGCGACGGCAGGGACTGCGGGTCCTGCTGGGTCGCCTCGCCAAAGAGACGGGGCACCCCAGGCCGAGGGAGCTGGAGGACGCGGTGGACCTGCTCTACATGCTTACCAGCTTTCATACCTACGACAGCCTGGCGGGCCCCAAGCGGAACGTCGACCGGGTCACGACGATGATCCAGGAGCTTGCCCGACGGGTGCTCGCCTAGAGAGAAGTCACAGCCACCATGGCAGAAAATGACCTGAGTCCGGCGCAGCGCACGATGGTGGAGACGTGGGAACGCCACACGGCCGCCGTCGAGATGCCGTGGATCGTCCCAGGCATTTGATCGAGCGGAAGCGCGGGCCCTGAGGCTGCTTGACGTTGCTGGTACAGCGCCCTACTGTAGCCTCACCCCTCGACAAGAGCCCACCCGGCGAAAGCCGGGCCCGCAAAGCCACGGATCCTCGCCTCCTCCGCGACGCCGCGCCGGTAGCGACAGACGCCACGAAGGACCCCAAGATCGCCGAGCTGCCGAAAGGTCGCTCGGCGTTTGTGGTTGTCCCGCCTGTGCGGCAGGAATGGGCCGCTTGACTCTGGCTTGACGGAGGGACGCTACTCATTCCACTAGCACTCTCACGGGTGCCAGAACTCCCGAGCACGATCTTCGAATAGCTCTCCCGAGCCTGCTGGTGCCACTAGACGCAGAAGGTTGCCATGCCGCACATCGCTTGTATCCTCACCCGCCTGCTCGCTCCGGTGCTCGGCCCCGCGCTCGTGGTGGCCGCCCTGGGCTGCCGGGACGACGCCGAATCGCCCACCGCACCAGAGGCCCAGCCGGCGCTCGACATCACGCCGGCCGCTGCGCTGTTGTTCCGCCAGGTGAGCGCGGGGTCAGGTCACACCTGCGGCGTGACCACGGACAATCAGGCGTACTGCTGGGGCCTCAATGGCGGCACACTCGGCGACGGCACGACGAACCAGAGCCTGACACCCGTCGCGGTCGCCGGGGCGCTCCGCTTCCGCCAGGTGAGCGCGGGCTCCGCCCACACCTGCGGCGTGACCACCGACGACCGGGCCTACTGCTGGGGCGAGAACTCCCTCGGCCAGCTCGGCAACGGCACCACAGGAGATAGAAGTCTGACGCCGGTTGCGGTCGCGGGTGGGCTCCGATTTCGCCACGTGAGCGCGGGCAGCGGCCACAGTTCAAACGAGCACACGTGCGGGGTGACTACCGACGACAGAGCGTACTGCTGGGGCGGTAACGGCAGCGCCCAGCTCGGTGACGGCACGACCACCGATCGCCCGTCGCCGGTCGCGGTCGCCGGGGGGCTCAAATTCCGCCAAGTCAGCGCGGGCGGCACCTTCAGCGGCGGCAAAATCGGCAGTGGCTCCGACTTTGCGCACACCTGCGGCGTGACGACCAGCGATCGGGCCTACTGCTGGGGAGACAATGTCTTCGGCGAGCTTGGCGCCGGCATCACAGAAGGTGGGAGTCTGACGCCGGTCGCGGTCGCCGGCGGACTGAGCTTCCGCCTCGTGAGTGCGGGCGGCAGGCACACCTGCGGTGTGACCACAGCCAACCTCGCATACTGCTGGGGAGCCAATTCTTTCGGTCAGCTCGGCGACGGCACCAACCATGGTCCAGAGCGATGTTTCGGCAATTACTGCAGCAGCAGGCCGGTCGCGGTCGCCGGGGCGCGCCGGTTCGACCGGGTGAGTGCGGGCGGAGCCCACACGTGCGCTGTAACTCCCTTCGACCGGGCCTTCTGCTGGGGCGCGAATGCCCGAGGACAACTGGGTGACGGCACGATCACCACCGATCGCCCAACGCCGGTCCGGGTCGTGGGAGGACTCCTGTTCACCCAGGTGAACGCGGGCAAATTCCGCCATACCTGCGGTGTGACCATCGACAAGCATGCCTACTGCTGGGGTCAGAATGACCTCGGCGAGCTCGGTGACGGTACCCTCCACAACCGTGAGAGACCGACCCCGGTCGCCGGCACGACATCGACTTCATCAGGGACGACCTCGACGAGCCCGACGACCAGTAGCAATCAAGTCGGCGTGGATGAGCCGAACGGTGATGCCGGACAGGAGTAGCAAGGACAAGGCGGCGCCCATGCCCCTGGTTGAGCCGGCCGCTCGAGAAGAGCCCACCCGGCCAAAGCCGGGGCCGCAAAGCCACGGGCCCTCGCCTCCTCCGCGACGCCGCGCCGGTAGCGACAGACGCCACGAAGGACCCCACGACCGCCGAGCTGCCGAGAGGTCGCTCGGCGTTTGTGTGTTCGTTTCCCGTGACGAGCGGCGGCGCCGCTTGACTTCGGCTTGACGGCGTGACGCCACTCATTGAGCCGTCACATGCAGCCCAGTCCCGCTGTGCGGGCGAGGAGGTTCCGATGCAGCATCACCGTCTACTCCCACTCCTGCTCTCACTCCTCGTGCTCGCCGCCTGCGGCGAGGACCAGTCGCCCACCGCGCCCACACCCCCCGCCGGACCCGGCGGCCCGGCCTTCAGCCATACGGCCGGGCACA
>JBJMOX010000298.1:0-11667 GCA_045803515.1 Gemmatimonadales bacterium
CGGCGGACGGATACCACCTCTGGTCGCACACCTACGAGCGGACGGTCGCCGATGTCTTCGCGATGCAGGACGAGCTCACCCGGGCGATTGTCACGGAGCTGACGGCGCGGGTGATCGGGGCCACGCACGAGCCCGTCGTGCGTACGGCCACCGCCGACCCCGAGGCCTACGCGCTGTATCTGCAGGGATGCTACTTCCTCAACAAGCGGACCGCGGAGGGCTTCGTCGCCGGGATCGAGCACTTCCGGAGGACGACCGAGCGAGACCCCGGCTTTGCCGCTGCCCACGCGAACCTGGCATACTGCCTCGCCATGGCGGGCTTCGACACGTTCGGCGCCATGTCTCCCCTGGAGACGATGCCTCAGGCCCAGGCCGCGGCCTCGAAGGCGCTGGAGCTCGATCCCATGCTGCCCGAGGCCCATGGCGCCCAAGCGGTCATCGCCGCCCTTTTCCACTGGGACTGGGCCCTGGCGGAGCGAGAGTTCGATCGGACCCTCGCGCTCGGCGGAAAGTTGGCGCCGACCCACGCGTTGCATGCGCTCTTCCTCTCCGCTATGGGCCGTCACGCGGAGAGTCTCCGGGTGGTCGCGGCGGCCTTGGCGTCCGATCCGCTCTCGCTCGGCCTCCACCTGACCATGGGGCGCTCGCTGGTCTGGGCTCGTCGCTATCGGGACGCGCTTCCCAAGTTTCTTGCCACGCTGGAGATGGAGCCGACCTACGCGCCGACCTACTGGGAGCTCGGCCGGGTCTACCAGCTCATGGGCATGCCCACGGAGTCCGCCGCGATCGTGGACCGGGGAATCCAGCTGATCGGGCGAGCGCCAATCCTGTTGATGTATGCCGGCTCCGCGTATGCCAAGTTGGGGCAGCGCGATCGCGCGCTCGAGATTGCCGGCGAGCTCCGCAGGCTCGCCAGGCAGCGCTACCTTTCACCGATCTACGAAGCGCACGTTCTCGCCTCGGTCGGCGACCTCGAGGGGACCTTCGACCTGTTCGAGCGGGCCTATGAGCTGCGCAGCGGGTGGCTGATCTTCCTCCGCGCCGAGCCCGTCTGGGAGCCGCTGCACGAGCACCCTCGCTACCAGGCGCTCCTGAAGAAACTGCGACTGGACTTTTGAGCCGATACATCAAGGGTGACGCGATGAACCGAGGACTTTCCTATCATCACGTCGACGTTTTCGCCTCCCGCCCATACACCGGCAACAGCCTCGCGGTCTTCAGCGAAGCCGGAGGGCTCACGACCCTGCAGATGGACCGGATCACCAAGGAGCTCCGGCATTTCGAGTCGATCTTCCTGGAGCCGGCCGAAGAGCGCCATGCCTTTCGGGCCCGGGTGTTCGATCTGATCGAGGAGCTCGAGTTCGCGGGACACCCGCTCATCGGCGCGGCTTGCGTGCTTCACGCCATCCACGGCACCGAGGACATGGAGCGCTGGACCCTTCACCTCAAGGCCCGGAGCGTGACGGTGGCGACCGAACGAAGGACGCCGCTGCGTTACGCCGCCGTGCTGGAACAGGGCGCGGCCCAGTTTCTCGGCCTTCCGGCACCGGATCTCCGGCCGGCGCTGGCCGCGTGGTTCTCCCTCGACGAGAACGCTCTCGACCCCAGCTTGCCGGCGGAGGTGGTCTCCACCGGGCTCCGCTACCTGGTTCTCCCGGTGCGCCGGGACGTGCTCGCCCGAGCGAGAATCGCGCCGAGCGATCTCGAGAGCAAGCTCGCCTCACTCGGCGCGCAGTACGCCTATCTGCTCGACGCCGACACCCTCGAGGGTCGCCACTGGAACAACGACGGCATCGTCGAGGACGTCGCGACGGGAAGTGGTGCAGGCTGCGCGGCCGCCTTTCTCCGGCGCCATGGACGGATCGGGGATGGCGTGGCTGTCACCCTCAGGCAGGGCCGATTCGTCGGGCGGCCGAGCGAGATCACCATCCGGGCGCGAGGCAGGGAGACCGCCGTGCATTCGGTGGAGGTCGGTGGTGAGGTTTCCCTGGTGGGCGGTGGCCGGCTCGATCAGCTCCCCGAAGGTCTGGCGTGAGCACCCCGGTCCGAAGCGCGCGCCCTGAGCTGGTCCGGTACCGCCCCGATCAGATCCGTGCGGCGGTTGGAACCGAACACGTGACCGAGCCAGTTGCCCGCGCGCTGGCCGACTTCAGCCGCGGCCTGGGCGAAGCACCGGTCGCCATGTTCGCCCCGGGCGGACACGACGGCGACGTCCACGTCAAGTCCGCCTGGCTCCCCGGTCGCTCCATTTTCACCGTGAAGGTGGCCACCTGGTTCGCGGCCCGCGCCGAGCGCGGCGATCCGCCGGGAGGTGGCATCGTGGCCGCGTTCGATGCGCGCACCGGCGACCTCCGGGCGCTGCTGGAGGACGAAGGGCATCTCACCGATATCCGCACCGCGGCGGCCGGGGCGCTCGCCGCCCGGTTCATGGCGCGTGCCGACGCATCGGTCCTGGGCGTGCTGGGATCGGGAGTCCAGGCCTATCTCCAGGCGCTGGCGGCCGCGGTGGAGCGACCGATACGCAACGTCCAGATCTGGGCTCGGCAGCCGAGACGAGCCGAGCGACTCCGGGCGGCGCTGCTCGCTCGGCGCCCCGAGCTTTCGATCGATGTCGTAGCGGCGCCCGAGCAAGCCTGCCACGGCGCCCACCTCGTAGTGACCGCCACCGCCAGCCTCGACCCGCTGATCGAAGCGCGCTGGCTCCGGCCCGGGATGCATGTCACCGCCGTCGGCGCGGACGACGCGACCAAGTGCGAGCTTGCGCCCGAGGCCCTGGCGGCCGCGGACCGCATCGTGGTGGATAGCCGCGATCTCTCTTCCCGGTTCGGTGACGTGGCCCGTGCCCTTCAGAGCGGCGCGATCGATCCGGGCAGGATCGCCGGGGAGCTCGGCGAAGTGGCGGCAGGAACGTCGCCGGGCCGCACCGGCGATGACGAGATTACCATCTGCAAGCTGATCGGGCTCGGCGTGCAGGACCTGGCCGCTGCGGAGGTGGCGCTCGAGCGACTCGAGGGCGGTCCCGCCGGACCTCGGCGCCCCGCAAGCGCCCTCGACCTCCAGCCGGGCCAGTGAACCGATGAGCCTTGGAAGGTGGCTCTATGGCTTGTAAGCCTCATTCACATCCAAGGAAGTCAGGCCGCCCGCAGCGAGGATCTTGGAATTGCCGTTGACGGTGATCGTGGCGGCAGCGAGCTGTTCTCGCGGCGTGGGCATCGGCGCCTTGGTCGTCCACGTGTTGGTGGCGGGGTCGTACGCTTCCACCGTGGCGAGATCGGCGGCGCCCTGCCCGCCGAGGATGAACAGCTTCTTGTTGAGGACCGCGCCGGAGATCCATGCCCGCACCGTGGGCATCGGCGCCTTGGTCGTCCATTTGTTCGTCACGGGGTCGTAGACATCGAGCAGGCTGATGGTGGTAACCGAGTCGTACCCTCCCGCCACGTAGAACTTCCCGTTGATCACCCCGCCGGCTCCCTCCGCGTGCTGGTGGGGTGCCCAGGGCAAGGAGCTCCATGCGTTCATGGCCGGATCGTAGCGGTAGAATCGGCGAGTGCGAGTGCCTCCCGAGCAGTCGGTGCACACGCCGGGCAGAACGTAGAGCTTGCCGTTGATGACTCCGGTCACCCCACTGCTCATCTTGTGCGGGAGGTTGGCCTTGCGGGTCCAGGTATCGCGCTGTGGGTTGTAGACGAAGAGGTATGGGAGCGCTATAGACCTGTCCTGGTCGATGTCCTGCACTCCGCCCGAGAGGTAGAGCTTGCCCCCGATCACCCCCACCCCGTTCGTTCCATACAACCGCACGGGCAGCGGCGCCTTGGTCGTCCAGCTGTTGGTGGTGTAATTGTAGGCCTCGACGACGTCGCTCTGTTGCGCGAACGGCGCCGCTAAACCGCCGATGGCATAGAGGATGGCCGCACCCGAGTCAGTGTATGCCACGGCGGCGGCGTGGGCGTGTCTCCCGGTGGGCATCGTCGCTCGGGTGGTCCAGCTGTTGGAGGCCCATGCCAACTCGGGGGTGGTAGGGTGCTGATCCCCGGGAGCCCCCGGCTGGGTGGGGGCGGTGTCCTCGCCGCAGGAGGCGAGGGTGAGCAGACCCAATGTGAGCGCCAGGTGGAGCGGTGAGCGAGGACGCACGGTTTCCTCACAGGTGCGGGAGCTGATTGGACGCGGCGCGGCTGAGCTTCGCGCACCGATCCAATACTTAGGCGCCGCAGCTCACTCCCGCAACGACCCGAAGTCGGACGCAGGTGGTTGCCTTGTGGAGTGCCTTGTCGTATTTCGCTGCGTGTCGGCGCGGTTTCCGACATTCCTGCCGTTCTCTTGTCGCAATCCGGAGCGCGAGCGGCAAGAATGCGACCCGACGATCCGAGCAAGATGCAGGTTGGTTGTGCCGGATCCATCTTCTATCGAACTCGCAGGGGGATCTCGCGATGAGTACCTTGCCGGCAAGGCTTGCCTATGCCATCGCAGCCATCGTCGGCGTTGCCCCGTCACGGCCTGGATCGGGGCGGCCTTGCGATGCCGGTTATGGCCCCCGCCCTCTATCGTCCTCCCAATGACCAAGGGCCGGCTCGAGGCGTTCAGCGACGGCGTCATCGCCATCATCATCACCATCATGGTGCTGGAGATGAAGGTGCCGCACGGCGCTGACCTGAGCGCGCTCCGGCCGCTGATCCCCGTGTTCCTGAGCTACGTGCTCAGCTTCGTCTTCGTCGGCATCTACTGGAACAACCACCACCACCTGCTGCACGCCGCCCGGCAGGTGGACGGCCGCGTGCTCTGGGCCAACCTGCTGCTCCTGTTCTGGCTGTCGCTGTTTCCCTTCTGCACCGGCTGGATGGGTCAGAACCACTTCGCGTCGCTGCCGACGGCGCTGTACGGTATCGTGCTGCTCATGGCGGCGTACTCCTATCTCGTGCTCCAGCGGGCGATCGTCGCCGTGGACGGACCCTCGTCCCCGCTGGCGAGAGCGGTGGGCCCCGATCGGAAAGGGCTGGTCTCGCGGCTCGCGTACATGGCGGCCATCGCGGCGGCGTTCGTCCGGCCGTGGATCGCCTGGGCGCTCTACGTGGCGGTGGCACTGCTCTGGTTCGTGCCGGACCGGAGGATCGAGCGAACCCTGAGGGGAGAGGAGGCAAAGGGCGGCTGAGCGCAGCGCCTTTCGCGGCGGGCAGAGGATTCGAAGTCCGAATCCGGCGCGCATGCGGCCGGGTCGCATCCTATGGTTGCTGTGTCCAACACCGGAGGATGCCATGCGTCGCATTTCATGCGCTGTCCTGATCGCCGCCTTGTACGGCTGCGGCGACGACAGCCAAGTCACCCAACCCCGCCCCGAGCATGCCCAGGCGGCGGTGGTGCAGTATCAGGTCGTCAAGCTACCGTCGCTGGGTGGAGCGCAGAGCCGAGGAATGGCCATTAATACCCAGGGCTGGGTCGCGGGCTGGTCCCTGAGGCCGGACGGCTCCCGGCGTGCGGCGCTGTGGAAGGATGGCTCGATTACCGCCATCGAGCCGCTGGGTGGGCCGAGCAGCACCGTTCCCTGGCCGGGGCTCAACGATGAGGGGGTGGTCGTCGGCATCTCCCAGACCGGCGACTCCGACCCGCTGCACGAGGACTGGAGCTGCGAGCTGGGAGGCTTTCTCACCGAGACCACCGATCTCCTTTGCCACGGATTCGTCTGGCAGAACGGCGTGACCCGGGAGCTTCCCACGCTCGGCGGCAACCACGACTTCGCCGCCGGCGTCAATAACCGGGGCCACGTGGTCGGCTGGGCGGAGACGGCCGTGCACGATCCGACCTGCGTAGATGCCCAGGTGCTCCAGTTCCGCGCCGCCGTGTGGGACCCGAAGAACGGCAGCAAGGGCAAGATCAAGGTGCGCCAGCTCCCGCCCTTGGACGGCGACTCCGCCTCGGCCGCGACGGCCATCAACGACGACGGCCAGGTGGTTGGCATCTCGGGACGCTGCGACCAGTCCGTCGGTCGTTTCAGCGCCCTCCACGCGGTGATCTGGGAGAAGAACGGCAAGGCTCACGAGATTCCCAACCTGGGCGGAACGACCTGGCATACGCCCATGGACATCAACGCCCAGGGAGATGTCGTCGGGTTCTCCAATCCGCCCGGCCCCGGCGATCCCGAGGGCGAGTTCATCGCCCGCGCGTTCCACTGGACCCACGGCGCGGCCGAGGTCGACGATCTGAAGGCGCTCGAGGGTGACCTCTTCAGCGAGGCTTTTGCGGTCAATACGCACGGTCAGGTGGTCGGTGTGTCTTTCGGGGGCGCCAGCGGGTCGCGCGCCTTCATCTGGCAGGACGGTGTGCTGACGAACCTCAACGAACTCGTGGACATCGCACCGGACGTGCTGCTGTCCGCCCAGGACATCAACGATGCGGGGCAGATCACGGGACGGGTGAAGGACGGCGTGACGGGAGAGGTGCTGGCCTTCGTGGCGACGCCCGCTACGAACTGACCCGAAGCGGGCAGGCACCACGGTCGAGCCCCGCACAGCGGCTTTCTGCGATATGTTATCAGGAACCCAGGGACGTGAGAGGCCATTGAGCAGTGGCGTGAGCGGAGAACGCGGGGTGCTGGCTGCCGAGGATCGGTTCTTTCAGGCGCTGCTGAAAGGCGACGGCGCCAGCCTCGAGCGCGTGCTCGCCCCGGACTTCCTTCTCATCGACGTCATGACGGGGTCGGAGATCCCGCGGGCGGTCCTGCTGGAGCTCGTCGGCTCTCGGCAGCTGGTCTTCGAATCGGTTGAGCGGATCGACGCGCGAGTGCGTCTCTACGGTGAGGCGGCGGTCGTCACCGGACAGACGCGGATGCAAGGGAACTATGGGGACCAGCACTTCGGGGCCCACAGTCGCTACACCCACGTCTACCTGCGCGCGGGCAACGCCTGGCGCCTGGCCTCGGCCCAAGGCACGCCGATCGCCGCCGCAGGCTGAGAGACCGAAATGCCGAATACCAGTGCAGCCATGCCCGCCATGAAACTGGAGGTGAGACAGCCGGGGCAAAGCTTCTACTGGTAAGTCGCCCATCTCCCGCATCATTACGCCGTTCGAAGGGGGAGCACGACATGACCGGCGTCGTTTCCTACGCGCTCGACCCCGAGGCTGCCACGCGGCTCTGGGAGGAATCCCTTCGCCTGCCGGGCGGTGCCTGATGACCACTGCCACGGCGCGGTCCCCGGCTCTTGCTCTTGCGTTGCTGCTGCTCGGCGTGCCGAGCTCGGCGACCCGACCGCCGCTGGACCAGTCGGCGTCCCGATGCTGCACGGCAACGATCCGGGTGCGCGTGCCCGAAGGCACGGGCACGGTCTATCTCGCCGGCAGCCTGCCGGAGCTCGGGCCATGGCGTCCCGACGGGCTCGCTCTCACGGGGCCAGGTCGCGACCGCACCGGGGAGCTCACCGCTCCACCGGGCACCACCCTGGAGTACAAGTTCACGCTGGGCTCCTGGGACCGTGAGGCGCTGGGTCCCGGCGGCACCGTCGCGGCCAACCGCCGGCTGGTGCTCGGCCACGACACCGTGATCGTCGACCAGATCGAGGAATTCAAGAAGGACCCGCGGGAGTACATCGCCGATTGGCGGGGCTCGGGGGTCCAGGGCCGTCTGGTCTACTGGACCGATGTCCGGTCGGCCTTCCTGGGCCCGACCCGCCACGTCGAGATCTGGCTGCCGCCCGGCTACGACAGTGCCACGGGCATGCGCTATCCCGTGCTCTACATGCATGACGGGCAGAACCTGTTCGACCCGCGCATCGCGAACACCGGCGTGGACTGGGGCGTGGACGAGGCGGTGGTGCGGCTGGTGAATCGGCACGTCATCCCGCCGATCATCGTGGTCGGCGTCTGGAGCACCACCGCACGGTTCTCGGAGTACTCGCCCTGGCACGGCGCGCCCGACTATGCTCGGTTCCTCATCGAGGAGCTGATGCCAAAAGTGAACGCGACATTCCGCACGCTGACGGGGCCCCGGAACACGGCGGTCATGGGCTCGTCCATGGGCGGGCTCCTGTCGTTTTACCTGGTGACCCACCACCCGGACGCCTTCGGCGCTTGCGGCTGTGAGTCGACCCATTTCCCGATCTCGGAGGCGGTGGTGGCGCGGTTCTTCCCCGGGGTGCCCGTACCCGCAGCCCCGGACACGACGCCCTACGTCATTCGTGACATTCGCTCGGGCCTCAAGGCGCCGCCCGGTGCGCGATATCGTTTCGACTACGGCAGCCTTTCACTCGACTCCGCGTACGGGCCCAGCCACGACGTGGTGCGCCGGTGGCTGCTCGAGCAGGGTCGCGTCGAAGGGCGGGACTTCGTGGTCCGCCGCTACGTGGGCGCCACCCACAACGAGGCCTCCTGGCGTGCACGGCTCGAGGACCCGTTGACGTTCATGTTCGGGAGGAACCAGTAAGACGACCGCCCCGGGCGTGAGGCCCAGGGCGGAGCCTCAGTGCTACATGAGCGAGATCGCCACCTGTTCCAGGAGATCCATTCCCTCCTGCATGCCGCCCTCCATCCCGGAGTTGATGTGCGCGTCACGGTACTCCCGGCGGCCGTGCTCCACCAGGATACTGAGCGTCGTGCGCCCGCCCACTTCGGTGAACGTGATCGTGTCCAGGGCCGGCGCGTCGGGCATGGCCTCGTACACCTCGGTGCACACGATGCGCTCGTTCTCGATCAGCTCGCGGTACTCCCCGTGGAACCCCACCTCGAATGCCCCGTGTGCCACCATCACGAACCGCCACATCCCGCCCACCCGAAGATCGACCTCCGCCAGGATGACCTCGCCCCGATGCCCCGCCCACCAGCGCTTGATCAGCTCGGGCGTGGTCCACGCCTTGTAGACCAGGTGCCTGGGAGCCGCGAACTCCCGGGTGATCAGGATCTGAGTGTCGGTCGGGAGCGTCACCACCGCGGTGCCGCTAGTCGCGCTTGCCATGATCTCGCTTCTCCTTCCCTTTGAGGTCCTCCAGCACTTCGTCCAAGGCGTCGAACCGCTCGTTCCATGACCGTTCGTAGCGCTTGACCCAGTCGTAAATCGGCTTCAGCGACCGGCCATTCAGACGGTACCACCGCTGCCGCCCTTCCTCCCGCACGTCCACCAGGCCCACCTCCCGAAGGACCCGCAAGTGCTTGGACACCTGGGGCTGAGTCAGGCCGAGCCGCGCGACCAGGTCGTTGACGGGCCACTCTCCTCCCGCCAGGGCGTCGAGAATCTGCCGGCGGCGGGGTTCGGCCACTGCGTTGAATGCGTCGGTCGTGGTGGGTGCTCGGGCCATGGACTAATATATGCCTATATGAGTATATGTCAACCAGACGATCTCCGCGGAGCGACATCTCGCTGGTTGCGAAAGGGAAACGTAGGTTTGCGTCGTCCGCTCAAATCTCTGACGCGCTACCTGGAAAGCTATGATGAGCTCAGCCGGCGGCACGCTCGTGGTCCTGATGTCCGTGCTCCTCGCGGCCGGCTGCTCCACCGAGCCCCCTCGCCGGCAACCCGCCGCCCAGCCCAACCTCGCCGTGCCCGCCTGGTCGGAGGACGCGATCTGGTACCAGATCATGGTCGAGCGCTTCAGGAACGGCGACCCGTCGAACGATCCCACCCCGCACGATATCGAAGGAGTCACGGACGAGCCGCCGCCCCGCGGCTGGAAGCCCACGCCGTGGTCCCAGGACTGGTACCGGCAGGAACCCTGGGCCGCGGCGACGGGCAAGGACTTCTACGGCACCGTCCAGTTCCGCCGCTACGGGGGAGACCTGCAGGGGGTCATCGACCGGCTGGACTATCTCCAGGACCTCGGCGTGACCGCCCTGTTTCTCAACCCGGTGAACGACGCGCCGTCGCTGCACAAGTACGACGCCCGGAGCTATCAGCACATCGACCGCAACTTCGGACCCGATCCCCGGGGCGACGAAGCCCGCATGGCGGCCGAAACGCCCGGGGACCCGGCCACCTGGCGCTGGACCGCCGCGGACAGTCTGTTCCTCGCCCTGGTGCGTGAAGTGCACCGGCGACACATGCGCATCATCGTGGACTACTCCTGGAACCACACCGGGACCACCTTCTGGGCCTGGCGCGACGTGCTCGCGCACCAGCGCGCCTCACGCTTCGCCGGCTGGTACGAGATCGAGCGCTTCGACGATCCCGCCACGCCGAACACCAACGAGTTCGCGTACCGGGGATGGGCCGGCGTACCCTGGCTGCCGGAGTGGAAGAAGATCGGCCGGCCTACGGGGCGGACCAAGGGGCCGATCGAGGGGAACCTCGTCCCTGGCGTCCGGGAACTCGTGTTCAGCGTCACCCGGCGCTGGCTGGACCCCAATGCGGACGGTGATCCCTCGGACGGCGTGGACGGCTTCCGGCTCGACGTCGCCGACGTGGTGCCGCTCGGCTTCTGGCGCGACTACCGGCGCCTCGTCCGAAGTGTCAATCCGGATGCGTACCTGGTTGGCGAGATATGGTGGGAGTCCTGGCCGGACAAGCTGTACGATCCGGCTCCGTGGCTCCGCGGCGACGTGTTCGACGCGGTGATGAACTATCGCTGGTACACGCCCACGCGGAGCTTCTTCGCGGGCGCGCCGCCGGTCCTGACGCCCTCGGGGTACGCCGCGAGCCTCGACTCGCTCACCGCGGGCATCGGCCCGTCGTTCCAGCGGGCGATGATGAACCTGACGGCGAGCCACGACACCCCGCGCTTCAGCACCTCGATCTACAACCCGGGGCGGTACAAGTACCGGAACACTCCCCGCGAGGACCCCGGCTACCGGATCGATCGGCCCGACGAGCGCACCCGCCGGATCGAGCAGATGATCCTGGTCCAGCAGTTCACCTACATCGGCGCGCCGCACATCTGGAACGGCGACGAGGTGGGGATGTGGGGTGCGGACGATCCCGATGAGCGGAAGCCGCTGGTCTGGGCCGACCTGCGGTATGACGACGAGACCACGGATCCCCTCGGCCGACCCCGTCGCCGAGACCGTGTGGTACCCGACACCGCTCTGTTCCGGGTGTATCGAGACCTCATCGCACTGAGGAAACAGCACCTCCGGCTCTTCGTGGATGGGAAGTTGCGGTGGCTCCTCGCCGACGACCCACGTGGCCTGCTGGCCTATGAGCGTGACCTCGGCCGACAGCGCGCCGTGGTTGCCTTCAACAGCTCGGATGCGATGCACGAGGCTTCGCTGCCGGTGGTAGGCAGCTACAGGATCACGTATCCGGCAGGCGATACGATGAGCGCGACCGACGGGAGGCTCAGAGTGAGGCTGCCGGCGAGGACGGCGAGGGTCTGGATTCGGGAGTGAGCTGACTCTGGACCAGAGTCATCTGGACTGCCCAAGGAACTCAGCGCGGGGCGGGCGGCCTCAGTCGCCTTGGCCATTATCCACTAAGTGAAAACAGCATGTTAGCAGGCTTAGGCCGCCAGTACCGCAGTGTCGCTTTGGCAGGTCCGGGACCGGTGATTGCTAACTGGGAGGCTGGGTTGGAGGTTACATTGGCGGCGGAGGGGGAGGGGACTGCCACGTTGTGGAAAGCATCGCCAGGAACGACGGAATATCGGACAGGGTGGGGAGCCGGGGAGCAGTCTAAGTCTAGTTAGACGGCACACGACCAGCTCACAGACAGGCGAGGTGATGTGCGCAGGAAGATCCACGATGGGCTGCTTGCCATAG
>JBJMOX010000299.1:0-4376 GCA_045803515.1 Gemmatimonadales bacterium
CGTCCTTCCCGTCCTTCCCGTCCTTCCCGTCCTTCCCGTCCTTCCCGTCCTTCCCGTCCTTCCCGTCCTTCCCGTCCTTCCCGTCCTTCCCGTCCTTCCCGTCCTTCCCGTCCTTCCCGTCCTTCCCGTCCTTTCCGCCCCCATCCTTCCCGCCCACTCGCCGCGAGCATCCCCATACCGAAGCCCAGCCTCCCACCGCCGGCGAGCCACCGCGGTACGCCCGTCGCCCGGAGCATCCGCGCGAGCGTAAACAACGGCCGCCACACCCACTCCCGCCGGAACACCCCGAGCACCACGCTCGCGAGCGTCGAGATTCCCCGCGACGCGAAGAGCTGCGCGCGCGCCGCCTCGAGTCCGCGCCCGTAGCCCACCCCCGACGGACAGACCGGCTCGCACCCGCGGCAGCCGAGACACGCGTCCAGGTGCTGCACCAGCGCGTCGTCGGCGGCGGCGAGCTCGCCGCGCTCCAGCGCGCGCATGAGCACGATGCGTCCGCGCGGGCTGTCGGCTTCGTCTCCCGTGGCGAGGTAGGTCGGGCAGGCCGGCAGACAGAACCCGCAATGCACGCAGGGGTCGAGCGCCGAGTAGCCGGCGTCAGTCACCCGTCGCACCCTCCAGCGCCACCCGCAGGCATTGTCCCGGATCGAAGCTGTCCCTGAGCCGTCCCACGATCTGGCCCACGCCCTCGCGATAGGCGCCGAAGTGGCCCAGTGCCCGGCGCACCGCCCAGGGCGCGCGCTCCAGTGTCATCGGGATCTCGCGCGAGGCGGCGATCCGCCGGAGTGCCCGGAGCCGCTCGATGGGCGCGTCGCCGGTCCAGCGGATCATCCCCGATCCGGCGCCGGCCGAGACCAGGCCCTCGTCCAGATCATGGGCCAGGAGATCGATCGTGTCGTCCACCCCGTTGCCCAGCACGCCGAGCCGCAGGGTGATCGGCCCGCCCAGAATGCCGCGCGCCACCACGCTCCAGAAGCTCGCCGTGCGCTCCGCTGGCAGCGGCTGCCAGGTGAGGTCGCCGATGGTGCCCAGCCGGCGCACGTCGCCCTGGACGGCCGCGCCGGTGCCGACGAACCGCGCGGCCAGCACCCACTCCGACTCGGCGGCGAGCGCGGGGGAGAGGAGCTCCAGCGCCACTGGCGCCACCTGGGCCTCCATCAGGTCGCGCGCGCCGGAGGTGAGCGTGTCGCGGACGCCGCGGGCCAGCAGGGTGACGTCGGCGCGGGGCATGGCCCGGAGGCGGAGGTGCAGCTCCGCGATGATCCCGAACCCGCCGAACCCGCCGACCTGGAGCTTGGTGAGATCGTATCCCGCGACGTTCTTGACCACCCGGCCGCCCGCCTTCACCAGCCGCCCGTCGCCGGTGGCGATGGTGCAGCCGAGCAGGTGGTCGCGCACCGGGCCGAAGCCGTGGCGGAGCGGGCCGGCGGTGCCGGTCGCCGCGATGCTGCCGATGCTGCGCTCCGGCCGGCCCGGCGGGTCGAGCGCGAGCCACATCCCGTCGTCGGCCAGGCGGCGGCGCAGGGTCTCCAGCGGCGTGCCGGCCTGCACGGTGGCCACCAGGTCCGCCGGGCTCACCGACACCACCTGGTCCAGCGCCCGAGTGCTCACGGCGAGATCGACCGGCGCGTCGCCGGCGAGCCAGGTGCCCTGGCCCTCGATCCGGATCTTCCATCCCTCCTCGTGCGCCAGGCGGCACACCAGGGAGAGCGCATCGGCCGACTCGGGGATCGCGCGGGGCAGGCCGGCGGGGTCGCGCTCCACGCCGCTGGTGCCGAGCAGCGCGCGAAGCCGGGCGAGCACCACCTTGTTGCTCATCGCGCCCCCGGCGCCGCGCGCCATTCGCTGCAGGCATGGAGCGGCACCACCTTGCCGGGGTTGGCGCGCTCGGCGGGGTCGAAGGCGCGGCGCACCGCGCGCATCGCGCCCAGCGTCTCGCCGTCGAAGATCCAGGGCATGTAGTCGATCTTGTCCGAGCCCACGCCGTGCTCTCCGGTGATGCTCCCTCCCGCCGCGACGCAGGCCGCCATGATCTCCCGGCAGGCGAGATGCACTCGGTGGGTCAGGTCCGGATCGCGGCGGTCGAAGCTGATGTTGGGGTGCAGATTGCCGTCGCCCGCATGAAAGACGTTGCTGATGCTGAGCCGGTGCCGGTCGCGGATCTCCTCGATCCGGTCCATGACGTCGGGCAGGGCGGAGCGGGGAACCACGGCGTCCTGCACCGCCAGGTCGGGCGCGATCCGGCCCATGGCGCCGAACGCCTTCTTGCGGCCCTGCCAGAGCCGCGCGCGATCGGCGGCGCTGGACGCACTCCGCACCTCGCGCGCGCCGGCGCCGCGGAGGATCGCTTCGACGGTGGCCGCCTCGCCCTCGACCGCATCGGGCTGTCCGTCTAGCTCGACCAGCAGCACCGCCGCCGCGTCGGTCGGGTAGCCCGCGGCGTAGATCGAGGCTTCCACCGCGGCGACGCACGCCTGGTCCATCATCTCCAGTGCCGCGGGCACGATCCCGGCGGCGATGATCCCTGACACCGCCTCGCTCGCGCCGCGCACGGTGGGAAAGTCGGCCAGCATGGTGCGCACGCTCGGCGGAATCGGCTCCAGCCGCACGGTGATCTCGGTGACGATGCCGAACATCCCCTCGCTCCCGACGAAGAGTCCGACCAGGTCGGGTCCCCAGGGATCGCCCTGCGGCGAGCCGAGCCGCAGGATCGAACCGTCGGCCAGCACCACCTCGAGCTGCACGATGTGGTTGGTGGTGACGCCGTACTTGAGGCAGTGCGGGCCGCCGGCGTTCTCCGCCACGTTGCCGCCCACGGTGCACGCGGTCTGGCTCGACGGATCGGGCACGTAGTTCAGGCCCAGCGGCGCCACCGCCTCGGAAAGGCGCGCGTTCACCACGCCCGGTTGTACCACGGCGCGCCTGAGTACCGGGTCGATCTTGAGGATCCGGTTCATCCGGGTGAGCGTGATCAGCACGGTCTCGGGATCGGCCACCGCGCCACCGGAGAGCCCGGTCCCGGCTCCGCGGGCGACGAAGGGGACGTCCAGCAGATGCAGCAGCCGGAGAATCTCACGCACTTCGGCGGCGCTGCCCGGCATGATCACCAGGCCGGGGTACGATTCCCGGGTCGGCAGTCCGTCCATGGTGTAGGTCTTGAGCTCGGCGCGCCGGTGCCGGACCCAGCGGGGGCCCACGATGCGCTCCAGCGCGGCGATGAGCGATGGCTGGATGAGCGATGGCTGGACGAGCGAGGGCTTCATGATCCGGCCAGGAGATCGGGATGCGCCGTCCCCCGCCCATTGCTGTGCGACCGCTGGTGCACCTCGAGGGCCCGCTCGAGCGACCGGGTGAGCAGCGGCAAGAGGAGCAGCAGGGCCTCCACCCGCTTGGTGACGGACCGCTCCGCCAGGAGCCGCCGCTTGATGGAGGCGTCGCACTCGGCCGCGGCGGCGGCGTGGAAGGTGAGGTCGGCCACGGCGTCGGGCAGCCGCGACTCCTCCGCCTGAAGGTCGTTCAGCTGCCGCAGCAGGCCCAGATAGCTGGTGAAGAGCTCGCGGAGCCGTTCCGTCCGGTCTTCTGCCGGCTCGGTGCCGGGCTGGTCCTCGAAGACCTGCACCATGGCCACGTGGTAGGGCACCGGCTCATCCAGCACCTTGGTGAGCACGAACCGCGCTCCGCCCACCACCACGATGTTGGACCGGCCGTCGGGCAGCTCCTGGTTGACCCGCACCTCCGCCACACAGCCCACCGCGCCCGGCTCCGGCAGCTCGCCATCGGCGCCGACCGGCGTGATGCCGAAGCTCTTGTCGGCCGCCAGACAGTCGGCCAGCATGCGACGGTAGCGCGGCTCGAAGATGTGCAGCGGAAGGGGAGTAGTGGGGAAGAGCACTACGCCTAATGGGAAGATTGGGAGGCGGGACGGCATGGGATGGAACATAACGGAGCGAGTGGGGGCGGGCGGGAAGGAAGGACGGGAAGGACGGGAAGGTGTGCTGTCATCCCGAGGAGCGCCAGCGACGAGGGATCTTGCCCGCGAGTCCGGACACCCGCAGCCGAGTTCCGATCCTGCGGAGAAGATCCCTCGCTCCGCTCGGGATGACAGTTCTCTCCGGGATGACAGCTCCGTGCTGGATCACGCCCCCGCGAACCTTCCCGCCCTTCCCGCCCTTCCCGTCCTTCCCGTTCCCAGCCCGCCCTCATCGGCCCATTCCGCTCCCGTGACCGGCTGTTTACCTTCCGTCTCGAGCGCTCCCGTACCCCGCCGGTCGCGCCCATCCCCCGTCCCAATCGCTCCGGTCCAATCCATGGCTGCTCCTGCTCTCCTGCCGGCCACCGGCATGCCGCACGGCTACTGCCTGCTCTGGCAGCCGGGGCTC
>JBJMOX010000035.1:0-6609 GCA_045803515.1 Gemmatimonadales bacterium
GCGGCTCGCCACGCTCGAGCACGTGATGTCGTGCGCCGCCTGCCACCGCGAATTCCAGTGGCTCCGGGCGGTGGACGAAGGCGCTGTAGAGGCGGGTGGCGAGCCAGCGGCCGTGATCCGCCCCGCGTGGTGGTTGCGGGCGGCGCCGCTCGCGCTCGCGGCGTCGCTCGTTGTGGTCGCCGGCACGGCCCTGGTGTTCTCGAGTTTGCTCCGGACGGGGGCCGACCGGGTGCGGGGCACGGTGAGCGAGATCAAGCTGGTGGCGCCGGGCGCCACCGCGAACGCGAACCGGCCGATCGCCTTCAGCTGGCACCCGCTGCCGAAGGCCTCGCGCTACGTGCTCGAAGTGCAGCACGAGGATGGCACGGTGGCCCTTGCGGACACGACCGCAGACACCGTCCTCACCGTCGCGCCGACGGCGGCGCTGCTGCCCGACTCGACCTACCGCTGGTGGGTGCGCGAAGCCAGCGATGCCGCCGAGCCGAGGAGCTCGGCGCTCCGCACGCTCAAGCTCACGGAGCATTGACCACGTCCATGTGAGAATCCCCGCGGCGCCGCTGCGTACACCCCTCCGAGCACGTCACCACCCACTCGGAGGAGGAACCCATGCGACGCCGCACCCGCCACACCCTCGTCACCCGCCGCCTCACCCTCGCGCTCGGCTGCGCGCTCGGGGTCGCGCTGGCCGCCTGCTCGGGCGGTAGTGGCGACGCGACCGCTCCCGATCCCAACCCGCCGACCAATGACCCGGGACCCACGCCCAACCCGCAGGGCGGCGTCCAGGGCCACTACACCCTCGAGCAGATCAACGACTCGAAGCCGGGGCAGCTGGTCACGATCTCCAACCCCGACGGCAAGGTGATCGGACTCTACCGGTTCGACGCAGCCACCACGCTGGACATGGACGCGCTGCAGACCTTCACCATGCAGCTCCGCTTCTCCGACGACAAGGAGGAGTACGGCCTCCCCGACGAAGGCGAGTTCAAGGGTGCCGGTCCCGCGGCGGATGGCGCGCTCCCACTCACCTTCAGCTCGACCGTCTACGACGACTCGTTCACCGGGGTCGTGGTCGGCGACATCGTGGCCATCAAGTACGACCTCGACGGCGACGGGCAGGCCGACACCTCGTTCGGCTTCCGCCGCGCCGACTGACACATCCATTCACGCTCGACGACACTCTCACTCGCACTTTCAGGAAGGAGCACCACCATGCAACGCATCGTACTCGCGGTTCTCGCCGCCTCCATCGGTCTTGCAGGAACCGTCCACGCGCAGCGGCCGCACGCGGTCCGCCCGCCGTCCTCCCGATGGGTGATCAACGGCCACTCGACCGCCGCGCTGGGCACCTCCGTCGGCGATGCAGAGGGCCACATCAATACCTCCACCGGCCTCGGCGGCGGCATCGAGGTGGGCTACCTGGTGACGCCGCGGCTCCTGGCCTATGCCGGGTTCGACCTCGCCAAGCAGGCGATCGACGTCACCGGGCTCGACGGCGACTTCGGCCTCACGCACCTGGAGGCGGGCGCCCGGCTCAGCTTCCCGATGCCGCGCAGCAAGGTACAGCCATACGTCGGCGTCTGGGCAGGCAGGCGGAGCCTCAGCACGACGGTGGATAACTTCGAGACGGGGGCAAGCTCGGATCTCTCGATGTCGGGCCTCGCGGTGGGCGGGAGCGGCGGAGTGCAGGTATTCGTGTCGCCGAAGCTCGCGCTCGACGGAGGGATCAGCGTGGGTGTCGGGAAGCTGGGCAACATCAAGGTGGACGGGCAGCGGCAGGACTGGGGGACGCCGGACAACACTACGACGACGCGGATCAGATTCGGGGCGAGCTGGCATCCGTGATCGGTCGGGATCCGCGGTACTTCATGAAAGGGCACGAAGACCGAAGCCTGGTCTTCGTGCCCTTCTCACGTCCTTAGCGAGGCGACCGATTCAACAGCGCCAGCAGGTCCCGCTCGATCTGGAGCCGCAGCTCGGACTTGGTGTCCGCCACCGGTGTGGTACTGAGACCGAAAAGGGGAGCGCGCATGGTGACCTCCTCCGCGTAGGCCGGAACGGCGGACGCTCTTCGTCACGTGCCGCCATCCTTTTATACGCCGGCCGGGAGAAAATCAGCTCATGTGCCCTGCCCTCCGGCTTCGGGCGTACGCGAGACCGGCCGCGGCGAGTACGAGCGTGGCCAACGGCACCGCCAATCCCCAAGCCGCCGGCCAGGGCTTCCGCAGCACCACCCGGACCATCGGATCGCCCACGGTGATGAATGCCGCCCACTCCCTCGGAGGCGCGCCGCGCCGAATCGCGTCGAGCTTGGCGGCCCGGAGCGCGTCGCCGACGGGGTGGCCTTGGGCGAGCGACTGATAGAACGCTCCAATAAAGGGGACGGTGCTTCGATCGGCGATGCGCCATTGGGTGGCGACCACGCTCCGTGCTCCCGCCTGGATGAGCGGCGCCGTAAGGCCCTGGATGCCTTCACCTTCCACCACCACGCCACCGGCGGTGCGGCATCCGGAGAGCACGACCAGGTCCGCGTCGAGCTTGAGCGCTGCGAGGTCGCCCGGACCGACCAGGCCGTTGTCAGCGCCGTCAGGCGCCAGCACCAGTTGTGTACGAGCGGCCGAACGCTCGTCGACCTCCGCGTGGGTGGCGAAGTGAAGCACGCGGAAGCGCTGGAGCGGCGTCCGCTCGAGGTATCTCGCGCTGGCGTTTGTCCGGAGCCGCACCTCCGCGTCCGGGGAATAACGGGACACGAGCCGTGCCTCGCTCCGGGACGCTTCCAGGCGTGGCTCCCGCGGCACCGCCGGATCGCCGAAGGCGAGGAGGGGCCCAGGGTGATCGGGGAGCGCTGCTGCCCTCGGGTGGCGCCAGAGCGCGGCGAGGACCGCGGCGGAGGGTGCCACGCTCACCGCGTAGCGCTCGACCAAGTAATGCCCATCGCCAAGCCGCAGCAGGTCCCATGGGACCCGGTGCAGCGGCCCGTCCGGCACGATGATGAGCCGAGTGACGCCAGTCCCGAGCTCGGCCTCAGCCGGATCGAGCAGCGCCCGGCCGAATGCCCGGCCGAGCCCACCCGCCTCGCTGTGCTGCAAAAGCGCCAGGAACCGGGCGAGCTGGCCGGCGAGTGAGTCGGCGGGTGGAAGGATGCGCGCGAGGACGGAGACTGCACTCCCGGCGCGGGTGAGGACGAACAGCGTCGTGGGTGCCCCCAGCCCCCCGGTGACGTACTCCAGGATCACGGTATTGCTGTCGGGGAGCAGCGCGCCGACGTCGGCGGCCGAGAGCGGGGCCGACTGGCGCTGAGCCGGTTGTTCCACGGAAGCCGTCGAGGGGTCCGTGCGAAGCGCCTGGGCCCGGGCCAGGCGGTCGCTCAGCTCCCGCGCGCGCCGGCGCTCCGCAAGCTCGAACGCGCGCGGCGCCCGGCCGCCGGCGGCAAGCGCGGCCAGCACCCGCGCCACGCTCGCGCGCTGTTCGCTCAGGTCTGCCGGCGACGCCTGGTCCTCGCGGGGCGAAAGCTGAAAGGCGAGCAACCTGAGCTCGCGGTCGGTCAGCGTGGCGCGCCACCGGTCGAGGTCGTCCCAGGCCGAGGTGGCCTCGCGCTCGGCGGCGGCGAGATCGAGGCGTCGGGCGTAAATGTCCGCCAGGCGGAGGCGGACGTCGTAGCGGGAGAGGTGCTGAGAACTGTCGAGCGTGCCAAGGAAGCGCTTGAACGACTGCTCCGCCGGCTGCAGATCGCCCCGGGCGGATGCGAGCCGCCCCTGGTCGTAGGCCAGCTCCGCGCCCCACTGGGGGCCGTCGAGCTTGCGGAGGAGCGAGTGGGCATCGGCGAGCGCGCGCTCGGCCGCCGCCCAATCCCGCTCGCGCATCGCGATCGTGGCGAGCGTCTGATACGCTCCGAACTGATCCAGCGTCTCCCCGGTCCCCTGATAGAAGGCCAGGGCCTCGAGCGTCTGCCGCCGGGCCCCGTCGAAGTCGCCGCCCGCGAGCGCGATCACCGGCAGGAACTTGCGCGCGTTCATCGCGCTCGAGCGATCGCCCTGCGCCTCGAACATGGTAACGGCCCGGTTCAAATGCTCCGCCGCGGTCTCCAGGTCGTTGAGCTGCAAGGTGACAGCCCCGAGCGCGGTATGCGCACTGGCGACCGCCCAGAGATTCCGGGACGCCTCGCCTTCGGCGAGCACCAGGCGCAGCGTCCCCATGGTCTCGCCGAGATCGCCGCGCTTTCGCAGGGTGTTCGCCCGGTTCATGAGGGTGACGGCGAGCCAGCTCCGATCGTGCGCCTGCCGGAACCGCCGTTCGGCCTCGCCGAAGGCGGCGAGGGCGGAGTCTTCCCGCCCTCGCCAATCCAGCACCTTGGCGAGGCTCCGGAACGCCTGCGCCTCGACCCGCAGGTCACCGGTCCGGCGGGCGAGGGCGATGCTGGCCGCCGCGTCGGCCGTTGCGTGGGGGTCGGCGAGGATGCCGAGGACGATGGCGCGGCGCCAGCCGCGCTCCGCCTGCAGGTCGAGGGCCGATGCCGGAATGAGGGTGCCGGCGGTGTCGAGCAGCGCCAGGGCCACCGTCATCCCTTCCGCGGCCCCGCGCGCGAACGCGAGTCCGATCAGCGCCTCCGCCTCGGCAGCCGGGTCGCCGGCTGCGCGAGCTGCTCGCCGGGCCCGGGCGAATGCGTCGCTCGCCGCGTCGCTCTGCCCGCGCTCCTCCAGCGACCAGGCTCGGCCGAGACGGGCGTACGCCGCGTAGGCGTCGGCGTGCAACGAGTCGACGCTGAACAGCTTGGGGTAGAGCCGGTCCGCGGTGGGGTAGTCGTAGGTGAGCCGCGCCAGCGTCGCGATGCCGAGCAGTGCCGCGCGATCGGTGGTGTCGCGCTCCAGTCGTGCGGACCAGCGCGCGCGGACGGGAGCGCTGCTGTCGCCCTCGACCGCGAGCAGGGCACGGCGGACGACGTCCTTCGCCGGGTCGGAGGTGTCGCCGCGGGCGAAGAGAGAAAGCGACAGCGCGAGGGAGAGGAGCGGTGCTACCACGAGCGCGCCCCCGGAGAAGTGGTGCGCCCATCATACGACGGTTGTGGGTGAGAATCCACCCTGCCCTCCTGCGTATCTCCTCGTGTACGGCACCAGCGCGCCCGCGCCGATGCACGAGACGCCACACTCGATCTGGAGGCTCCCATGTACGCCCGCTCGACAACTACGGTCATGCTGGCCGCGATGGCACTCGCGGTTCAGCCGAATCCGGCCCCCCGCTTCACGCTCGGCACCACTGGTGCGGTCACCCTGAACGCGGCTGGCACCGACGCGCGCTACGGACTGATCCCCGCGGAGGTCAACGGACGGAGCATGATCAGCGTCACCATGGGCGCCGCGAACCCGCAGGGGTCCCTCGTGCTCTCCATGGCCGGAGACCGGCCCCCGCAGACTGGCCGGTATGCCATCGCCGACACCTGGGCTGCCGACGGGGTCGAGGGACATGCGTTTCATGCCTGCGTGGTGGCCGGATCTCCCGAGCAGCCACTGGGATGGTTTCACGGACAGTCGGGGTGGGTGACGATCACGGAGGCCGGGCCGGGCAGCATGTCCGGAGAGTTCGAGATCCGGGCGCGCGGCTTCCTCGGCGCCAACCCGGATGACGAGAACCAGTGGGTGACCGTGCGGGGCACGTTCCGGGCAGAGGGCGACAGCACGATCGCGACGATCGCCTCGCTCGACTAGTGCTCGGGGCGGGATGGCCACAGCCATGCCGCCCCTCGCACCCCGCTCGAATCGCCGTGAAGGTTGCGGACGACCGGGGTCAGGACCGTGTCGGAGAAGACGTATCGAGGGAGTCGGGCGGAGATCGCCGAGGGGAGGTCCGGTAGGTTGGACATGCCGCCGCCGAGGACGACCGCATCGGGGTCGAGAACGTCGATGACGGCGGCGAGGGCGCGAGCCAGCCGGTCCTGATACCGCTCCAGGGCCTGAAGCGCGCGGGGGTCACGGGCCGCCGCGGCGTGAACGATATCCTGGCTCGAGCGCCGCGCGCCGCTCAGGAGCGCA
Organism: Gemmatimonadales bacterium; assembly: GCA_045803515.1. Lineage (GTDB taxonomy): Bacteria > Gemmatimonadota > Gemmatimonadetes > Gemmatimonadales > GWC2-71-9 > CAVVWJ01. The sequence continues at coordinate 6,024 of JBJMOX010000035.1, forward strand.
TAGTCGCGCTCGAAGCCGGGGCCGGAGAGAAACGTTTCGACACACCCGTTCTTGCCGCAGTAGCACGCCGGCGACGACGCGCGCTCCTCGTCCGTCATCCAGGGGAGCGGGTTGTGGCCCCACTCGCCGGCGATCTGGTTGGGTCCCTCGTGGAGGCGCTGGCGAACGGCGATACCGCCACCCACACCCGTGCCGAGGATCACGCCGAACACCGTCTCGAACCCCTCGCCGGCGCCGTCGATCGCTTCGGAGAGCGCGAAGCAGTTGGCGTCGTTGGCGACCCGGACCGGGCGGGCGAGCCGGGTCTCGAGCTCGGCCAGCAACGGCCGGCCGTTGAGCCAGGTGGAGTTGGCGTTCTTGACCAGTCCGGTGGCGCGGCTCACGACGCCGGGAATGCCGACGCCCACCGTGCCGGTGACTCCCGCTTCGGCCTCGAGCTCGGCGACCAGGCGCGCGATCGCGTCGAGGGTTCCGGCGTAGTCACGCGGGGTGGCGACCCGGCGCCGGATGGCGACGAGCGTGTCCGCGTGGAGGCCAATCCCCTCGATTTTGGTCCCGCCCAGGTCAATCCCGATCTGCATCCGCA
>JBJMOX010000300.1:0-42514 GCA_045803515.1 Gemmatimonadales bacterium
CATGTTGGCCCAGCCGGGGCGCGGCATGGCGTCGACCCAGAGCCGCCAGCCGTCAGCCATACGCCTCGACGGGCGGACAGACGCACAACAGGTTCCGGTCGCCATAGGCGCTGTCGATCCGGCCGACGGTGGGCCAGATCTTGTGTTCCCGCGCCGCATGGGACGGATACGCGGCCCGCTCCCGGGAATAGGGACGGTTCCACCCATCCGAGATGACCTGCTCCAGCGTGTGCGGGGCATTGGTGAGCAGGTTCTGCTCCCGGCTGGCGCGGCCCTCCTCGATCTCGCGGATCTCTTCCCGGATGGCGATCAGCGCGTCACAGAACCGGTCGAGCTCCTCCTTCGACTCACTCTCGGTGGGCTCGATCATCAGGGTTCCGGGCACCGGAAACGAGACCGTCGGCGGGTGGAAGCCGTAGTCGATGATCCGCTTGGCGATGTCCTCCACGTCGACGGCCGCGCTGGCCTTGAACGGGCGGGTATCGATGATGCACTCGTGCGCCACCAGCCCGTGAGGTCCGGTGTAGAGCACGCTGTAACTGTCGCTCAGCCGCCGGGCGATGTAGTTCGCGTTGAGGATCGCGATCTTGCTGGCCTCGGCCAGACCATCGAACCCCATGAGGGCGATGTAGGCCCAGGAGATCGGCAGGATCGCGGCGCTGCCCCACGGGGCTGCCGATACGGTGCCGCAGGCGGCGTCGTGGCCCAGGTCGACGATCGGGTGATCCGGCAGGTAGGGCGCGAGATGCCTGGCCACGCCGATCGGCCCCATCCCCGGCCCGCCGCCCCCGTGAGGGATGCAGAACGTCTTGTGGAGATTGAGGTGGCAGACGTCGGCGCCGATATCGCCCGGGCGGCAGAGCCCCACCTGGGCATTCATGTTGGCCCCATCCATGTACACCTGCCCGCCGTGCTCATGGACGATCCGGCAGATCTCCCGGATCGACGACTCGAACACGCCATGGGTCGAAGGATAGGTCACCATGAGCGCCGCGAGGCTGTCGCGGTGCTGCGCGGCCTTGGCCCGGAGATCGTCCAGGTCGACGTTGCCGTGGGCGTCGCTCGCGACCGGCACCACCCGCATTCCGGCCATGACCGCGCTGGCCGGATTGGTGCCGTGCGCCGACTGGGGGATCAGACAGGTGGTTCGATGCGCGTCGCCCCGCGCACGATGATAGCTGCGGATCACCAGGAGGCCGGTGTACTCGCCCTGGGACCCCGCGTTGGGCTGGAGCGAGACGGCGGCGAATCCGGTGATCTCGGCCAGCTGGTGCTCCAGCTGCTGGAACAGCAGCTCGTAGCCCGCGGCCTGATCGCGGGGGGCGAACGGGTGCAGCCGGTTGAACTCGCGCCAGCTCACCGGCATCATCTCGGTCGTGGCATTGAGCTTCATGGTGCACGACCCCAGCGGGATCATCGCCGAGGTCAGCGAAAGGTCGCGCGCTTCCAGGCGCTTGATGTAGCGGAGCATCTCGGTCTCGGAGTGGTGCAGATGGAAGACCGGATGTGTCAGATATGCCGAGCTGCGCTCCAGTTCCACCGGGATCGAGCGGTCCTGCGTGGGGCCGATGTCCTCCAGCATGAACGGCAGCGCCTCGTTGAGCGAGAACACCGCGATCAGATCGGCCAGGTCCCCGAGCGTCACCGTCTCGTCGAGCGCGATGCAGAGCCGGGTGGGCGGGAGCGGGCGGAGATTGATCTGCCGGGTGCGCGCCGCGTCCAGCAGCCGCGGCAGCGCCCACTCGGGCACCTCGACGCAGATGGTGTCGAAGAAGGAGTCGTGCACGATCCGGTAGCGGAGCCGCCTGAGCGCGTTCGCCAGCACGACCGTCCGGCTGTGCACCAGCTCGGCGATCCGGCGAAGGCCGGCGGGCCCGTGGTACACCGCGTACATGCTCGCCATCACGGCCAGGAGCACCTGGGAGGTGCACACGTTGCTGGTGGCCTTGTCCCGCCGGATGTGCTGCTCCCGGGTCTGCAGTGCCATCCGAAGCGCGGGCCGGCCGGAGCGATCCCGGGACACCCCGATGATCCGGCCCGGGAGAAAGCGCTTGTAGGCGTCCCGGGTGGCGAAGAACGCGGCGTGCGGCCCGCCGTATCCCATCGGCACGCCGAACCGCTGGCTGTTGCCCACGGCGATGTCGGCGCCCCACTCGCCCGGCGGCAGCAGCATGGTGAGGCTCAAGAGGTCGGTGGCGGCGGTGACCAATGCCCCGGACGCATGGGCGCGCTCACAGAGGCTGCGGTAGTCCCGGACGGCTCCGTCGGTGGCCGGATACTGTACCAGCGCGCCGATGACGCCTTCCTCGAAGCTGAACGTCTCCGCTTCCGCCACGACGACCCGGATGCCTCGCGCCTCTGCCCGGGTCCGGACCACGGCGATGGTCTGCGGGTGACAGGCGTCGTCCACCAGGTAGACCGGCGTGGTCTTCACCGGCCGCACCGCCAGCGTCAGGCTCATCGCCTCCGCCGCGGCCGTGGCCTCGTCCAGCAGGGATGCGTTGGCGATCTCCAGCCCGGTGAGATCGGCGACCATCGTCTGGAAGTTGAGCAGCGCCTCCAGACGCCCCTGGGAGATCTCGGCCTGGTACGGAGTGTAGGCGGTGTACCAGCCGGGGTTCTCCAGCACGTTGCGCTGGACCACCTGGGGCGTGAAGCAGCCGGCGTAGCCCATCCCGATGTAGGATCGGAAGACGCGGTTCATCCCGGCCAAGCCGCGGAGGGCCTGCAAGACCTCGCGCTCGCTCCGTCCCGGAGGCAGCGCGAGCGGCCGCCGGAGCCGGATGTCCGGCGGGACGACCGCGTCGATGAAGTCGTCGAGCGAGGCGTACCCCAGGACTTCCAGCATCTCCGCCGTATCTTCGCGCCGGGGTCCGATGTGGCGGTAAGCGAAGTGCCCGGGGTGTTGGACGTCAGTGAGGCGAGTGATCGGATCGGAGGAATGGACGGTCGTCATCGGAAGCTCGTGCTCCTGCAGCGGGAAGGCCCACAAAAAAACGCCCCGAGAACACGCTCCCGGGGTGATCCTGGAACATCGTCACGTCGGCATGCTGTTGGTACAGTTCACGTCATTCACTCGCCAGTCCAGCCGAGCCTCATTCGCCGATGTGGGCCCGGTAGGCGCCCGGGGTGAGCAGGGACCCGAGTGCCGCCGGATCGTCGATGCGCAGGCTGATCATCCATCCCGCGGCGTACGGGTCCCGGTTCACTGCGGCCGGATCGGCATCCAAGCTCCCGTTCGCCTCGACCACTTCGCCGGCGACGGGGCTGTAGAGCTCGGAAACCGCCTTGACGGCCTCGATGGTGCCGAATGCCTGGTGCGCCTCGAGGCGGTCGCCGGCCTTGGGCAGGTTCACGAAGACCACGTCACCCAGCTCACCCTGGGCGTAGTCGGTGATCCCGACCCGGACCACCGCCGGCTCGCCGGTGCGCGCGACGTACTCGTGCTCGACGGTGTACAACAGATCGTCCGGTATCTGCGACACGACCGGCTCCCGAAAGTGAGTGCGCGACGGAGGATAGACGGACCGATGAATGGGGTCAAGCGTGCGCCAGCAGCGCCTGCCACACCTCCGCGGCGCGGCGCTCGAGCGTCGCCCGGTCGGCGTCGTTGTCGATGATGTAGGTGCTCCGCGCCCGCTTCTCCGCGCTGGGCATCTGGGCGGCCAGCATGCGGTCCGCATCCTCCTCGGGCAGCCCCCGCTCGGCCAGGAGCCGGGCCCGCCGGACCGGGATGGGCGCGTCCACCAGCACTACCGCGTCGAATGCCAAGGGGTCCAGGGCCTCGAAGAGCAGGGGAATGTCGCTCACCACGATCCGAGCTCCGCGGGCCCGGGCCTCCGCCAGCAGCGCGCTCCGCCGCCGGCTGACGTCGGGATGCACGATCCGCTCGAGGTCGGCTCGGGCGGCCGGGTCCCCCATCACCCGACGGCGGAGCGCGGCGCGGTCGAGCTGGCCCGCCGGGCCGATCAGGTCGCTCCCGAATCGCGCGGCGATGAGATGCAGCACCGGGGAGCCGGGCGCCTCGGCATCGCGCACCAGGCGGTCGGCGTCGATCAGGACCGCCCCCCAGTCACGGAACAGCTCCGCCACGGTGGACTTGCCGGCCGCGATGTTACCGGTGAGGGCGACGTTGAGCATGGAGTCTCAGCCTGGACTAGAGAAGCGCGGTCTGGTCTTCGTCCCGGCGCGGCACCTTGTGGCAGTGCCGGCAGCGCGCCTCGTAGCTCTCCCGGCCGCCGACCATGATGATGGGAGAATCGTAGCGCGCGGGCCTGCCGTCGAGCAGGCGCTGGTTGCGGCAGGCGGGGTCGCCGCAGACGACGCAGATCGCCTGCAGCTTGTCCACGATCTCGGCGACGGCCATGAGATCGCCCATCGAGCCGAACGGCTCGCCCCGGAAGTCGGTGTCGGTGCCGGCCAGGATCACCCGCACCCCACGGCCGGCCAGCAGCCGGGCCACGGTCAGGATGTCGGGATCGAGAAACTGGGCCTCGTCGATCGCGATGATCTCGCTCTCCGGCCGCACCAGCCGGAAGATCTCCGCGGCCGAGTCCACCGGGGTGGCCTCCAGCTCGGCGCCGTCGTGGCTCGACACCGTGTACAGGCCCGCGTAGCGACTGTCCAGGTGCGACTTGAACACCTGCACCCGCCGCCGGGCGATGATGGCGCGCCGGACCCGCCGGATCAGCTCCTCGCTCTTGCCGCTGAACATGACGCCGCTGATCACCTCGATCCAGCCGGGGTGCATCCCGTAGTTCATCGCCGATTCTCCGGATGACGGTGGTGAGCGAGGCTAATCTAGAGGCGCGCGGCGCAAACTCCAGTCACCTTGCGGCGCGCTCCTCTGCTCGACGATATTCGTGCCCCCTCCCTCGTCGTCCAGGAGCCGCCGTGAACAAGCAGGAGCTGGTCGTGGCCGTGGCCAAGCGGCTCGGTGTCACCAAGGCCAGGGCTGCGGAGATCACCGAGCTCTACTTTGCACCGGCGGGTCTGATCGCGTCGGAGCTCCGGAGAGGCGCCAAGGTCAGCATCGCCGGGTTCGGCACCTTCGAAAGCCGGGACCGCGCAGCGCGGGAGGGCCGGGACCCTCGGAGCGGAGAGGCCCGCACCATCAAGGCCTCGACCGTCCCGGCGTTCAGGGCGGGCAAGGCTTTGAAAGACCTGGTCAACCGCAAACGATAGCGTACACTGCAACAACTTCACCACGGAGTTCACGGAGGTCGCACGGACTGCGGGATGGGATGGGCGCTCAGGCAGGATCAGCTTCAACGTGCACACTCTCACCGGAAGAGATCACCCCCGCGCCGGCGGCCGCTTGGCCGGAGGACGCGCCGGCCCGCCCCGATCGACCCGCGCGGTGACCCGCCGCCGGCGGATGGTGACGCCGTTGAGGGCGCTCGCCACCTTCTCCGCCTCCTGGGCCGGGATCTCCACCAGCGCATACGCATCCCGGAGCTCCACCCGACCGATCTTCCCGCGCTCCACCCTGAGCTCTTTGGTCAGCACCGCCACCAGGTCGTTGACCGTCGCCCCGTCCTTCTTTCCCACACCGACGTAGATCTTGGCCGTGGCTGGGATGTCCGGCAGCGGCGCCGGCAACGTCGCGGCTGTGGCTTCCGCCGCGCTGCTCCAGAGCTCGAACAGCGCCGCGGCTACGGCCGAGGGATCGTAGCGCTCGAAGAGCGGTGCCAGCGTTACGAGCGCGCGCTCGGGCCGGGCGCTCTCCAGCGCGCGGATGATGACAGCTCGCTTGGCGCTCGACGTGGACGTCACCGCCTCCACCAGGCCCGAGAGGCGGAGCGGACGCTGCGGTGCTGCAATGGTCGCGACGTAGCCCTCGGTTCCGGGAGGAACCAGCAGGATCACCTCTCCCGCGCCGAGCATCTGCCGGAGCCGCGCGGGTGACGGCGGATCGAAGGCGATCACCACCTCCGCCGCCGGCGCATCGCCGGTGCTCAGCTGCAGCTCCTGCTCGGTGAGCGCGACGGCACGACCGATCGCGGCGTGTTGCGCCCGGTCCGCGGTCCACACCGAGATCGAAGCCGGATCGAGCAGCTCCACCAGCTCCCCCAATGCCGCCGCCCGGCGCGCCCAGGGCACCGCCACCGTCCGGACCGGGCCGGCCGGCGCGGCCGGCTCGGCTGGTGCTCCCAGGGTGAGGGCACGGCGGGCATACCGCTCGACCAGGTCGGCCACACGCTCCGCTGCTCCGGAGAGCACGATCCGCTGCGACTCCTTGGGCAGGTCCGCCATGAGCGGGGCGAGGCTCTCGGCCTCCTCCCATGCCTCGGGCCAGGCCAGCAGCACCGACACCAGCGTCTCCACCTGGAGGGCCGAGCGGGTGTGGAGCGCCAGCGCGGTCTCGGGTGTAGTGACCAGGAGATCGACCGTACCGGCCCTGAGCCGCCGCATCGCACGCGCGGCGCCGTGGGCGATCTGCACCCGGATGCCGGTCTCGCCCGCGAGCGAGTGCACCAGCGTCCCCCAGTCCTCCAGCTGGACCGCGGGGCACAGCAGCAGCCCGCCCTGCTGAGGTCCCAGCCGGCTCAGCATGCCCGCGAGCGCCGGCGCGGCGTAGGCCGGCGCGGGTGGCGCCACGGCCACCAGGTTGTGGCCGCGCGCCGCAGTCGGCGCTGCCTCGCGGACCAGCGGATCGCCGGCGGTCCAGCCCAGCCGTTCGAGCGCCGCGGCGATCTGCGGTGCGAGGTGCAGCTCTTCCAACCCGGCCACGGATTACCTCGTTCTGAGCAGGGAAAATCTTCGGCAAGGTAAGGTGAGCGGCGGTGTGATCCAACCCCACCGACGGGGCGGTTGACATCGCCGATCCGGCGACCAACCTTTCCCCCAACTTCTCGCTCCACCCCGATCCGGAACTGCTCATGCCCGACCCGCTATCGCCGAACATTCAGAACCTCCGGGCGTCCGAAACGGTCGCCATCAGCAACGAGGCCAAGCGCCGGAAGGCCGCCGGGGAGGACGTGCGGGACCTCGGGGTGGGCGAGCCGGACTTCGACACGCCGGGTCCCGCGGCCCAGGCCGGCATCCAGGCCATCCAGCAGGGGCTCACCCGCTATCCGCCCAACGTGGGCATCGCCGAGCTGCGGAAGGGCATCGCCGGGCAACTGAGCCGGATGTCGGGGGGTCGTGCGGTGGACCCCGACCAGATCGTGGTGAGCTCGGGCTCCAAGCAGTCGATCTTCAACGCCTGCTTCGCCCTCTTCGGACCCAAGGACCGGGTGCTCATTCCCGCTCCCGCCTGGGTCTCCTATCCCCAGATCGTTCACCTCTGCCGGGCCGAGCCGGTGCTGGTGCCGGGAGACGTGGAGTGGGGGCTCAAGGTGAGCGCCAAAGACCTGGACCGTGCCTCCAACAAGGTGACGCGCGGCCTGATCCTCTGCTCGCCGTGCAATCCTACCGGCGCGGTCTACACCCTGGCGGAGCTGCGCTCCATCGCTGAGTGGGCCAAGGCGAACCAGGTCTGGATCATCTCGGATGAGATCTATCGCCGGATCAACTACGGCCCCGGTCCCGCGGCGTCGCTGCTGGACCTGCCGGACGACCTGCTGGAGCGCACCGTCATCATCTACGGCGCCAGCAAGGCGTACGCGATGACCGGCTGGCGCATCGGAGCAGCGCTCGCGCCGCCCCATCTCACCAAGGCGATGGCGGCGTTCCAGTCCCACACCACCACCGGCGCCAATCATCCCGCCCAGTGGGCGGCGGCCACCGCCTTCACCGACGAACGGGTCGACGCAGAGGTCACCCGGATGGTGGCCGCGTTCCGCCGCCGGCGCGACTATCTCGTTGACCGGTTCCGGCGGCAGGCGCCCGGCGTCGAGTTCGTCGAGCCGCACGGCGCGTTCTACTTCTTCTTCCGGGTCGACGGCATCCGGGAGAAGGACCCGGTCACCGGGACGGCATTCTGCGAGCAGCTGATGCGACAGGAGGGTGTGGCGCTGGTTCCCGGCGGTGCGTTCTCGGATGACCGCTGGGTGCGACTCAGCTATGCTGTGTCCGACGCGGAGCTGGAGCAGGCGCTGGACCGGATCATCGGGCTCATCCAGCGTCTGGCCTCGGCCCGTGCCGCCTAAGGTCTCGCCGGTGAGCATCGAGGCGCGGGTCGAGCCGCTGACCGGTCAGTTGCCGGCCATCGCCTGGCGCTGGGATCCCGAGACCGACATTCTCTCGGGCGCCTTCAAGGGCAATCGGAAGAGCGGGGGACTCACGGGCACGGTCGAGCTCACCGATGCGGAGGGATCCATCGCGGTGCTCGACGTGAACAACGGGGTCATCTGCGGGCTCGACGTAGTGGTGTGGCCCGAGGTCACCACGGTGGCGGACCTCCGGGTGCCGGCCCAGCTCACCGACGGCCGAGTCGTGCTGCCCGCCCGCCCGTCTCGACCCGGCGTGGCCTCGGTCGAGATCGACACCAGCCTCTCGGTGCAGACCGACGGCGCGGAGAGCGTGTTCCACCTCAAGATCGGCCCCCGCCGGCCGGTCGAGGTGGTACGGGTGGCGGACAACTTCTATGTCGAGGTGGACCAGCAGGGCGGGCTGGCGGGCTTCTGGCTCAGCAACGTCCCGCCCTTCACGTCGTTCGAAGAGGAGATGTAGCTCAGGCCGCCCGGCTCGGCTCCGACTCCCCCAGAAATCCCTGTTGCTGGCGCTCCACCAGCGACGCGTAGTAGCCTCCCAGCTGACAGAGCTCGAGATGTGTCCCCGTCTCGGCGATCGTCCCGTTCTCGATCACCACGATCCGGTCGGCCTCCCGCACAGTGGATAGCCGGTGCGCGATGACGAACGCCGTGCGCCCCTTGAGCAGGCTCCGGAGGGCGACCTGGATCAGCTGCTCCGACTCCACGTCGAGCGCCGAGGTCGCTTCGTCCAGAATCAGGATCGGCGGGTTCTTGAGCAGCGCCCGCGCGATGGCGACCCGCTGCCGCTGCCCGCCCGAGAGCCGGCTTCCGCGCTCCCGCACCACGGTGTCGTAGCCCTCCGGCAGCGCCATGATGAACTCGTGCGCCTGCGCCGCCTTGGCCGCGGCCTCGATCTCCGCCTGCGTCGCGTCGGGCCGGCCGTAGGCGAGGTTGGACCGGACCGAGTCGTTGAAGAGATGCGGATCCTGGAACACCACCCCGATCTGGTTCCGGAGCGACTGCTGGGTCATGGAGCAGATGTCGATCCCGTCCACCGTGATCGAGCCACTCGACACCGCGTACATCCGCTGTAGCAGGGTCATGAGCGTCGTCTTCCCGCTGCCGCTCGGTCCGATCAGGGCGACGGTCTCGCCCGGCCGGACGCAGAGATTGATGCCTTGAAGGACGGGGGCTCCCGGCTGGTAGGCGAAGCTGAGATCACGGAACTGGACCTCGCCCCGGAGCGGCGGCACGTCCGCGGCGTCGGGCCGATCGCCCACCACGTCCTCCGCATCGAGGATGGCGAAGATCGATTCCAGCGACACAGTGGCTTTGCGCAGCGTCTGGTAGGTGTTAGTGAGCCCCTGGACGGGGCCGAACAGTCCGCCGATATACCCCAGGAATGCGATCAGCGTGCCCAACGTCAGCTGCCCCCGAAACGCCAGATAGCCGCCCAGTGCCAGTGCCGCGAGGCGCGCCGAGGTGGCGGCGAGATTGCGGAGTGCGGCGTTCCGGGTGTCGATGCGGACGCCGCGCCGGACCACCTCGTTTCCCTGACGCACACCGTTGAGGAATCGCGCCATCTCGGCGTGCTCCATGCCGAAGCCCTTCACCGTCATCATGCCTGCCAGCACTTCGTTGAACCGGGAATAGATTGAGCTCCATCGCTCGACCAGCCGGCGCTCCCGCTGAATCTGCTCCGGGGCGGCCCACGCGCCGATCAGGGCGGGAACCGGTGTAAACAGGATGACCACCGCCGCGAGGCGCCATTCGAGCTGGAGCATCGCGGTGATCGAGAGTCCGAGGTAGAGCAGGGTGGGCAGCAAATTGAAGGCGATGTCGCTGAACGCCGTGACGTAGCCGGTGATCCCCTGGTTGATCCGGTTCACCGTGCCGCCCACGCCTTCCTTCTGATGGAAGGCGATCGGCAGCGAGTTGAGCTTGCTCACCACCTGCTCGCGCACGCGATACTCCACCCCGAGCCGCACGTCCCAGCTTCGCATTCCAAGCCAGCCCTGCAGGCCGGAGCGCACCAGCTCCATCACCAGCAGACCCGCCATGGCCAGCCCGAACGCACGCCCGCCGCCGGCTCGCCCGAGCTGGTCGAAGAGGTACTTCATAAGCAGTGGATCGATGGCGCTCAACGTGGCCAGGATGAGCGCGAGGACGACGACTGAGACCAGGGACCGGCGGTAAGGCCGGACAAATTGCAGGGAACGAACGGCGAGCTGGATGCCCGATGAAGACATGTCGTCCGGTATGGGAGAAGTCGTGGCGTGGGGACCCGCGACTGTTGACCGGCGTGGGTAGGGGCAAGTTCAATGCCGGTAGGCGGATGCCTCAAATTCGCCGGCCGCGTGTTCCCCATTGCCTCAAGCGGCAAGATCGGCCGCAACATGCACGACTTTGCACCGGCGGTGAGTCGCTGCTCACTGGTGCGGGGTAACAGGCTGGTGCGCCAGTCTGTTGAGTTGATCAAAGCAGCCGGGGGCTGTAGCCCTCCAGCCGCACAAGTACGCAGCTGAGTCCGTCGGACGAGCTACTTACCTGTGTGTGACTCGACTCACGAATGTGCACGAGGAGTTTGCTGCGTAGGTTGAACTGCCTACGCCTAGCGAGGTGATTCGGGGTCGTGCGATTGGTACGAAGGAAGAGCGCTGGCGCTCAGCCGCGCAGCAGGGCGCCCGCGGCGGCTCTGGAATGCACGCCGAGTTTGGCGAGGACGCGCTGAGTGTGGTGCCGCGCGGTGTGAGAACTGATTCGCAGCGCCGCGGCGATCGCGACGTTCGACCGTCCCTGCGCCAGCAGCATCGCAACCTGGATTTCCCGTGGGGTCAGGCCGTAGGTGGACTGAAGGGTCGCGCTGCGCGACGGACCATTGAGACCCGCCACCCGGGCCGCGGCCGCCCGCTGTTCCAGCAGCCGGGCCCGCAGCTGTCGCATCTCCTCGAGCGAAGTGCGGATCTGCCCGATGATTTGCCGGCCGTCCCGCCGCAACGTGGCAAACGTGGCGCGCAGGGCCGACAACTGGTCCGGAGACACGGTACGCACCGCCTCCTGGGGTAGCTCCAACGGATCGATTCTCTTCGCGGTCACCAGGGCCTCGCAGCAGCGACGGCGCGCCCCGGCATCGGAGCGGCGCCCGGTATAGTCAATCTAGTCTATAAAGCGGCAGGACTCACCCGGCAAGATGCCCGAGTCGCGTGCCGTTGCTAGCTTGCTTGCCATGAACCCGGTCAATCTGACCAATCTCCGCCGACTGCTGGAGGTGAGGGGGCTCACACCCGCCTCTGCGGTGCCAGACGCGAGCGGTGGCCGTACCGATGAGGCCTGCATTCGGGAGGCCCGCCTCCTGGAAGGAACCAGGCTCGACTGGATCCCTGTGGGTCCGGCCGAGCCTTGGCCGGATCCGCTCGCGTTCCTCGACGGGGTGCAGCGCTCCGAGCTGCTGGCCTACGCGGGTGCGTCGGTCATCGTGGTCGGCGAGATCGCGGCTGCGGTCCGGGAGCGGCGCGACCGCCGGCTCACCACCGTGCTGGAGGAGCGTCGCGTGCTCGCGATCGGCCGGCCCCCGGCACACGAGGCGGCGGGGGACACCATGTCCGGCGTCCAGCTGGTGGTGCTGCCCGAAGACGAGCCGCCCCACCCGATCCGGGACCAGGCGAACGCGGCTCGTGCCCTCGACCGGGCCAGAGGTGGTCTCGAGCTCGCGCTGGGGGATCGGTACCGGGCCCGCTCCGGCGGCTGGTTGGTGGTGGACGGCTCGCTCACCGAGAGTCCCGTCTGGTCGGCCGACCCTCGCATGCTGGGCGTCGCGAAGAGCCACGCGACCCTGCCGTTCGACGGCGCCGACCTCGACCGCTATCTCCGGCTCCCCCACGGGCACCGCTCCTCACTCTACGTTCCGCAGACTCGGAGTCTCACCCCGGTGCACGCCTGGGCGCTTCGGCTCTGGCCTTGGGAAGGCAAGGATCTATTTCACGGTTTGATCCGGGTCGAAGTCGCCCCGGTCAACGGTACCCCCGCGATGGCTGGTCTTCTGTCCCGCTGGCTCCTGGCCGAGCGGGCGCCGCTCAGCACTCCGGACGCACGCTGGGATCGCCTGCTGTACGGCATCCACTCGGTCGAGACCTATCTTCGAGCCCGAGTCCGCGTCCTGGCCTGACGAGCCTGACGGCGCGGGCGCCCCCTACTCGTTTGCCGGGCGGCGAGCCACATTTCCCGTCATGCCCGATCCAGTCCCGCCCGTCGGCCGCGTCGTCGCCACCGAGCTCAAGCCTTCCACCCCGCACCAGTTCCACTTCTGGACCGCGCGGGAGTCGCCCATAGGCATCGGCGCGATCGTCCGGGTGGAGGAGGACGCGCGCGTGGTCTACGGGGTGGTGACCGACGCCTTCGCCTATTCCGATCTCGCCACGCCACTGCACGCCGTCATCGGCAGTGACGGGGATCCGGTCGCTGCCGGAGCCGAGTCGAGCCGGCGCGCCGAGATCCGGCTCTTCTCGGCGGCCGTGCTTCGCCAGATCCCCGAGGAACCGCTCCAGCCGGTGCCGCTCGGCTCCGTCTGGCTGGCGTCCGATGCCGACGTGGTCCTGGCCCTCAGGATGGACAGCTACACCACGGGCGAGCGCCCCACCGGAATTCCGGTCGGGCTGTACGCAGCGGGCGGCCACGAGTCGCCGGTCTACCTCGACTGCGACTTCCTCCTCGGTCCCGAGGCGGCGCACCTCAACATCACCGGTGTCTCCGGCCTGGCCACCAAGACCAGCGCCGTCGAGTTCCTCCTGGCCAGCATCTTCCAGACATTCCCGCCGCACAAGGGTTCGGTGGCGGCCCTCTGCTTCAACGTGAAGGGCCCCGATCTCTGCTTCCTCGATCAACCCGCGACTCTCTCGGAGGAGGATCGCCGGCTCTACGCCAAGCTCGGCCTCCGGCCGGCGCCGTTCGCTGACGTGCACTATCACGCGCCCTTCAAGGCGGACGGCGTGAACCTCAACACCCTCCGCACCAATGACGCGCTGTCCGCCAACACGGAGCCGCTGGTGTGGGGCCTGCGGGAGGTGCTCGACTACGCCGAAGTGGTCCTCAACCGGGATGATGTGGACGCCAAGGCGGACGCTTTCATCGATTTCCTGGCGGAGCGGGTGGTCGGACGGGAGTATCAGGACGACATGCTCCGCGGAAAACCGTTCAGGGTCCAGAGCTTCGCCGACTTGGAAGAATTTTTTCGCGCCATCTTCGACTTCATGGAAGTCCTGGGCAAGGGCGCCGAGGTGTGGAAGACCCACCACCTCGCCACCATCCGCAAGATCCGGAACCGGCTCACTAACATCTCGACCCGCTCCAAGGGGCTGGTGACCGATGAGGGAGACGCGCACGACCTCCCCTGGGGGGCCTTCCGCGATCGCAGCGTCCACGTGGTGGACGTGGCCGGGCTCGACCCGCTGGCCCAGGACCTGGTCTTCGCCCGGATCGTCTCCAAGTTGCGGGAGCACCTCGAGCGCCGCGACCTCGGCGTCGACCACGTGGTCGTGTTCGTGGACGAGCTCAACAAGTACGCCCCGGCCGACGGCCCCGAGACCTACGTCCGGAAGATGCTGCTCGACCTCTCCGAGCGGGGCCGCTATCTCGGTCTCGTGCTCTTCTCCGCCCAGCAGTTCCGCTCCCAGGTCCAGCGGCGGGTGGTCGGCAACGCCGGCACCGGAGTCTACGGACGGATGGACATGGACGAGCTCGCCACCCCGGGCTACGCGACGGTCTCGCCGGCCACCAAGATCAAGCTCGCCACCTTGCCCAAGGGCGAGCTGATGCTCCGCCATCCCCACTTCACCCAGCCGATCTTCGTCAAGTTCCCTCGACCCGCCGTGCTGGGCGGTCGAGAAGGGATCGAGCGGTTTCCTCCCGCGACCGAGCTCGCCTTCGCGGATGCCGTTGCGCGCCAGCTGCGCGGGATGGACCGCCGGGTCACCGCCGACGCGGTACGGGCGCTGGTGGACGGGCGGCGGGAGGAGGAGGTCCGGCGGGCCCTCGCGGCCACCCGGCGCGAGCGCGCCACCGAGCCGCTCGCCTTCTTCACCGCCTGCCTTGGCCGCCGGGTCAATGGCGAAGTCCTGCAAGGCCGCCGCGGCATCCCCGCGGTCAAGCGGGCCGATGAGGGCTACGGCTTCTAGTTCCAGCCGACCCCCTAACTCGTTGACTGACTGCCCGTTTCACGAGACATTACCAGGGTGAAACTGGCACATATCGCCGATCCCCATCTCGGCATCCGGCAATTCCATCGGCTGACCCCCACCGGCATCAACCAGCGCGAAGCGGACATCGCGCAGGCCTTCCGGGTTGCGATCGACGGCATCATCGAGGCCCGGCCGGACGCCGTCCTCGTTGCGGGTGATCTCTTTCACTCGGTGCGGCCGACCAACGCCGCGATCGTCTTCGCCTTCCGCCAGTTCCAGCGGCTGCGCGAAGCCTTGCCCGGTGCGCCGATCGCGCTGATCGCCGGCAACCACGACACTCCGCGTTCCACCGAGACCGGCTCCATCCTCCGCCTCTTCGAGGAGCTCGGCGTCGATGTCGCGGTCGACCAGGCCCGGCGCCTGGTGTATCCGGAACTGGACCTCTCGATCCTCGCGGTGCCGCACCAGGCACTGGTCTCGGGCGAGCGCCCCGCGCTTCGGCCGGAGGCGAGCGAGCGCCATCGCGTGCTCCTGCTCCACGGCGAAGTGGAGGGAGTCTTCCCCTCCGATCGGAGCGCGGCCGAATACGGGGGTGCCCTCATCGACCTGCGGGAGCTGGGGGGAAGCGAGTGGAGCTATGTCGCGCTGGGCCACTATCACGTGCAGCACGAGGTCGCCCAGCGGATGTGGTACGCGGGATCGCTCGACTATGTGAGCTCCAATCTCTGGGGCGAGCTGGCCGACGAGCGCGAGCACGGGTCCACTGGCAAGGGATGGCTTCTCGTCGATCTGGAGAGCGGCCGGGTGGAGCGGCATCCGGTGCCCCTGGCGCGCGAGATCCTGGATCTGGAACCGCTCGATGCGGAGGGGCTGCCCGCAGCCGCGGTCGATGCGCGTATCGCCGAGCAGCTGCGCGCGGTCTCCGGTGGGTTGGCCGACAAGATCGTCCGCCTGGTGGTCACCAACCTGCCGCGTCACGTCGGGCGCGAGTTGAACCACTCCGCCATTCGCGGCTTCAAGTCCGCGGCGCTGCACCTGCACCTCGACTTCCGCCGTCCGGAGCTCAACCGCACGGTCGGCACGGGCGCGCCCGGCCGGCGGCAGACCCTTCCCGAGCTGGTACGATCCTACCTGATGCGCCGTCTCCTCCCTGCGGAGCTCGACCGCGACGCCTTCGTGCACCTTGGCGAAGAGCTGATCGACGCGGTCGAACGGGACCTGGCAGGGGTGTAATGCAGATCAATCGCATCCGCCTCTGCAACTTCCGCCAGCATGAGAACACCGAACTGGAGCTCGGAGCGGGGCTGACCGGCATCATCGGGCCCAACGGGGCGGGCAAGACTACGATCCTCGAGGCGATCGCCTGGGCCATGTACGGGATGCCGGCCGCGCGCGGAAGCCGGGAGACCATCCGCCGCCGGGGCGCGCCGCCTCGCGCCAGGGTCGAGGTGGAGATGGAGTTCACGCTCGGGCCCCATCATTATCGCGTCATCCGCTCGCTCAACAGCGCCGAGCTGTATCAGGATGGAGACCCGGCGCCGATCGCCAACTCGCTCGGCGCGGTCACCGAGCGGGTGACCCGCCTGCTGGGCATGACCCGGGAGGAGTTCTTCAACACCTATTTCACCGGGCAGAAGGAGCTCGCCGTCATGGCCGCCATGAGCGCGCCGGAGCGGGCTCAGTTCCTCTCCCGCGTGCTCGGGTACGAGCGCCTCCGCGCCGCACAGGAGCGGCTGAAGGAGCGCCGCTCCCTCCTGCGTGCCCGACTCGATACCCTCCGCGCCGGACTCATCGACCTTGCGGAGCTGGATGCCGCCGAGCAGCGCGCCCAGGACCGGATCGCCGCCGCCTCCGCCGCCGAGTCCGTTGCCGCCGCCGCCTTCGCTGAGACCGAGCGACGCCTGCTCGAGGTGCGGCCTCGATGGGAGCGGGCCCAGGAGCTCCGGGAGAGCGCCCTCGCGCTCGATGCTGAAGTGAGGATCTCCCGGCATCAGGTGAGCACGGCCGCCGAGCGGACGGATCGGTTGGAGCGGCAGGTGGAGGAGGCCGCGGCGGCCGCGCGGCAGCTGGACGAGCTGATCCGGCGGCTCGAGCCGCTGCCGGCCCTCCGCGACGAGGCCCAGGCGCTCGACCGTCAGGCCGAGTCGTGGGCGGCGCGCAAAGGACTGCTGGCGCAGCTCTCGGAGGTGCGCAATCACCTCGGGTCGGTGGAAGAGCGGAGGAGCCGGATCCCTTCCCGTGCGTCCATCGAGAGCGCCCGCGAGCGGGTGAACGATCTCCGCGCGTCCCTGACCGGCCTCACCCTCGACGCCGAGGCGGCCCGGACGGCGTGGGTCCAGGACGCGCAGGACGCCCGCACCAAGCGGCAGGGGCTGATCGACCAGTACCAGGAGCTCAAGGATCAGCGCCAGCGGATCGTGCGGGCCGGTCCCGAAGGTGACTGCCCCACCTGTACTCGGCCCCTCGGCACCGAGTACGGTACCGTGCTCCAGCTGCTCGACCGCCAGATCGAGGAGGTCGTGTCGAACGGCAACTACTACAAGCAGCGCATCGAGCAGCTGCAGTCCGAGCCGCGCGATCTGGAGGAGCTCGACCGCCGGCGCATCGAGCTGGAGCGGGAGCTCTCCACCGCCACCGGGGAGCTCGGCCGGCTCGACGCGCAGGCCCAGGAGGCCGGACGACTTCGGGAGGAGCACGAGCGCCTGTCGCTCCGGACGCGGGAGCTCGAGGCCTCCCTCGATCTCCTCCTGGGCTCGTACGACCAGGGTCGCCACCAGACGGTGGTGGGGCAGATCCGCGAGCTGGAGCCGCTCGCTCTCACGGCTGAGCGCCTGCGCGGCCTGGTCGACCGTGGCGTCGTGATGAGGGCCGAGCTGGAGTCGGCGCGTGCCGAGCGCGCTGGGGCCACAGCCAGGACCGCCCAACTCGAGACCCGGCTGGCGCAACTGGGATACAACGAGGCGATGTATGGTGAGGCGCGCGATGCCGAGACCACGGCCGAGCGCGCCCGGCGGGAGGCCGAGCTGGCGCTGGTGCGGGCGCGCGGCGAGAGCGCGGCGGCCGCGGAATCGGTCGCGGTGATCGCTCGACGCCGGGAAGAGCGCGTGGAGCGAGAGCGCGAAGTCGCCGCCACCGCCGCGGACCTGGCCCTCCACCAGGAGCTCGATCGCGCCCTCACCGATCTCCGCACCGATCTCAACGCGGCGCTTCGTCCCGACCTGTCGGAGCTCGCATCCGGGTTCCTCCGCGATCTCACCAATGGACGCTACACCGACCTCGAGCTCGACGAGGACTACTGCACCACGCTGCTCGACGACGGCGAGGCCAAGGCGGTCATCTCCGGCGGCGAGGAGGACGTCGCCAATCTGGCGCTGCGGCTCGCCATCAGTCAGATGATCGCCGAGCGGGCGGGACAGCCGCTCTCGCTGCTGGTTCTCGATGAGATCTTCGGCTCGCTCGACGAGGATCGCCGCGCCTCCGTGGTGGACCTGCTCCGGAGCCTCGCCGACCGCTTCCCGCAGGTCATCCTGATCACCCACATCGATTCGGTGCGAGAGGGCTTCGATCGCGTGGTCCGGGTGGGCTTCGATCTCGCCAGCGGCGTGGCAACGGTCCGGGACGAGCCGGTGGGAGGCCACGATGTGGCGGCCTGACCGGAGCGTCCGTGGGCCGGACCGGCCTAACCTTCGCGACATCGATCCGCTCAACCGGGTCTTCGCCGATGCCTTCACCGACCGCTACAGCCGGGACGGCCTGGTCGGAGTCCGGGTGCCGCACCTCAACAAGCTGGTCTGGCGCTATGCCATCGAGGATGCCGGCAGTGGTGCCATGATCTGGCGGGACGCCGAGGGACAGATGGTCGCATTCAACATGGTGCACCAGTCGGGCGTCGAAGGCTGGATGGGGCCGCTCGCCGTCCGCCCCGACCGGCAGGGCGAAGGACTCGGCTCGACCATGGTCCGGGTCGGCATCGAGTGGCTCAAGGCACAGGGGGCGCGCACCATCGGCCTGGAGACCATGCCGAGGACGGTAGAGAACATCGGATTCTACAGCCGGCTGGGGCTGGTGCCTGGGCCGCTCACCATCACCCTGGTCCACGAGGTGCCCCGCCGGGTCGGCGCCGCGCCCCAGCTCCTCTCAGCCGATGGGCGTCCGCTGGAGCAGGGCATCGAGGAATGCCGCACGCTGACCGACGAGCTCGCGCCGGGCGTCGATTTTTCGCGGGAGATCGCCCTCACCCATGAGCTGGCCATCGGCGACACGACGCTGCTGCGCGACGGCGGCGAGCTCCTCGCGTTCGCGCTCTGGCATTCGACGCCGCTGGCCGCCGGTCGGGCCAAGGACGAGGTGCGGGTGCTGAAGCTCGTGGCCCGGAGCCTGTCGGCTTTCGAGCGGCTCCTCGACGCGCTGCACGGCACCGCCGCGGTCGAGCGGGTAGGGCGCATCGCCATCCGCTGCCAGACGGAATATGCCGAGGCCTACCTCCGGCTCATCGGTGCGGGATACCGAGTGCATTGGACCGATCTGCGCATGATTCTGCGGGAGCTTCCTCGGCAACCCGAGCGACAGGGCCTGATTCTGTCCAACTGGGAGATCTGATTGGGGGGTCTCGCTTACGACCGGCTGCACGGCTTCGCCGGCAGTGACTTCAGTCGCTCGGCGATGTCCCTGAACGCCTGCACGTTGTCCGGGTTGGACATGAAGCCTTCGTCATACCGCCACATCAGCAGGCCGCAGCCGG
Source organism: Gemmatimonadales bacterium (assembly GCA_045803515.1). Taxonomy (GTDB): domain Bacteria; phylum Gemmatimonadota; class Gemmatimonadetes; order Gemmatimonadales; family GWC2-71-9; genus CAVVWJ01. Next base: position 19,053 of record JBJMOX010000300.1, read on the forward strand.
CCGGACCGAGGGTGAGGCCGACGGTGCGCACATCCGCTGCGCTCATCCGGCAGTTGGGCTGGGAGCTGCCCCGGCCACCGGTGATCGTGAGCGGACAGTTCCACGATCCATCACGAGCGGCCTGGACGCCACCGTTCAGGATGTTCATGCTGAAGAGGATCGCGTGGCCGTCCCGCCGGGCGAGGTTCAGAGCCTGGTCCCGGAAAGTGGTGACGTCGCCCGCCCGGGTGGAGTACTGATCGATGATGAACTCGCATACCTGGTAGGACTTGTTGGGCTCGAAGGCATTGTGCTGGTGTCCCACCCCGACCGGAAGCGTCGGAAACATCGCCTTGACCACCCCGCACATCGAATCCACCCGGGCTTTGGTCATGGTCCCCGACGGTCCCCAGGTGTTCCCATCACCCAGCCCGTGCACATTGGGCTCGTCCATCACGGAGTTTCCCAGCACGGTGCCGTCCGCGACCGCTCGTGCGACGGCCGCCTTGATCAGCGGGGTGTCATAGCCGTCCATCACTGAGCGCCATTTGGCGATGTCGAAGACACCGCCGGTGAGATATCGGTTGTGGGAGCCGCCGGTCATGCTCAGCACGATCTGTCGCTTCGCGGCTCGTGCGGTGGCCAGGTGACTGATGATGTCGTCCGGCTTCGTCCCGGTGAAGCTGGCCGTGAACGGCTCCATACCGCTCTTCCAGGCGGTGGTGCCGCTCAAGCCAGCGAAGGGTCCGAAGGGAATGCCGCCGCCCGCGCTCCGGCCCTCGTTTGCAGTTCGGGGCCCGCCCGCGCCCGGGCTGGGCGTGAGCGTGACGATCGCAGTGTCGGCCACCCCGCTCGAGGACGCAATGACCCTGTAGCTGCCCGCATTCGCACCGGCGGTATAGAGGCCGGCTGAGGTGATGCGGCCGCCGGTGGCACTGAAGGCCACGGCAAGCGTGATGCTGGCACTGTCCGGGGCAGGTGACCGCGCGGCCGCTGGGGGTGTGGGCGTGACTGCCCCGGCCGTGGAGGAGAGAAGCACAAGAAGACTGATCATGGTGAAGTTTCGCGAGACCGCCGGTCGACGCGCAAGCTTTCCCCCGGGTTCCAGGCTCCGAACAGCCAGAGTCCCCGCACATCGTGTACGATGTGCGGGGACTCTGGCCCGGCGGCGTGGCTAGCTCGCCGGCTACGGCCTGGTGCTCAGGGCCAACATCGCCGACGGCGTCCTCCGGAATGATTTTGCCGGCAAGCTCGCCAGTCGCGCGGCCACGTCCCTGAACGCCTGCTGGTTGTCCGTCCGGGATGCGAAGGTCGCGTCATAGCGCCACATCACGAGCGCGGACCCTGCCGACCCCAGCGTGATGCCCCAGTCTCGCACTTGGTCGGCGGTCATCCGGCAGTTCGGGCTACGGGTGCCGAGGCCGCCGGTGCCCGTGCAGTCCCAGGTGCCGTCCCGATCCTGAACGCCGCCATCGAGCAGGTTCATGGCGAACAGGATGGCGTGCCCATCGCGGCTTGCGATCTGGAGCCCGCCGTCCCGGAATGCGGTGACACTCCCGAATCGCGCGCTGTACTGGGAGAGGATGAAGTCGCAGACCCGATAGCCCTTGGTGGGCTCGAAAGCCGTGTGGTTATGCGCTACACCGACCGGCAGGCTGGGGAACATCCGCTGCACCACGCCACAGAGGGAATCGACCCGCACCTTGGTCATGGTGCCCGCCGGACCCCAGGTGTTCCCATCGCCCAGGCCGGAGGTGTTGGGCTCGTCCATCACCGATTCGCCAATCACGGTTCCGTCCAGCACGGCGGCGGCCATGGCGTTCCTGATCGCGCTGGTGTTGAAGGTCTCCATCTTGGCCCCCCACTTCGCGGGATCGAACACCCCGTTGGTGAGGTAGTTGTCGTGCGCGCCGCCAGTGAGATTGAGGATCAGCTTGCGGTGCGCGGCCCGAGCCGCGGCGATCCGGTCAAGCAGGGTGCTGGCGCTGTAGCCGTCGATCGAGAGCGTGAACGAGCCGCTGTTGGGCTGCAACGTCGTGGTCGTGCTCCAGCCGTTGTAGGGCCCGTACGGGATCCCGGTGGCATCGCCGGAGGCCAGGGCCACGGTAAGCGTGACCACCGCGGTGTCCGCGAGTCCATTGGACGCGGCGATGATCCTGAAGGTGCCGGTCGTCTGGCCGGCGGTATAGAGGCCGGTCGAGGTGATCGTCCCACCAGTGGCGGTGAAGACCACGGGGACCGCGACGCTGTCGCCGGCCGAAGTGCGGCCGTACGCATGGAACTGCTTCGAGCCACCCTGGGTCAGCGTCGCACTCGCGGGAGACAGCACCACGCTGGCGAGCGTCGGTGCTGCCGCCACCGGGGGATCGATGGTGACCGCCGCGGTATCGGCCAGGGTTCCCGACGTATTGGTCGCGATCACGCGGTAGGATCCACCCACCAGCCCTGCCACGTAGACGCCGGCAGGATCGACCTCGCCGCCGGTCGCCGACCAGTTGACGCCGATCGCCGCGGTCGATCCATCGGCCAGATAGCCCGTCGCCGTGAAGCTGCGGGTGCTTCCCGCGTCCAGCACGACCGGGTCCGGGGCGACCGCGATGCGGACCAGATCGGTCGCTGGCGGCACCACCACGACCACGGACGTATCCGTCAGCTTCCGCCCCCGGCCCCGCCCGATCACCTTGAAGGTGCCGGCGCTGGCCGAGGAGAATAGGCCATCCGACAGGATGCTGCCACCGCTGGCTTCCCAAGTGACCGCGACCGGGACGCTGATGCGCCTCGAGGTCTTCTGGGTATGGCCGCGAAACTGCACCCGCTGGCCGATCTCGATCGTGACCGACTGAGGGGAGATCTGTAGAGCAGTTGGGATGTCGGAGGAGCCGGGGGAGCCAGTCTCGGGAGCGGTGGTATCTCCCATGCAAGCGGCAAGCAACGCGAGAGCCGCAAGGATGGCAAGTTTTCGGGAGACCGCCAGCCTGCGCGCGAGCTTAAAAGTATAAGTCATCGCTTCTGACCTTTCCGCACTGTCCCCTACGGTGGCACCCAACCTTCCCCGACCCGTTCCCCCACCCTTGGGCTCCTGCTTATTTACGGCATCGCCTGCGGAACCTCAATGCTGTGATTTTTGACGAGTGGCTAATGCGGTACTTTTGTTCTGTACATGCAAAGCTTAGTATATCAATAGGATACAATGAATGACGTTATCCGATTGTAACAAAAATACTGTATTAAAATTTGGCGCTAACAGAGCTTGATACAGCCGTCGCCTGGGGCTTCCCATGTCGCGCCGCTCCCTGCCGACTCTTTGCCCGCGCGCGGAGCGAACCCCCGCGATATACTTCTCGCCGGCATGAGCCTTCCTGCAGCCCGACGCTCGACTGAAGTACCCGCTCCAACCCGATCGGCCGCGAGAACTTCGGAGGCGTACGGCGTGAGGATCGCTTACATCGTGACCCGGGCGGACCCCATCGGCGGGGCCCAAATCCATGTGCGGGACCTCGCGGCGGCGGTACAGGCGGAGGGCCATCTCGCAACCGTCATTACCAGCGGGAGCGGACCGTTCATCGATCAGCTTCGGGCCCAGCACATCCCGACGATCCTCCTGCGCGATCTCGTCGTCCCGATCGACCCTGCACGCGATCTGCGCGCGCTGCGAGAGATTCGCGGCGTCCTCCGCGACATCCAGCCGGACCTGGTCACGGCCCATTCCTCCAAGGCGGGCGTCCTCGGCCGCCTGGCTGGCCGCTCGTTGCATATACCCGTGGTGCTCACGGTCCATGGCTGGTCGTTTACACCCGGCATCCCGGTCTTGCAGGCAGCCCTGTACCGTCGGATCGAGCGGTTCGTGGGGCCGCTCGCCAGCAAGATCATCACCGTGTCGCACTTCGACCGGCGGCTCGCGCTGGAGGCCCATATCGCCGCGGAAGGCCGGGTCGTCACGGTGCACAACGGGATGCCCGATGTCCCGGCGTATCTGAGGGCCGACCCCGGACGAACGCCGCCCCGCCTCGTCATGGTGGCCCGGTTCGGGGCCCAGAAGGATCATCCCACCCTCCTTCGGGCGCTGGCCGGGCTCCTGGATTGCCCTTGGGAGTTGGATCTGATCGGCGAGGGCCCTCTCATGGGCGACATGGAATCGCTGGCGGCCACGCTGGGCCTCGCCGGCCGGATTCGATTTCTGGGTCAGCGGATGGACGTGGATCAGATCCTGGCCGCGGCCCAGGCGAGCCTCCTGGTGACCAACTGGGAAGGGTTTCCGCTGAGTATCCTGGAGTCGATGCGCGCCGGTCTCCCGGTCGTGGCCACTTCGGTGGGCGGTGTCGGGGAGTCGGTCCAGGACGGGGAGACGGGCTATCTGGTGCCCCGCGGAGATGTGGATCTGCTGCGTGACCGGATCAGGCGGCTCTTGTCCACCCCCGACTTACGGCTGCGTCTGGGGACCAGCGGCCGTACCCGGTACGAGCAGTACTTTACCCTGAGCCACAGCGTGAGCCAGACGATCGCGGTGTACCGCGATGTGCTTGCAGCGTGGAGCACCTCGGCGTCCAGCGCCACCGAGCGCGGCCAGCGGACAGGCTGACTCCACCGCCTGTGGGGTTTGGGCCACACCCCTGGTGCGGGATCTCCGGCCCGGGCTCTGTCAAGGGGATGATCGACCTGTTCTCACTCCGCGCCTGGGGCAGACGGGCAGGCCTGCTGCTCTTTTGGAAGCATTGTCGATACATTGCCTTAGCTGATGTGCCAGGCCAATGGGGGGCGCTCGGGCACCCTCGACGGGCATGGTTAGTGCGCTCGGCCCGGGACTGCGGTTGTTGTGCGGGCGTGTCCTGACACACGGAACTTGCGAATCCTACGATTAGATTCGAGGACCATGCGACATCTCTCACTGCTCTCTCTCGCCCTCGCGGCTCTCCTGGGCGTCCGGAACCTCACTGCCCAGACCACGGCGTCGCGTGCCGACGAGACGATGCTCTCGCCGGGAGATTCGGTTCGCATCGTGGTGTGGCGCAAGCCCGAGTTCAGCGGCGACTACGTGATCGCTCCCGATGGCAGCGTCACCCATCCGCTGTTCCGCGACGTCAAGATCGCCGGCGTTCCCCTGGCCACGGCCGAGGCGAATCTGCGGCGCTATCTCACCCAGTACGACCAGAATCCTCAGTTCGTGATGGAGCCGCTGCTGCGGGTCTCGGTGTCAGGCGAGGTCACCCGTCCCCTGGTCTTCGCCGCTCAACCCGGGAGCTCGATCGCCGAGGCGGTCGCGCGGGCCGGCGGAACCACGGAGACGGGGAACCGCGGCCACGTCCGGGTAATCCGCAATGAACCGAGCGGAACCCAGCGGGTGTTCTTTGCCAGTCTCCAGGATCCGGCGGACAAGCTGGCCCAGTCGCCGGTGCATTCGGGTGACCAGATCGTGGTCGATCGCAAGAAGTCGGCGTTCAAGGACGTGATTCTCCCGGCGCTCGGGGTCATCGGTTCGGTCGCCTCGCTCGGCCTCCTGATCGACCGCGTCACCAGCCGCTAGGTATCCTCATGACCGACTCATCTCCCGAGACCCGGCTGCTCCACGGTTCGACGATCCCGCGCGGGCCCTCGATGGCCTCCGCGCCCCAAGCGTCGGGCGAGATCTCCTTCGGCCAGATCCTCGGCGTGCTCCGCCGGCGCTACCGGGTGATTCTGCTGATGACCATGCTGGGGACGGGGGTTGGTGGATTCTTGGCATCCCGCGAGCCGCCCACCTACCACGCGGGCGCGGTCCTGCGCGTCGCCGACGAGCGCCGGGCCCTGACCGGGGATATGGAGACGCCGGATCCGGCGCCGTCGCGCACCATGGACCGGATCGCCTCGCTGGCGCAACTGGTCAAGAGCCGCAGCGTGCTGGGCGCGGTCGTGGATTCCCTGGGACTTCAACTCCAGTCGCGGACCCCGGAGTTCCTCAACAGCCAGCTCTCCCAGGTGAGGATCGACCCTCGCGTCTCCAACGATTCGATCGTCTTGGAGTTCAAGCCCGACCGGGTCACCGCGCGCTACGGGGGCCGAGTCGGCAGCGGTGCCTATGGCCAGGCGCTTTCGCTGGGCCCGCTGCGGTTCGCCGTCGACCGGGCGCCCGCGGTGCCCACTGCCGTGTTGGGGATCGCCTCCCGCGAGGGGATGATCGACTGGCTGCTTGGGACCATGGTGGTCGCTCCCCGTCCCGAGACCGACCTGATCGACGTGGGTTTCATCTCGAGTGACCCGCGCCAGGCCCAGCAGATCGTGAATCTCACGGTCAAGTCGTTCCAGGCGCTCGACATTCAGTCGGCGAGGGAGAAGTCTCGTCGCCGGCGCGAATTCCTCCAGGAGCAGCTGGCCCAGAACGACAGCACCTTGGCTCGGGCCCAAGGGGAGCTGGCCGCGTTTCGGAGCCGGCAGCAGATCGCCAGCTCGGAGACCAAGATCAATGCGGCGCAGAACGCGCTCATCACCCTGGATGCGCGTCGATCCGAGCTGGAGACCGACCGGAACACCTACGCGACGCTCCTCAAGCAGTTGCGGAGCGGCAACGACGAAGCCCGGGCAGAGGCGCTCCGGGCGCTCGCTGGATCGCCCGCGCTCGGGGACAATCCGCAGATTGGCGGACTCTACCAGCGGCTGAACACCTACCAGTACCGTTTGGACTCGATGACGACCGGACAGTGGGCCGCGGCACCGACCAATCCGGACGTGGTGGCCTTGCGCAAGCTGATCCGGACCTCCCAGGACGAGCTGACTCAGGCGGCCAGCGCCCATCTTGGCTCTATCGATGCCCGGCTCAACGCACTGGGCGATCTGCGCCGGAGCAGCGGCCAGTCGATCCAGCTGCTGCCCGCAATGGTCGAGGAAGAGATGCGGCTGACCAGCCGGGTGCAGGCGCTGGGAAATATCGGCGATCAGATCCGCACGGATTACCAGCGCGCTCGCATGGCCGAGGCGGTCGAAGCCGGCGAGGTGGACATCGTCGATCTCGCCGACCTGCCGTACGCCACCCTGTGGACGGCCGCCTCCATCAAATTCCTGATCGGCCTGATCCTGGGTCTGTTGCTCGGCGGTGGGCTCGCCTTCGTGCTGGAGGCGTTGAATACCTCGATTCGCCGTCCGGAGGACATCGAGGCCGCGCTCCACATTCCCGGCCTGGCTGTCATCCCCCGCCTCACGTCCGGGCCCGCGGTGGGTCACCGTCGTCTGGGTGGGCTGGTCAAGGGCAAGAAGGCGCTGCAGGCGCCCAGATCGGCAGCGGAGGCGATTGGGACCGTCGCCCAGCCGTTCTCCATCGGCACCGAAGCATTCCGGATGCTGCGCACCAGCTTGATCTGGTCCGATGGCGCGGACCAGCTCAAGACGCTCATGATCACCAGCGCGGCCCCGGGCGAAGGCAAGACGCTCACCGCGGCGAACCTCTCGGCCAGCTTCGCCCATGACGGGCTGCAGGTGCTGCTGGTGGACTGCGACGTGCGCCGGCCCCGGCTCCATGGTCTCTTCCGGGTGCCGCGCAGCCCCGGGCTTCTCGACCTCTTGGCTCCTCCCAACGGCGGAAACGGCTCGACGGTTCGCTCGCTGTCCTTCAGCGCCCACGAGGCGGACGGGGATGATCCGCTGGCCCACGCCCTGCGGCCCACGCCGATCCGGGGACTGACGCTGCTGAGCTGCGGTGCGCTTCCCACCAGCGCCTCGAACCTGCTGAGCGGCGTGCGCATGCGCTCCCTGCTTCAGGAGCTCAACCAGCGATTCGACCTGGTGATCCTGGACACGCCGCCGGTCCTGGCGACCGCGGATGCCGGAATTCTGGGGAGCCTCGCGGATGGCGTCCTTCTGGTCATCCGGGCGGGGCAGACCGACCGGTCGGCCGCGCAGCGGGCCTACCAGCAGCTCGCCCAGGGCGGCGCGCGGGTGGTGGGCGCAGTGCTCAACGATCCCAAGGGCGAGGTTTCCCAGTACGGGGACTACTACTACCCCTACGAGTACGTGGCGGAGAAGGAGTGACCCTCCTGGCCAGCCGCCCGGCGTGCATCGAATCGCGACGGTGATGACGGGCGGATCCGCGGAGCATTCCGCGCTGACATAGAACTTGTTGCGGTGGGAGCAGGCCGGCCTCTGGAGGCCTGCCTGCTCCAGCGAAGCACGCGCCATCCGCGTCTCCGATCGGCCGGCGCGCCGTCTTTTTTTGACGCTCACGGGAGGAATGTCCCGCCAGTATGTCGTCCTCGATCGCTCCCCTCGACCCACCCGTGGCGGCCCCGCCGGGCTCCCAGCGGATGAACATCGTCATCGTGGGTCACGTCGACCACGGCAAGAGCACGGTCATCGGCCGGCTGCTGGCCGACACCCACTCCCTGCCCGAGGGGAAGCTCGAACAGATCCGGGCCCAGTGCGAGCTCAACTCCAAGCCCTTCGAATACGCCTTCCTGCTCGACGCGCTCAAGGATGAGCAGGCCCAAGGCATCACGATCGATGCCGCGCGGGTGTTCTTCAAGAGCCAGCTGCGGCACTACCTGATCCTCGACGCCCCTGGTCATATCGAGTTCCTCAAGAACATGATCACCGGCGCCGCCCGTGCGGAGGCGGCGCTCCTGGTGATCGACGCCCAGGAAGGCGTGCAGGAAAACTCCCGGCGCCACGGCTACATGGTTTCCCTGCTCGGCATCAAGCAGCTCGCCGTGGTGGTGAACAAGATGGACCTGGTGGAATGGGACCGCGCTGTGTTCGATCGCATCGTGCTCGAGTACGGCGCGTTCCTCGATCAGGTGGGTATCCGGCCTTCCGCCTTCATTCCGGTCTCCGCCCGGGGCGGGGACAACATCGCCGATCGCTCGGGGCAGCTCGCGTGGTTTCAGGGCCCCACGGTGCTCGAGTCGCTCGATTCGTTCCAGAGCGAGCCTGCCCCGGTGGAGCGATCCTTTCGCATGGCGGTTCAGGACGTGTACAAATTCACCAAGCAGGGCGACGACCGGCGGATCGTCGCCGGGACGATCGACTCGGGCGCGGTGAGCGTGGGCGACTCGGTGATCTTCTACCCGTCCGGCAAGAAGAGCCGGGTCAAGAGCATCGAGGCCTTCAATCGGCCCGCCCAGCGCCGCGCCGAGGCCGGCTGGTCGGTGGGCTTCACGCTGCAGGAGCAGATCTACATCCCCCGCGGCGAAATGGCGACGCTGGAGAACCAGCCCCGCCCCCAGGTCACCACCCGGCTCAGGGTGAGCCTCTTCTGGCTGGGAAAAGAGCCGATGGTGACCAAGAAGGAGTACCTCCTCAAGCTCGGTACCGCGCGGGTCACCGTCCGGCTCGAGGAAGTGCTCCGGGTGATGGACGCGTCCACCCTCGACGCCACGGATCAGCGCAGGGTTATCAAGCGACACGATGTGGCCGAGTGCGTGCTCAAGCTCGACCGGGCCATCGCGTGCGACCTGGCCGAGGACGTCGCGGCCACCAGCCGCTTCGTGCTGGTCGATGATTTCGAGATCCGGGGCGGTGGAATCGTCCGTGAAGCCCTCCCCGACCGCCAGGCCGCTGTGCGGGACCGGGTGCTGCTCCGGAACTACAAGTGGGAGCCCAGCATCATCCAGCCCGAGCGCCGGGCCGAGAAATACAACCAGAAGGCCGCGCTCATTCTGGTGACCGGCGAGCACGAGGCCGACCGCAAGGGGGTCGCCAAGGCGCTCGAGGGCAAGCTGTTCGAGGATGGCAAGGTGGTCTATTTCATGGGGATCGGGAACGTGCTCTACGGGGTGGACGCCGACATCGGGCGGAAGCAGGAGAACCGTCTGGAGCACATGCGGCGCCTGGCCGAGGTCGCCAACCTCATGCTCGATGCCGGGATCATTCTCGTCGTCGCGGCCGCGGAGCTCACCCAGGACGATCTCGAGGTCATCAAGACCGCCGTCGAGCCGGACTGGATCGAGACCATCTGGGCCGGCGACACCATTACGACTGACCTCGCCTGCGACCTCCAGCTCCCGGGCGGCGCCGTGCCCGAAGCGGTGGACCGCCTCAAGGCGCACCTCCAGGACAAGGGCATCATCTTCCGGCCATGGTAGCGACCCAGCTTCGAACCGCGGTCACCGGCCTCGCCCGCGAGGCGGGATGCGCGACCATGACCTACTACGACGGCACCACGGCCGCCGAGGTACGGGAGAAGGAGGACCGAAGCCCGGTCACCCTCGCGGACGAGGTGGCCCATCGCATCCTGGTGGATGGGCTCCGCCGGATCGACCCGGCGACGCCGGTCATCTCCGAGGAGGCCGACGCGGCATCCTTCGAGGTCCGCCGGGAATGGCGTCGCTTCTGGCTGGTCGATCCGCTCGATGGCACCAAGGAGTTCATCAAGCGCCGGGCGGAGTTCACCGTCAACCTGGCCCTGATCGACCAGGGAGAGCCGGTGCTCGGCGTCGTGCTCGCCCCGGCGCTCGATCTGCTCTACTGGGCCGTGAAGGGTGGCGGTGCCTGGCGGGAGGACAAGGGGGCCGCCCCCGAGCGGATCTACTCCAGCGCGCCCGCTCCCGGCACGCCGCTCACCGTGGTGGAAAGTCTCTCCCACCCCTCGCCCGAGCTGGAGCGATACCTCGAGACCATCCCCGTCGCCCGCCGAGTGAAGGCCGGCAGCTCGCTCAAGTTCTGCTGGGTTGCCGAGGGCCGGGCGGACATCTACCCTCGCCTGGGGCCCACCATGGAGTGGGACGTGGCGGCCGGAGACTGCGTCTACCGCCAGTCCGGGCGAAATGGCGAACGGCCCTCGCCGCTCACCTACAACAAGCCGGACCTGCGCAACACCAGCTTCGTCATCGGCCTGTGAGAGATGGTACCCCAGCCACGAACTAGGGCCACGGCCCCGGTGTTATGGTTCACTGGACTCTCGGGCTCGGGCAAGAGCACCATCGCCGTCCGGGTGCACCGGGAGCTGGAGCAACGCGGCGTGGACGTGGAATACATCGATGGGGACGCCCTGCGCGAGGTCTTTCCCAATACCGGCTTCACCCGGGCCGAGCGCGAGGAGCACCTGCGCCGGACCGGGTACATGGCGAGCCGTCTGGCGGCGCATGGGGTGACGGTGGTGGCATCGTTCGTGTCGCCGTACCGCGCCTCCCGCGACTTCGTGCGCAGGCTCTGCCGCGACTTCGTCGAGATCTACGTCGCGACGCCGCTGGAGGAATGCGAGCGCCGGGACGTGAAGGGTTTGTATGCCCGCGCCCGGCGCGGCGAGATTCGAAACTTCACCGGGATCGATGATCCCTACGAGCCGCCCGAGTCACCGGAGCTCACGCTCGATACCTGCACCCAGAGCGTGGACCAGTGCACCGCGACGGTGCTGGCCCTGATTGGAGACCGATTCTGATGCCAGGCGAAATGGATCATCTCGACCAGCTGGAGAACCGGAGCGTCCACATCCTCCGGGAGGCCTACGCCAACTTCAAGAACTTGGGAATGCTCTGGTCCATCGGAAAGGACAGCACGGTCCTGCTCTGGCTGGCCCGGAAGGCCTTCTTCGGCCACGTGCCGATCCCGCTGATCCACATCGACACCTCCTTCAAGATCCCGGAAATGATCGAGTACCGGGACCGACTGGCGCTGGAATGGAATCTGACGATGATCTACGGCCAGAACCGCCAGGCCTTGGAGGACAAGCGGACCTACCCGGACGGCGCGGTGGACCGGATCGCCTGCTGCAAGGCGCTCAAGACCGACGCGCTCAAGCACACGCTGAGCGGCGAGTGGCCCCGCTACCGTCTCAATCACGCCAAGCGGGTGTACGAGATCGACCGGAACACCGAGCCGTTCACCGGCGTCATTGTCGGAGTTCGCGCCGATGAAGAGGGGAGCCGCTCGAAGGAGCGCTACTTTTCGCCGCGCACTACCCAGTCACAGTGGGACGTCGGCGATCAGCCCCCCGAGTTCTGGAACCAGTTCAAGACTGAGTTCGCTCCCGGCACCCACCTGCGGATTCACCCGTTGCTCGATTGGACCGAGCTCAACATCTGGGAATACATCCGGCGGGAGCAGATTCCGACCGTCTCGCTCTACTACAATCAGGGGAGCGGCAAGCGCTTCCGCTCTCTTGGCTGCTACCCCTGCACCCAGCCGGTCGAGTCCGATGCTCGCAACGTGGACGACATCATCATGGAGCTTCAGTCCGGCAAGTTCGTGAACATCGCCGAGCGCTCCGGCCGCGCGCAGGACAAGGAAGGTGGTGGGGGGTTGGAAACGCTCCGGCGGGATGGGTACATGTAGGCTGGGTTGCCCTCCCTCAGGCATCCTGACTCTGGAGCCGGCGTGACCCTTCCCAACTTCATCGTCATCGGAGCCGCCAAGGCAGGCACCACCGTGCTCTACTGGCACCTCGCGGAGCATCCTGCGGTGTTCATGAGTGCGGTGAAGGAGACGAATTACTTCGCCTACGGCGTGGACGACACGGGCCGGTTGCTTTACGGCGATCCGGAGCTCCACCAGTTCCCGGTACAGTCGCTGAGGGACTACGAACGGCTCTTTGCCGGGGCCGGCGAGTCTGCCGCGATTGGTGAGGCGTCACCGATCTACCTCGAGTGCCCGCAGGCGGCCGGCCGAATACGGGGGGCGCTCCCGGACGCTCGACTGATCTGCGTGCTGCGGCATCCCGTCGAGCGAGCCTATTCGGACTATCAGATGTATCTGCGGAGCCGGGGTCAACGGCTGGACCCCGCGCGCGACCTGACGGCCGGGGCCGCCTGGGCCCGTCCCGATTCCCACTGGATGCGGATCGGCAGGTATCACCCGCAACTCGCGCGCTACTTCGCGGCCTTCCCGCGCGAACGGATCCACGTCTTTCTGTTCGACGATCTCAGGCGAGATACGCTGGGGACGCTACAGCAGGTGTATCGATTTCTGGGCGTCGATCCCACCTTCGTGCCCGATCTCGAGACCCCCCACAACGTCGGCGGTATGCCATCGAACCTGCTGCTGGAACGCATCTTCAGCGGCCCGCTTCGGACCGCGCTCACCCCGCTGGTGCCCACCCGGGCGGCAAACTGGGTTCGGCGGCTCCGCGCCGGGAACATGCGCCAGGCGCCGGCTTTGCCGGCGGAGCTGAGGCAGGAGCTCACCAGTCACTTCCGCGATGACATCGTCAGGACCTCCGAGCTCGTCGGCCGAAGCCTGGAACACTGGCTCTGAACCCTCGATCACGTCGGGCGATCATACCCAGTGACTCAAGTCGCGGTTCATCAGTCGAGAGAGCAACGCCACCTCGTCACGAAACGTCTCCACCAGCTCGGCCCGGAACTCGGGCGACAACGGCTGGCGCCGTGCCTTCACCGTGTTCAGGTCGACCGCCTTCTTCTTGACGGCACCAAGCGTCTCCTCCCCCATGACCTGTTTGAGGCCGCGGAAGGCGCGGCGCAGCGCCGGCGGCGGCTTGCGAAAGAAGTTCCCCAGCCAAGAGAGTCTGGCTCGCTTGTTCTCGTTGATGCGGGGAAATTCCTCCCGGCGGTCGTGGGGGACACCCAGAAAATCGATCACCTCGTCGTACACGCGCCCGGGTGAGGCCGTGAAGTCATCGTACAGGATCAGCTTCACCTGGGCCTTCGGAAAGATCGAAAGCAGACGGTCCGTCTGGGACCCGAAGCGACCCACCTCCGCATACTGGAGCAGAAAGGCCCCACGAGAATGGGGTGGCAGCTGGAGACCCTGGCGACGAGGTTCCTGCAGGTGCCAAGCCGTCTCGAAATCCGGCTCGATCTCCTCCGACCAGTAAAGCAGTTGGGAGTGCAGTGAATGGACCATGTCCACCGGGTTGCGGAACATCGCAATGAGCTTCGCCTCCGGATTGAACCCGTGGATATTCGCGATCGCCACGGAGGAGCGGAGATAGTACACCGACGCCTCGCCGACCCGCAGGTGCTCCGGCCTGCTCCCGGCGAATAATCTGGTATAGTCCTCGGGCGTCTTGATACGCGGGTAGGTGCCCAGGTCCTTGGCGAAGAAATGCGGCTCCTTGAGCTCCGGCATGAAGATGTGCGGGTGCGGGCGAAGGTACTCGTAGAGAGCCGTCGTCCCACACTTCGGGGCACCCACAATGAAGAAGTTCGGTTTCACTCCCAAAGTCTGACCCTCGTTTGTGGCGGGGATGCCACAGTGGCGTCGTAGTGCCCTTCCCATCCGGCCGTGCGTAGATTGCCCTCCGCAGGTTGCGGGGTCAAGCGGAGAACTCAAGAAAGGGACCCGGTCACGTGGCGCTGGCGAACGACTCCTCGGCCGTCCAAGGTAAGCGCGTGAGGTACGTCTGCATGCCGGGCAGCCCCTATACCGGTTCCACGCTGCTCGGCACGCTGATCAACGCGCACCCGGAATGTGCCTCGATCGGTGCGGCCACTGGCCTGACTCACAGAGCCGATCTGGCGACCTACCGCTGTTCCTGCGGCAAGCTCTTCCGTGAATGTGAGTTCTGGAATCAGATCGCCGCCACCACCAAGGCGCTCGGTCATCCGGTCACCGTGTTCAAGACCAATTTCTGGAATACCCACCTCAAGCTGTCCCAGAATCGCCTGATCAATGCGGCCCTGGTGCGTTCGCTCGGGTCGGACCTGCTGAATGATCTCCGAGATCCGCTGGTGGGGAGCATTCCCGGGGCCAGGACCGCGATCGGCCAGATGGGATGGAATAGCTGGAGCCTGGCCTCGGCGGTGCTGCAGGCGACCGGGAAGACCGTGTTCGTCGATACGGCTCGAGACCACCAGCGGCCCAAGTACCTCGTCGCCCACCCGCTGCTCGAGATCAAAGTCATCCATCTGATCAGGGATCCACGCGGCAACGCGGCAAGTATCATGAAGCACACCGGAGCCGATGTCGCGGCGGCAGCCCGCCGATGGAAGCACTACAACGTCGAGGCCGACCGGGTCAGGCGTTACCTGCCGCCAGGATCCTGGATGTCGCTTCATTACGAGGAGCTTTGCGCCGATCCCGGAAAGGTGCTCGATCGGATCTCTGAGTTCCTGGGTGTCGGCCCAGCGAAGATGCAGTACGGGTTCGGCGACGTCGAAAACCACATCATCGGGAATTCGATGCGGTTGAAGGCGCTCGGCGAGATCCGGCAGGACCTGTCCTGGCAGACCAGGCTGGGCGGCGCGGATCTGGACGTGATAGCTCGAATCGCGGGGCCGACCAGCCGTCACCTGGGTTTCTCTTGGCCGTGACGAGGGCTCCCGCCGCGTACGTGGGCCCGAAGCCACGCTCGCTTTGTCTCCCGCATATTGCCACCTTGACAGCCCCGCCTCGCCGGCGGAACGGGGCCACGATGCGGGCACCCGAGAGGAGGGGCACGGATCGTGCTCACCCACCCGGGATCCGTCGGCCTCGAAATGACTCGTGACCGGGCGCGTGGGCCGCGCGCGGAGGTGTCCCGTCAACGCTCTATTCCCGCGCCATCCCTGATGACCTCCGGACCCAGGAAGCCTGCTGCTTCGCTGCCTCGTCTCCGCCGAGGCCACCGATGAAGGCAGACAGTCCCGCCGTGCCGAGGGGCCTCACCAAGCGCGCGCTGGGCGGCATGCTCTGGACCTTCAGCGGCACCGGGATTCAGGCGCTGGTCCAGCTGCTCGTCATCATGGCCTTGGGCCGGCTGCTCACGCCCTCTGATTTCGGCCTCATGGGCGCGGCCGTCGTGGTCATCGCTCTCTCGCAGATCGTGTCCCAGGTCGGAGTCGGCCCGGCGATCGTTCAGCGCCGGGAACTGGACGCCATTCACGTCCGCGCGGCGTTCACCATTTCGGGCGGGCTCGGATTTGTCCTCGGCGCCGGGGTGTGGCTGGCCGCGCCGGCGCTCGCGGCGTTCTATCGCATTCCCGCGGTCGAACCGGTTTTCCGGGGCGTGGCGCTCCTGTTTCCCATCGATGGCCTGAACACGGTGGGCGAGTCGCTGCTGACCCGGCAACTGCGCTTTCGCCTCTTCGTCGCCATCGACGTCGGCTGCTACATCGCCGGCTATGCGTGCGTCGGCGTGTTCCTGGCATGGCAGGGCTACGGCGTCTGGGCCCTGGTGGCGGCGAACATTTCACAGGTGACGCTGCGCACGATCGGGATGTATGTAGCCACCAGGCATCCGATACGGCCGAGTCTCGACCGGCAGGCGACCCGGGACCTGCTCAGCTTCGGCTTTGGTCATTCGCTTGCTCAGGTGGGTACGGTCTTCTCCCAGCAGGGCGACAATCTGGTCGTGGGGCGCTGGCTGGGTCCCGCCGCGCTCGGCGTGTACGGGCGGGCCTACACCCTCATGGTGATGCCCGCCACCGTATTCGGGAAGATCGTCAACCGGGTCCTCTTTCCGGTCATGTCGCAGGTCCAGGGCGAGCGCGATCGGCTCGCCGGCGCATACGAGCGCGCCCTCGCCATCGTCGCCCTGATCTCCTTGCCGGTCAGCGCCTGCCTATGGATCGTAGCACCTGAGTTCATCCCGGCCCTCCTCGGACCCAAGTGGACCGGAGTCGTGCTCCCCTTCCGGCTGTTTACCATCGGCCTGTTCTTCCGGATGAGCAGCAAGATCAGCGATGCTTGTACCAAGGCCGCGGGCGCGGTGTACTCCCGGGCCTTCATCCAGGGCGTGTATGCCGCCATGGTCCTGCTGGGAGCGCTTCTCGGGCAGCAGAGGGGTGTCGGCGGCGTCGCCATCGCGGTGTCCCTCGCGATGGGCATCAACTGGCTCTGGATGGCGGCATTGGGCCGATCGGTCACGGGTCTGTCGTGGCCTCGTTTCATCCGGGCGCAGGCGCCTGGCGCGCTGTTCGCGCTCCTGATCGGCATCGCGGTCGCCGCTACGGTGCAGGCACCGCGGGCTGCCCATCTCGGCGGTATACCGGTCTTGGTCGTCGCGGGGCTCACGGCCGCCGCGGTGGCTTTCGCGGCCTGGCGAATTCGGTCCGAGCGCTTTCTCGGTCCGCACGGCGCCTGGGCGGTCGTCCACGCCGAGGAGTTCCTCCGCCAGGGGTACCGGCGCCTCGGCCGGCTCCAGGGCGGAGACCCGGACGGGCTCGCCAAGGCGAACTCGGAATGACTGCTCTGGAGGCCGTCAAGCGGCCGTTGCGGCGGCTGCGCACCGAGTACCGGGAATTGACCGGACCGCTGAGAGGGTTGCCGTCGGCCTTGATCATCGGCGCGCAGAAGGGCGGCACCACCTTCCTCTTTGACCATCTGGTCCAGCATCCGGACGTGCTGCCTCCGCTGAACAAGGAGATTCACTACTTCGATCTCAACTACACCCGCGGGGTGACCTGGTACCGCGCCCGTTTTCCGTACAGCTATCAGCTGCGCGGTCGTGCCGTGACCATCGACGCCTCGCCGTACTACCTGGTGCATCCGCAGGTGCCCCAGCGCGTGCCTCAGCTCCTCCCTGGTGCCAAGCTCATCGTCCTGCTGCGGAACCCGGTCGACCGGGCCTTCTCCCACTATCAGCATGAATTCCGGGCCGGCCGCGAGTCACTCTCTTTTCCCGAAGCCATCGAGCGGGAATCGGATCGACTGGCCGGCGAGGAGGCGCGCCTCCGGCTGGAGCCGGCGTACTACAGCTACAACCATCATCGCTATTCCTACATGCTTCGCGGGGTGTACATCGAGCAGCTGCGGCGCTGGGCGCGGCACTTCCACCGGTCGCAATTTCTGGTGCTCCAGAGCGAATGCCTGTTCCGCGATCCCGCCGCCGGAATGGTGGCGGTGCACGGCTTTCTGGGCCTCCGCGCTCAGCGTCTCGAGCGGTACGCGCCTTCGTATCAGGGAAATTACCAACGCGGCATGTCCCCGGATCTGAGAGCCCGTCTCGTCTCGTACTTCGAGCCGTACAACCGAGAGCTGTTCCAATGGCTCGGCGAGGAATTCGACTGGACATGACCGAGGCCAGGTCGGGGCCGATCGCCTTCTTTCTCCCGACGCTCAGCGGCGGCGGCGCGGAGCGGGTCATGGTCAATCTCGCGCAGGGCATGGCCGAGCGGGGACACCGGGTGGATCTCGTCGTCGCCGCCGCCGAGGGCGAGCTCATCGGCCAGCTGCCCGTCGCGGTGCGACTGGTGGACCTCGGGGGGTCCCGGGTGCTCCGCAGTCTCGGTCCGCTGATCGGGTATCTCCGGCGTGAGCGACCCAGGATTCTGATCTCGTCGATGGGCCACGCCAACGTGGTCGCCCTCTGGGCCGCGAAGCTGGCCCGCACGGCAACACCGGTGATGGTGACGGTGCACAACACCATGTCGCAGTCGACGCCGGGGCAGGGCCGGCTGGCCGGCGTGCTCTGGCCGCACCTCTTCAGGACGTTCTATCCGTGGGCCACCGCGGTGGTCGCGGTCTCCCGGGGCGCCGCGGATGACCTGGCCCGGACGTCGGGCTTGGCCCGCGAGCGGGTGCGGGTGGTCTATAATCCAGTGATCACCCCTGCAATGATGGCGCTCGCCCGCCAGGCTCCGGACCACGCCTGGTTCGCGCCCCGGCAGCCATCGGTCATTCTCGGCGTCGGTCGTCTGACCCGGCAGAAGGACTTCCCGACGCTGATTCGGGCGTTCGCCGAGATCCGGCGCGACCGGGCGGCACGTCTGATGATCCTCGGGGAAGGGGAGGAGCGGCCCCGCCTCGAGGCGCTGGTCGGCGAGCTCGGTCTGACCGCGGACGTGGCACTCCCGGGATTCCGGGACAACGCCATGGCCTACATCGGGGCTTCGGGCCTGTTCGTGCTCTCCTCCGCCTGGGAGGGGCTGCCCACCGTGCTGATCGAGGCGCTCGCCGTTGGGACCCCGGTGGTCTCCACCGACTGCCCCAGCGGCCCCAACGAGATCCTGCAGGAGGGCCGGCTCGGCGCGCTGGTGCCGGTCGGGGACGCGCCCGCGCTTGCCCGAGCCATGATATCCGCGCTGGACCGCCCCCGGTGTCCGGTGCCCCGCGAGGTGTTGACACCGTTCACGCGGGACGCCGCAGTCGACCACTACCTCCGACTTGTCGAGAGTGCCTGAATGTCCTCCCTCGCCTACGCCGCCCTCTGGGCCTTCGTCTTCGCGGTGCCATGGGAACGGGTGATCGTGCTGCCCGGCATCTCGATCATGACCCGGGTGACCGGCGTCCTCGCGATGGGCCTCACCCTCCTCACCATCCTGGTCTCAGGCCGGTTTCGTCGGTGGCGCGGATTCCAAGTGTGGGCGGTGCTGTTCGTGATCTGGGCGGGGATCGTCGTGTGGATGCTCGGGATGCAGACGATTCCCAAGAAGTTCTACACCTTCATTCAGCTATTTCTCGTGCTGTGGATGATCTGGGAACTGGCTTCCACGACCAAGCGTCAGGTCGGACTGCTCGCCGCCTACGTTCTCGGCGCGTATGTCGGGGCACTCGGTACGCTCCTGCTCTACCATAGCAAGGCGGGCGCAATGCAGCGCTTCGCGGCCGGAGGCGGCGATCCGAACAGCCTCGCCATGACGCTCTCGCTCGGGGTCCCGATGGCCTGGTATCTCTCGATGACGTACCAGCGGCCGCTGATGCGGTGGGTCTGCCGCGCGTACCTGCCGCTCGCGCTGGTCGCCATCGGCCTGACCGGCTCACGCGGGGGGATGCTGGACTGTATGGTCGCCCTGCTGATCATCCCGATGACCGTGAGCCTGTCGCCGAAACGGCTCGCCATGTCCGTCGTGATGGTGGGGCTCTCGGCCGGACTCGCGATCGCGTACGTCCCCGAGCAGCTCGTGCAACGATTCGCCAGCACGGGGACCGAGGTGGAGGACGCCAGGTTCGGAGGACGCTTCAAGCTCTGGGTCGCCGGGGTGAACGCCTTTGCCCAGCGGCCGCTCATGGGCTATGGGGTGTCCACCTACAAATTAGCGATCACGCCGCAGCTCGGTTCGGCCGCGCAGGTGGCGCACGACTCGTTCCTCTCGGTGCTGGTGGAGGAGGGACTGGTGGGCCTGCTGTTCTATCTGCTGATGTTCCTCTCCGTATATCTCGCCATCCTGCGACTCCCGCGCTTCCCCCGGCGCTTCGCGCTGGTGCTGTTTGCGACCCTCATCACCGCGATGCTCCCGCTCACTTGGGAGGACGAGAAAGAGGTCTGGGTCGTCTCCGCGATGCTCTTTGGGATGTCCAGCGTGGTGGGCGCCGGCTTGAGCGGAGCCGGGTCCCCTGGTGTCTCCCGGGCTGCATCCATCGGGCGCCCTCCGCCGGCTGCGCTCTCAACGGAACGGCTGGGTACCTACGGCCGGATCCGTAACCGGGGTGGGACAGCATGACGCTAAGGACTATGGGGACTTGTACGAGCTCGAAAACGCGGAGTCGGAGGCTGCGGTAGCCGGAGGGCAGCGGTAGACCTGGAGATACTCCTGGCGGTAGTCCACTCGTCCCACTCCCACCGTGTTGCGGAGCTGGCAGTTGTCGTACATCCAACCGATCAGCCCGCCGGCCTTCAAGTTGGCCCGAAACGCGTGGGAGGGAGCCGGGGCCACGATCCACAGTGTGGCCTGGCGTGCTCCCTGGTGCAGCGTCCGCTGCGCCTGGATGAGGGGCGCGGGGTCCTGACGGAGGCGCTGCACCTCCGCTCCCGGCAAGTAGTGAGTCATGACGACGGGTTGGTCGGAGAAGACGATATCTCCCGGCCCCATCCGGACGCCCAGCCACCGCGCCATGCCCCGGAAGTCGTAGCGGCGGCCGTCGCGGTAGTCGGAGACCAGGGTCGGGACGCCCGGAGCGACCACCAGGATCATGACGATGGCAGGGACCAGCCAGCGGGGAGCAGGCTTCCACTCGGCCTCGAACAGTCGGTCCACCAGGACACCGGCTCCCATGAAAAAGGCCGGCACCGCGGGCAGGAGGTAGTAGGTCGAGACCGGGGTGCGAAGTGAGATCAGAGTGAGAGTGACCACCGGGAAGCCTGCAAGACATGTCAGCAGGAGCGCCAGGGAACGGTCGCGCCCCCGCCAGAGCAGATACATCCCTGCCACGCCGATCAGCGCCACCGGCAGCGTCAGCCCGTCCACAAAGGCCAACAGGTAGAAGATCTGCTTGAGCCCCGGTTTGGAGGGGGGCCGCAGGAGAAACTGTCCTCCCGGGTGCTTGTCGTGCAGGGAAATCCAGTTTTGGAGCACTGGGACGAACCGCACCGCGACCAGCACGGCCAAGAGGATCGCGATTGCGGCCGCCCATCGAGCGCCCCTCTGCGTCCATAGCTGCGCCAGATAGCCGGGCCGGAGGTAGGTCCCCGCGGCCCACACTCCCAGTCCCCCGAGCAGGAGTACGGCGACCGGGTGCGCCAGCGCCGCCAGGACCCCGGCCACGAGCCCGAGGGCCAGGGCCCGGGGGTTGCGGTCACGAAGGCCCAGGTAGAGAGCATAGGGGTAGATGGCGGAAAGCAGGAAGACCAGCGACCAGTAGCGCGCGAGCTGCGAGTACAAGACGAGCACCGGGCTGACGGTGAGCAGCAGCGTGCCCAGGAGTGCGGCCCGCATCCCGATCAGGCGTCGGCTTACGAGGTAGAAGGCTGGAATCGCCAGTACCCCGAAGATCGCCGGCAGGACTCTGAGCCCGAACTCGTCAAGGGGATGAAAGGGCCGCACCAGGTAATAATTGAGCAGATACCCGAGCGGCCGCGGATTGCTGAGCCTCGGACGGAGCGAGTCTCGCAGGGTAAAGATCTCGGTTGCCTGGAAATTCCAATCGCCGAGCCGCCAGAATCGGAGCGCCAGGCCGAGGAGGATCAAACCCGCGAAGAGAGCGGCGACTCGATAGTCCGGTTTGCGCTGTGGGTCGTCGGGACTCACTCACGGCCCCGGCGCGAGATGCCCCGGCCGAACCCGGGTAACCTGCGGAGTTCTTCGCTCATTTCTGCTGTGGCGTCCTCTGGTAATGGTTCAGCTGGTCGTTGCAATTGCGCGCTCTCGAGCCAAGCCGATCATGCCCGGCTTGGCCCGACGGCGCAAGTGGCTGCCGACGGGGTGATGCACTCTTGACAAATGTGACTCAGGTCACCATCCTCTACTCGGCGCAAGCTTCCAAGACAACGAGATGACACCAACTCGGTGCTCATTCCTTGGCGCCCTGCACGACTAGCTCACCTAGTCTCAGCGGACCAGCACCTCAAACACAACCATAGGGACGGGCAGAGTACCTGCCTTCTCCCAGTGCGTCAGGACTCATCCCGATGAGCCGCCGCTTTGGCCGTGCCGAGCGATGGCGCCTCGCCTGCCGCAACCAGTGTGTCACTCCCAATCCAGTTGTAAACGGAGAGAGGAACGCCCGCGTATGACCCACAGCTTCAAGTTGTCTCGTAGAATCGCTCGGTTTCGAGTGCCCGTTTTCGCCGCACTGGTCGCCCTCATCGGCTGTAACGGCACTGACAGCGTGAGCCCTGAGAGCGCCACGCCTCTCGTCCCCGCAGATCAGGGCGCCTCGGACGTGACCCCGGCGGCCAACGTCTCGCTCTCGACGACTTCGTTTGCCGGCGGCATTCCCATCGGCACCTTCGCCCTGCCGGTCTCTACCTACGGCAGCAGGTACAACGGTGGCTCCCGCAACCCGTCGCCGAGCGGGGTCTTGCATGACCTGGCAGACATCAAGGCTCGCGGTGGCCGGGTCGTGCTCAACCTTTCAGGGAACCCGCGGTACTTCAAAGATGCCAGCGGCCACTTCAGCTTGGACAAGTGGAAGCAGCGGGTCGCTCGGTTCAAGGGCGTCAATCTTTCCACCTACATCAACGATGGCACCATCATCGGGCACTTCCTGCTCGACGAGCCGAACGACCCCGCAAACTGGAATGGCCGGCCCGTCTCCTCGTCCACGGTGGATCAGATGGCGCAGTACAGCAAGCAGCTCTGGTCCGGCCTCACGACCATCGTGCGGACCGAACCGAGCTATTTCGGCACGGTCCACTACCTCGATGCCGCCTGGGCGCAGTACGTCTATCGAAAGGGCAGCGCCGACAATTACATCAGCCGGAACGTCAACGATGCCAGAAACCGGGGACTTCAGCTCGTCATCGGGATGAACCTGCTCAAGGGTGGCCCCAACGGCTCCAAGATGAGCGCGAGTGAGATCAAGAGCTGGGGCACGACCCTGCTGAACAATTCCTATTCCTGTGCCTTCATCAGTTGGACGTACGACGATAACTACCTGTCGAACAGCAGCGTCAAGGACGCGATGGATGCGCTGCGGAACAAGGCGGAGAATCACAGTAGCAAGAGCTGCCGTTAGATTTCAGGTCTGAAAGCGTACGGGGCCGCGGATTCGTCCGCGGCCCCGTGCGGCATTAGGGCAGGCTGCTTGGCTGAGGGCCTATCCGCTGAGTACCTTCCAGGCCTGTGCCCACTCTCGCCATGATGCTCGAGCCGGACACCGATCGACCGGTCCGCGCAATGCTCCCGCTCACCTGAGAAGTCCGGAAGGCGGCGTGTTGACCCTGGCGGCACTCGTCGGTTTCTCCAGCCTCACGCCCGACCCGCGAGGCGTGCCGGTGCGCCGGCCGAGCCCTTGCCGGCCCGCGCTGGACCGACCGGTATGGGTGAGCC
>JBJMOX010000301.1:0-3976 GCA_045803515.1 Gemmatimonadales bacterium
CCAGCACCGGTCGCCCGTCGATGATCCGGCCCCACACCAGCAGGCACGGCTGCTCCCGCGCCGCCGCGACGGCCGCGGTCGATGCCTGCTGCGCCGAGCGGAACTGCTCGATGGCCCTGTAGTTGTAATCGCTGATCCAGGGGTTCCCGCAATAGCCCATGATGTCGGGCAGAGACGAGCTCTTGAGCTCTCCCTTGCTCACGTCCACCCCGAACACACCGATGCTGCCGTCAGGGTAGGGATAATCGGGATCGACCTGCGCGGGGCTCCCGCAGGGCGAGTGGAGCCGTCCCCAGGTGTGGCCCAGCTCGTGGGCCACCACCCGGCTGCCATCCTGCACGTTATCGTAGCCCAGCGCGGTCGGCACGCCGATGAATCCGATGCCGGCGAGGCCGAAGTCATAGTCGATCCGCACCACCCCGAAGTAAGTGCGATCGGTACCCTCCGCTACCCGGAGCGCGTCGATCTCCTCCAGCACCGTGACCCAAGCGCCTTTACTGTTGTTCGGATCGAGTGGATCGGTAGTGGTGGTGGTGTACGCGGCGTGAACGTCGGCGTCGATGCCGGGGAGCGGATGGACCCGCTGGGTCAGGTCGATGAAGCGGGCCTTGTTCGCCTCGGAGACGTCGCCCTGCAGGCCGTTGGCCGCCTGCCTGACCGGGACGAAGCGGAGCTTGAAGACGGATGCCGCCTTCACGTCCTCCGACTGCGCCGTTCCAGCCTTGGGGAAGCTGTTGTCGATCTCGTTCTTCTCCGCGATCGAGTTGTCCGGGTCGACGTCGGCCAGGACCGAGAGCCCAGCCTGGATGAACGCACCCGGAATCTTCACGTTCCACGTGGCGTCGAGCCTGCTCTCGTCTTTGACGAGCGGCGTCGAGCCGCGCGGCGGCGGGATGGTGAGGGTCGAGGCCAGCAGGCCGTTCTGGAAGAGCCGGACGCGCACGCTCGGGGCCACCGAGTTCGCCTCGTTCGCGAGGGCGAAGACCCGGAGGAAGGCGTCGCGGCCCTGTACCAGCGGGATGTCTCCCGCGGAGTCCTGGACGCTCTGAGTCAGCTGCATTCCGGCCAGGCGCAGATTGAGCGTCAACGCCACCGCATCGTAGGTGACCCCCACCGCGGCCGTCGCGCCCGCCGTGACCGTGGCCGACTTGCTCTGGTTCCGCGGCGTGTAGCTGGTCCCGCCACTGGAAACATCGGCGGCGGTGGCGAGGTAGCCGCCCGGGACGAGGCCGGTCAGGGTCTGGGTCTGAGTCACCGGCTGACTGTACCCGTTCGGTCCGGTGACGGTGACGGCGGCGCTGGTGCCGGCCGGCAGGCCCGCGACGGTCACGGTGAGGCCGCCGGTGGTCGCCGCGCAGGTGACGGTGAAAGTCACCGTGATCACGCCGCCCTCGGGCACCGTCGCCGTGCGCGGATTGTTTCCGCCGACGCTGCAGTTGGCCGCCGCGCCCGTGAGCTGCACCTTGTGGCCGACCGCGGCGAGACTGGTGACATCCAGCGTGGCGTTCAGGCCGATCGGCTGGCCGGTTCCGTCATCGACGCTCACGGCGTAGCCGTCCGGGTCCTGGTTCGGGCCGGTGGTGATGGTGGTGACTCTGAGTGTGCCCGAGCCGGCCGGAGGCGCAGCGCAGGTCACGTTGAGCGCCGCGGTGGCGGTCTGGCCGGCGGCAACGGTCACGCTCAGAGGATTGTCACCCTGCACCTGGCAGTTGTCGGCGACGCCGCCGAGCCCGACGGTGTGCGCGCCGGGCGCGATGGTCGGAAGCGTCACGCTGGCGCTGGTGGCCGTCGTCTGACTCGCCGTGCCGTCGAAGAGCAGTTGATAGCCATCGGGGTCGGCCGGGGCGCCGGTGGAGGCGATGGTGACCTGGATGGTGCCGGTGGTGGGGGCGCAGGCGATGGCGAAGGCCGCGGGCGCGACGCTGTTCGCGGTGATACTCACGGTGAGCGTGGTGCCGCCCGTGGCCGTGCAGTTCTGGGCGAGGCCGGAGAGCACGACCGTGTGGCCGCCCACGGCGAGGCTCGCGTGCTGCGCGGTGGCGTTGATCCCGATCGCCTGGGGCGTGGCGCCGTCGATGCTGACGGTGTAGCCGTCGGCGTCGGGCTCCGGGCCGGAGGTCGCGGTGGTGATCTCCAGCGTGCCCAGCTCGGGTCCGACCGTCACGTCCGCCCCGCCTCCGCAGCCGAGCCAGAGGGCAGCGGGGGCGATCGCGAGAAGGCCCAGCACACGGACGCGACGACGAACGCGCATCGGCCAGTCCCCACGGGGGTGGAAGGGGCGGAACTGGAGCGGATCGATGGAGCAGGGGTAGGGTCGGGGGAAGATGGCGGGTGGGACGGGTGGTGGCAAGGTGGGCAAAAAAATCCGGGGACCGTCCAGCCATGGTCCCCGGTGCCCTATCGGCTCGCGGCGGTCATGCCGCAGAAGGGTATGGTCAACCTCAAGATGTAGTCAAGTCTCTGGCAGGTGCAATGTGAGTTCGGTTCATTGCGCCGACGACCGCTTCGTGGGTACCCAGAACTCGGCGATCGCCGTAGAGCCCTCCCTTTCAGCGGAGTGCAATTCATGATTAGGACATTGTACCGGTTCTGTCAATCCAATGCATTACCGAGGCCACAACCATCCGAACGTGCCCGCGGTGACCAGCCCGTAGAGCAGTCCGTCGAAAATTTCCTTGATCGCCACCGACCACGGCTTCCCCATCCAGATCGCGGCGGGAACGGTGCCGGCCGCGTAGGCCAGGAAGCCCACCGCGCCGAGCACGCCCAACACGTCCATGTAGCTGGCGCCTCGGTCAACGGTGTGACCCCCGATGTAGGCCACGCAGATCGAGACCACCAGCACGAACACGAACCACTTCACCAGCATGGGGGTCATATTGGGCGCCCCCGGCGCCATCAGGTTGATAACGGCGACGGGGCCCTCCACGAACTTCTGCTTGACCTCGGGCTTTGCCATGTCCTTGGGGTCGGCGCAGTAGGGAATGATGTATTGCTTGGGCGGCGGGTTACCGGCGCGAATCGCGGCGCGCACGGCGTCTTCGTTGGGCAGCGGGGTGTAGTCGCTGGCGTGGTACTTCAGGACCATGTGGACGAGAAAGCTGGCGAAGAACACGAGGACGGCCGAGACGAGGATGGGGAGCCAGAGCGCGCCAAGCGTCACCATATAGTAGTCTCCGAAGGAGGTGGTGGTCCGACGACCGGAGATAAGTTACCCGCCCGGCAGCGCGGCGCGAGGTCCCCGGTCCGTGACCCGCCTCACGCCACCGGGCCGCCCGGCGCCCGAGATTAGGCGCTGACCCTCACCCGGAGTGTCCCATGGCGGCAGGTATGAAGCGGCTGTTCAAGGCGGCGATCACGCTCGTCGCGGCAGCCTTGGTGCAGAAGGGGATTCAGCGAGCAGGGAAGGACCGGCGGATTCGCCGGAAGGCGGCCGACCTGCAGAAGACCGTGCGGGACCAGGTTCCGGTGGCCCGGAAGAAGGCCGGCGAGATCGTGAGCGGCCTCAAGGACGTGGCCGACAAGCGGGTGCCCCAGCTGCGCCACGAGGCGGCGAAACAGATCAAGAAGCTGGCAAAGGTGACCGAAGGCTGAGTTGTCCTGGCCAGCACCTGGGCTTAGCTTCGGGCGCTGCCATGGACACTCACCTTCTGCTGGGACTCCTCCTGGGCGTCCTCGCCGGCGGCCTGGTCGCCTGGCTCGACGCCCGCGGCAAGATCGCGCGGCTGGAGGAGCGGGCGGCGGCCGAGCGGCGGGCGGCCGACGAGAAGCTGGCGTTGCTGGGGCAGGCGGAGACCAACCTCCGGGACGCGTTCGCCTCACTCGCGTCCGACGCCCTCCGGCAGAACAACCAGTCGTTCCTGGCGCTGGCCCAGACCAAGCTGGGCGAGTTCCAGCACTCGGCCGCGAACGATCTGGAGAAGCGGCAGAAGGCAGTGGACGACCTGGTCCGCCCGATCCAGGAAGCGCTGGTGCG
>JBJMOX010000302.1:0-3038 GCA_045803515.1 Gemmatimonadales bacterium
AACACCTTCACCGGCAACCAGGACGATCCCATGGAGCCGGCGCTGTTCCGGCCCCTGGCGCAGGCCCCTTCGGCGGCGGTGTACATCACGGCCAGGACGGCCGGGCCGCCGCTCGCGATCACGCAGGACGTGCGCGACATCGTGGCGTCGCTCAACCGGGACATTCCCGTCTTCCAGGCGCAGTCGCTCGAGGACGCGATCGCCGCGTCGTTCACCCGCCTGCGCGTGCTCGGCCCCATGTTCATGATTTTCGGGATGGTGGCGCTGTTTCTCGCTTCGGTGGGTCTCTATGCGGTAATGTCGTTCTCGGTGAGCCGCCGCACCCGGGAGGTCGGCATCCGCATGGCCCTGGGCGCGCGTGGCGTCAACGTGGTGCTGATGATCCTCCGCCAGGGTGCTCGGCAGCTCGCCATCGGCATGGCGGCGGGGCTGGCCTTCGCGTTCGCCATTGCCAGCGTGATCGAGCGGATCCTGTTCCAGGTCGATGCGCACGACCCGCTCATCTTCGGCGGCGTGGCGGCCACGCTGGCCCTGGTGGGGCTGACCGCCTGCCTCGTGCCCGCGGTGCGGGCGACGCTCATCGACCCGCTGGTCGCCTTTCGGGCCGAGTAGTAGGCTCGAGGCGAAGCTGGGGGCCAAGCACTGAGGCTCATGTTGGCCGCTCCAGCTCCTCGAGCGCCGCCAACAGTCCTTCGGTGTCCTCCCGGCAGGCGGGACAATTGGCGATGTGGGTGAGGAGATCGGCGAAGCGGTGCGCGACGTCTTCACCCCGGCGCACCGCGTCACAGTACTGATCCAGCTGCTCGAACCCCGCTTCGCAGCCGGGGTCGCAGCCCGGGTATCCCAGCAGTCGGTCGATGGGGGTGCCGGTCATGAGACCAGTTCTCCGTAGCCCGCGGCGACCAAGGCCTGGCGGAGCTTGCTGCGGGCATCGTGGAGCATCTTGTAGATCGCTCCCCGCGAGCGTTGCAGCCGCTCGGCCAACACGTCGATCGGGACCTGGTCGATGACCGCGGCCTGAAAGATCTGCCGCTGCCCTGGGGTCAGGGCCTCGCCAATGGCCTGTTGCAGCGCGGCGCCGAGCTCAGCCTCCAGCATTCCGCTCAAGGGTTGGAGCGCGCGATCCGGGATTGTCGCCCACACTGTCTCGTCGGTCTCGACCGCGCGGTCCCGCCAGGCCGCTCGGCGGAGCTTGGTCGAGATCTCGAACATCACGAACTTGCAGGCCCAGGTCGTGAACCGTGCCGCGCCGCGAAACTCGGGCAGCTTACCCAGAATGGCCATGAGTGCGTCGTTGGCGGCCTGTTGACAGAGATCCTCGACCTCATCCGGACGCAAGGCCGGCAGGCTCGCGCGCCGCCGGGCGGATTCGGCCCGCGCCACTCGCAGCAACATGGCGCGGAGCCGAGTCGTGGCCCCATCCCGTGCCGGCCCGGCCGACGACAGGTCGGCTGTCCAGGCGGCGGACTCGGGATCCAGCTCCCGCTTCATGCCCGGAAATTTGGAGGTTCGCCACCCTGGCCGCCAGGCGGCTTCCCAGGCCGTTATCGCTGGTCGACCACTGCGCTCTCGTAGAACGTGCGCATGTAGGTGACGATGTAGTCGAGATGATCCTCCACCGCGAAGTGACCGGCGTCCAAACGGTGGATCTCGGCCTCCGGCAGATCCTCGAGGTAGGCTTCTCCGCCGGCCGGAGTGAAGAAGACGTCCTTCTGTCCCCAGAAGATGATCGTCTTGGGCTGGCGTTGGCGGAGAAACTTCTGCCATTGGGAGTAGAGCGGCACGTTGGTTCTGTAGTCGTAGAACAGATCCAGATTGATGCGCGCGGCGTTGGGCCGGCGCATGAAGCCATCGTCCGACGCCCAGTTATCGGGGCTGATCAGCTCGGGCCGCCGGGCGCCGTGCAGGTAGATCCCCTTGATGGCGTCGTGCTCGAGAAAAGCGGCCAGCGGTCGCTCGGTCTCCGGCGAGCGATTCTTCCAGAGCGCTCCCCGAAATCCGTCCCAGGCGGAGGTAAATCCAACCTCGTACGCGTTGCTGTTCTGGATGATGAGCCATTCGAGCGCCTCAGGTCGGCGACCCGCGATCCGGAAGCCCACCGGACCGCCGTAGTCCTGGACGAACAGGCCATAGCGGTCGAAGCCCTTGAGCTCGAGGAAGCGTTCAACCACCTCGGCGATCCGATCGAAGGTATAGGGCCAAGTCGCGGGATCGGGCCGGTCGCTGTTGCCGAAGCCGGGATAGTCCGGGGCAATCACATGGAAGCGGTCCGCCAGCGCCGGAAGCAGGTTGCGGTACTGGTGGGACGAGGCAGGGAACCCGTGCAGCAGGACCAGCTTGGGGTAGGCGGGATCACCGGCTTCGCGATAGGCGACATTGAGGCCGGCGACGGGCACGGTCCCGTAGATGACCTCGACCGCGGCTGGCAAGGTGGTGGATGCTTCCGATCGATCAAACCGGGCACTTCGCTCTGACATCTGGCAGCTCCTTGCTGGCCACGGAGGAGTGGCGGCCCCCGCGGCATGAATGACGGCCCTATGGCGGCCACTTCCGGGATCTGGTTCTTCCCGTTAGTGGCGCGGCGGCGACGGATCTTACCTCGAGGCAGCTGATGCGCATTCCGTTACCCCGACGTCAATCCCCAAAGTTGCATGTACGCTCGATACGGCAGAGGACGAATACGGCGACCGCCATCCCGCCGAGTGTGAGGCCTACGGACCGCCAGAGCCCGGCTGATGGATTGCCGATGCGGAGCGAGTCGACCGCGCCGCACCCAGGGGCCAGCGCCGCGAGCGCGAGGAGCAGCCAGGCCCGGTACCGACAGCGTCGCTGAGGAAAGTGGGGGAGCTGATGGGTGGAGGGCATCGCCAGCTCATGGGTGAGAGGTCAACCGCACTCTGCGTCCCCAGCGTCCCTTCAGCGTGACCCCCGCGGCCTCTAGCCCCGTGCGTGCAGCCGACAAGCGCGTTCGCCGGAGGTTCCCCCAAACGCTCGGTAGAAGGCGCAAGTGGCGCAAGGTCCGCTCGGACGATATGATC
>JBJMOX010000303.1:0-4885 GCA_045803515.1 Gemmatimonadales bacterium
CGACCAGCCGCAGCTGGTATCGGGAGGGCTGCGCTTCAGGACGCTGGAGCCAGGAAACAGCACCTATTGCGGGATCACCGACCAGGCCGCGACTTTCTGCTGGGGTCGAGGCGAGTTCGGCGAGCTGGGTGCGGGGCATGCCGACGTGACCACGCCGGTCCAGGTGCCGTGAACACCGTCAACGTCCGGGAGTCGAGCGGATCGGAGCTCTAAAGCATGGACCTCTCGCTGGACCTGCGCCAGGCTCTTCGCGCGTTGCGCCGTGGCCGAGCGCTGACGCTCGCGACCGTGCTCATCCTGGCCTTGGGAATCGGCTCGGCCGCGACGATGTACGCGGTGGTCGACCAGATCCTCCTGCGCCCCCTGCCGGTTCGCGATCAGAGCCGAGTGGTGGTGGCTTGGGGAGCATATCAGGCATCGGGCTTCGGACACGTTCCGCTCTCTTATTCGAACATGGCGGCGATTCGTAGCCGCACGCAGGTCTTCGAGCAGGTCGCGGCGCTGGACTACAACGGTGCGTGGGCAGTGGTGGGGCGCGCGGGCGCGGAAGCCTTGCCCCTTCGGCTCGGCATCGTGGCCGGCGAGCTGTTCGGTACGCTCGGGGTGCCGCCTTTGTTCGGTAGAGCGCTCAGAGGCGACGACGACAGAATCGGGGCCGCTCCGGTGGCCGTCATCAGCCAGGGCCTCTGGCTTCGGCGTTTCGGCGGTGATTCGGGGATCATCGGGAAGCCGCTTCCCATCTGGGCCAAGGTCTATACCATCGTGGGCGTCATGCCGGGGGATCTCGATCTGCCGGCCGGAGCCGAAGCCTGGGTCACCACCAGCGCGATCCACCCGGCAATCGTGACGCAGGAGGACTATGGTAGCTTCGATCTCGTGGGCCGGCTCCGCCCCGGTCGCACGATTGCGGACGCCAAGGAAGAGCTCGACCGATTGCTCCTGGAGACCAATCCCGAGGCCTGGAACGCCGATAGCCGGCTGACGGCGGTGGTTCGTTCGCTGGGCGACGTCATCGTCGGGCAGGTTCGGCCGGCGCTGCTGGTGCTGTTGTCGGCCGCGCTGCTGGTCTTTCTCGTCGCTGTGCTGAACCTGGGTGGCTTGCTGGTCGTTCGAACGCTCGAACGGCAGCACGAGCTCGCGCTCCGGCGAGCCCTTGGCGCGTCTCGCCTGGTCCTGATCCGACAGGTGACCGTCGAAGGTGGGATCGTCGTAGCCCTCGGCGGCGTGGTTGGAATCGGGCTCGCCTGGACGGCCCTGCACCTCATTCCCGCAATCACGCCGAAGGATCTTCCACGGGTCGAACAGCTCGAGCTCCGTCCCGGGGTGGTCCTGCTCAGTCTCGCCCTCGCCGCGCTGGGAGTGGTGCTTGCCGGCGCCCTTCCTGCCCTGTCGATCACGGATTCCCATCTCGGGTACCCGCGAGGAGGCATTGCCCGGGTGTCGGAGAAGGTCTCGCGAGCCCCCGCGCGAACCGTCGCCGTGGCCGTCCAGGTGGCCCTGGCGATCGTGACCGTAGCCACCGCGTTTCTCCTGGCCAGAACCCTCGCTCAGCTCCAGCGGCTGGAGCCTGGATTCGAGCCGTCGGACCTGTCGGTCCTTCAGGTCGCATTCCTCTCCCCGAAGATCGAGAGCTCCGCACAGGCCATCGCCTTGATGGATGGCGTGCTGGGCCGGGTTCGCTCGGTTCCCGGCGTGCAGGCGGCGACGGCGGTGCTGCAGCCTCCTCTCTCCGGGACGGGTGGCTACGACTACGGCTTCGTCGCCGAGGGACAAACGGAGGCCGAGGCGGCCGCCAATCCGTACCTGAACTACGAGGCAGTCACCCCGGACTACTTCGCGACCCTCCGAGCTCCGATTCTTCGGGGTCGAGGGTTCACCGACGCCGACCGAGCGGGCGCGCCGCTAGTGGTCGTGGTGAGCCGGGGGCTCGCGGAGCGGATGTGGCCGGGCCAGAATCCTCTGGGCAAGCGGATGCGCTGGGCGGCCGATACCACTTCCAGAGGAGACTGGCGGACGGTGATCGGGGTGGTCAACGACAGCCGATATCGCGAGCTGCTCCAGCTCCGGCCGAATGTCTATGTCCCGCTTGCTCAACAGGAGTGGGTCGCGACCTATCTGGTCGTGCGGAGTGGTCTCTCGCTCGATGCCCTGTTCCGGTCGCTCCGACACGAGGTGCAGGACGTCGACCCTGGCCTGGGCCTGGTAAACGCGCAGACCATGACCGCCCTGCTGGCGCGCCCGCTGGCCCAACCCCGCTTCAACGCTGCGGTGCTCCTGGGCTTCGGCGTCATCGCCGTCCTGCTGGCCGCCATTGGGCTCTACGGCCTGGTCAGCTTCCTCGTCACCCAGCGGGCTCGTGAGATCGGAATCCGGCTCGCCGTGGGAGCACAGCCCCGGCAGATCGTGGGGATGTTCCTGAGGCGAGGACTGGCGCCGCTTACGGCCGGCTCGGCAGCGGGGGTGATCGCGGTCTTCGCCGGTGGCAGGCTGCTGTCCTCCCTGTTGTACGGCGTCACTGCGAGAGATCCGACCGCGATCATTGGTGCGGTCCTTGGATTCACACTGGTCGCCCTGCTGGCCGCGCTGATCCCCGCCCGGCGAGCCGCCGAGGGAGACCCCGCGGCGGCACTGAGGCTGGAATGATTGGGTCGGGCCGCAATCGCGGTACGTTCCGCTAGGTTCCAAGGGACCCGACCTGCCAGCTGCCGTCGGGTGAGCTTTTCCGTGGAGACCGACCATGACGTCTCTCCGTTATCGAGCGTATGTCCTCGCTGGATTGATGGGCCTCCTTCCATCCGCGCCTCTCGCCGCTCAGCAGACCGAAAAGCCCCCGCTTCATGCCAAGCACTGGCTCGCCATCACCGGCAAACCGCTCGCCGCCACCGCCGGTGCCGCGATGTTCCAGAGGGGCGGCAACGCCGTCGACGCCGCCTGCGCCATGCTCGCAGCGGTCACCACGATGTGGGACGTGCTCTCCTGGGGAGGCGAGACCCAGGCGCTCATCTATCATCCGCGGCTCAAGAAGGTGATCGGGATCAACGCCCTGGGAGTGGCTCCCACCGGCGCGACCGCGGCCTTCTACCGGGGCAAGGGCTATCGCTACCCGCCCGAGTATGGACCGCTCGCGGCGGTCACCCCCGGCACGCCAGGCGGGCTGATGACCATGCTGGCCGAGTACGGCACGCTTACGCTCGCGGACGTGCTGGCGCCCGCCATCCAGATGGCCGACGGCTACCCGATCGAGGCCGAGACCGCCAACTCCATCGAGCGCGGGAAGGAGCGGATCAAACAGTGGAAGTATTCGCGCGCCGTCTTCCTCCCCCACCTGGGGCAGGCGCGCGAGGCGCCGGAGGCGGGCGAGGTCTTCGTCCAGAAGGATCTCGCCGGAACGCTCCGCAAGCTGGTCGCGGCCGAACGGGAGGCTCGCCGGCGCGGGAAGAGTCGCAAGGAGGCGATCTACTCGGCGTACGACCGCTTCTACAAGGGGGATATCGGCCGGGAGCTGGTGCGAGGCATTCAGGAGGAAGGGGGCCTCATCACCACGGCGGATCTCGCGCGCTGGCGGGTCAAGATCGAGGTGCCCTTGCGCACGAGCTACAAGGGGATCGAGGTCTACAAGCTTCCGATCTGGCAGCAGGGCCCGGTCATGCTGCAGGCGCTCAACATGCTGGAGCGCGTCGACCTCAAGCCCATGGGCTACAACTCGCCCAAGTACATCCACACGCTGTACCAGGTCATGAACCGGGCCTACGCCGACCGGGACTTCTACTACGGCGATCCTGCCTTCCCACCGGAGGAGCCGGTGCGCGGGCTGCTCTCGAAGGAATACGCCAAGGCCCGGGCCGACGGCATCGACTGGTCGCGGAACGATCCCGAGGTCCGGCCGGGCGACCCATACCCCTATCAGGGGCAGACCAATCCGTTCAAGGACATCCTCGCCCGGTGGACCGTCGTCCCCCCGCCGGACACGCTGGAGAAGAGCGGCGGAGAGAACCGCACCAACAGCTCCCAGGGCACAGCCCAGCGCGACTCCCTCCTCCGGGAGCACTTCTATCGCGGCACGACTTCGATCGAGGCGGCCGACGAAGCGGGATGGGTGGTCTCGGTCACGCCGAGCGGCGGGTGGGTGCCGGCGGTGATCGCCGGGCACACCGGTGTGGGACTGAGCCAGCGTGCCCAGAGCTTCGTCACGCGGAAGGAGGACGAGCCCTACAACGTGATCGAGCCCGGCAAGCAGCCGCGCGTCACCCTGACTCCCACGCTGGCGCTCAAGGACGGGCTCCCCTTCCTGGCCTTCGCGGTCCAGGGTGGGGACTCGCAGGATCAGAACCTGCTGCAGTTCTTCCTCGATATCGTAGAGTTCGGGATGACGCCGCAGCAGGCCTCGGAGGCTCCCAACGTCAACAGCTATCAGATGCGCTCGTCGTTCGGCGAGCACGAAGCCCAGCCCGGCCATCTGCTGCTCGCCTCATCCACGCCGGACAGCGTGCGTGCCGCGCTCCAGCGGATGGGGTACACGCTGGAGTTCGAAGCGCGCACCTCGGGACCGATCAACGCCATCCTGTTCGACCGCCGGCACGGGACCATGTGGGGGGCCTCGAGCAACCACGGTGAGGACTACGGGATCGCGTGGTAGAGGAGGGGTCGAGAGCGCTGGAGCAGGCACTCTCGACCAGCGGGCCCCGCGGGCGCGGCGCGCTTGACTTCTGCTTGACCGGTGCCGTGTAGCCTGATCCAGGAAGCCTGCACGACCATTTTGTTCCCGAAGCCGGAGGCAACTCCATGCCCCGTCATCTGTCCATGGCCGTTTCGCTCGCGCTTGGTGTCCTCGCCTTCGCTGCCTGCAGTGAGGACACGCCGAGCCAGCCTCAAACGGGAGTCGATC
>JBJMOX010000304.1:0-13759 GCA_045803515.1 Gemmatimonadales bacterium
CGTCCTTCCCGTCCTTCCCGTCCTTCCCGTCCTTCCCGTCCTTCCCGTCCTTCCCGTCCTTCCCGTCCTTCCCGTCCTTCCCGTCCTTCCCGCCCTTCCCGCCCTCCCCATACCCGGCCTACATTTACGCCTGATTTCCCACACCTGCCGGCCGGGACATGTTCATCACCAAACCGTTTGTGACAGATCGAAAGATCCGCTTCGCACTGGTTGGTTGCGGCCGGATCTCCGCCAATCACTTCGACGCGCTGGAGCGCCATGCCGAGCGCGCCGAGCTGGTCGGCGTCTGCGACATCGACCCTACCGCATTGTGCCGGGCGGAGGAGCGGACCGGTGCGCCGGGCTTCCGGTCCCTCGACGCGCTGCTGGCAGGGACCGACGCGGACGTGGTGATTCTCGCGACCCCGAGCGGGCTTCACTCCAAGCAGGCCGTGCAGGTCGCCGCCGCCGACCGCCACGTGATGACCGAAAAGCCGATGGCCACCCGCTGGCAGGACGGCAAGCGGATGGTGCAGGCGTGTGACCAGGCGGGCGTGCACCTCTTCGTGGTCAAGCAGAATCGCCGGAACGCCACGATCCAGCTGGTGAAGCGGGCGTTGGACCGCCGCCGTTTCGGCCGGATCTTCATGGTCAACATCAACGTCTTCTGGACCCGGCCCCAATCGTATTACGACAGCGCGGCCTGGCGGGGCACCTGGGAGTTCGACGGCGGCGCCTTCATGAACCAGGCGAGCCATTACGTCGACCTGCTGGACTGGCTGATCGGACCGGTGGAGAGCGTCCAGGCCTACACCGCCACCCTGGATCGCAACATCCAGGTCGAGGACACCGGTGTGGTGAGCATCCGCTGGCGTACCGGCGCCCTGGGATCGATGAACGTCACGATGCTGACCTATCCCAAGAACTACGAGGGCTCGATCACCATCATCGGGGAGTACGGCACGGTCCGCATCGGTGGGGTGGCGGTCAATCACATCGAGCATTGGGAGTTCGCCGACGGCGACCCGGACGATGGCCTGGTCGAGCAGGCCAGTTACGAGACCACGTCGGTGTACGGCTTCGGGCACCCGCTGTATTACGACAACGTCATCAAGGCGCTCCGGGGAGATGCCCCACCGGATACGGACGGACGAGAAGGGCTCCACTCCCTGGAGCTCCTGATCGCCACCTATCTTTCGGCCCGCGACGGACGCCGGGTGGCCCTGCCGCTGGAGTATTAGAGGTGCCCCGTATCGCCCGCCCCGCAACCCGCAAAGGCATCGTCCTGGCCGGCGGCTCCGGAACCCGGCTTCATCCGGTGACGCGCGCGGTGAGCAAGCAGCTCCTGCCGGTGTACGACAAGCCGATGATCTACTACCCGCTCTCCACCCTGATGCTGAGCGGCGCGCGCGATATCCTCCTCATTTCCACGCCCCACGACCTCCCGGCGTTTCAACGTCTCCTCGGCGATGGCAGCCAATGGGGGCTCTGCCTCTCCTACACCGAGCAGCCGTCCCCGGACGGGTTGGCTCAGGCCTTCATCCTGGGCCGCGAGTTCATCGGCCCCGATTGCTGCTCCCTGGTGCTGGGCGACAACATCTTCTACGGCCACGAGCTGAGCCATACCCTGCAGCGCGCCGCCGGGCGAATGACCGGGGCCACCGTGTTCGGGTACCACGTGCACAATCCCAGCGCGTACGGGGTGGTCGAGTTCGACGAGACGGGACGGGTGGTGGGGATCGAGGAGAAGCCCGCGCAGCCACGCTCCAACTTCGCGGTGACCGGGCTCTACTATTACGACAATCGGGTGGTCGACATCGCCCGGGAGATCCGGCCGTCCGCCCGAGGCGAGCTGGAGATCACCGACGTCAACACCCGGTACCTCGAGCTGGGGGAGCTGCAGGTCGAGATTCTCGGCCGGGGCACCGCCTGGCTCGATACCGGGACCCACGAAGCGCTGCTCCAGGCCAGCCTGTTCATCGAGACCATCGAGCAGCGGCAGGGGCTCAAGATCTCCTGCCCGGAGGAGATCGCCTATCGGATGGGGTACATCGGCGCGGAAGAGGTCCAGCGTCTGGCCGAACCGCTGCGCAAGAATGCCTACGGGCAGTATCTGCTGAGTCTCTTGCGGGAGGACCCCAGGCGGTGAAGGTGATCCCGACCGCCATTCCCGAGGTGCTCCTCATCCAGCCGATCGTCCGGGAGGACGCGCGCGGCTTCTTCGTCGAAACCTGGCATGAAGCACGGTATCGAGCCGCCGGCATCGAGCTCGGCTTCGTGCAGGACAACCACAGTCGCTCGGCCCGGGGCACCCTGCGCGGGCTGCACTACCAGACCCAGCATTCTCAGGGGAAGCTGGTGCGGGTCGGCGCCGGCGAGGTGTTCGACGTCGCCGTGGATCTGCGCGCCTCTTCTCCCAGCTTCGGTCGATGGGTGGCGGCCGTGCTCTCCGGCGTCAACCATCACCAGCTCTGGGTGCCGCCGGGGTTCGCGCACGGGTTCTACGTGCTCAGCGACTCGGCGGACGTGCTCTATAAGTGCACCGAGCTCTACGCCCCCGAATACGACCGGACCCTCCGCTGGGATGATCCCGACATCGGCATAGAGTGGCCGCTGCGGGGGCAGACCCCGATCCTGTCCCAGAAGGACGCCACCGCCCCCGGCCTTCGGCAGGCCGCCGTCTATCCGTGACTTCGCCGCCGGGGCGCACGGCACTGCTCACCGGGGCGGACGGACAGCTGGGGCTCGAGCTTCAGGCGACGGTGCCCGCAGGGTGGCGTCTGGCTCCTCTGGGACGGTCGGGCCTGGACGTCACCAGCGCCGATGCGGTGCGAGAGGTGTTTCACCGGGTGGCGCCGGCGCTGGTGATCAATGCCGCCGCGTACACCGCGGTGGACGCCGCCGAGGACGATCCCGCGGGAGCGGAGGCGGTGAACCTGCGGGGCGCGGCGCACGTGGCGCAGGCGGCCCGGGAGATCGGGGCCCGGGTCATCCACGTCTCGACCGACTTCGTGTTCGACGGGCGCCGGGGTCATCCCTATGCGCCCGGCGATCCGACCAACTCGCTCTGCGTCTACGGCCGCACCAAGCTGGAGGGGGAGGAGGCGGTGGCGCGAATCTCGGGGGGGTCGGCCCTCATCGTGCGGAGCGCGTGGCTCTACTCCTCCCACGGGAAGAACTTCGTGCTCACCATGCTGCGGCTGATGCGGGGGCAGCAGACGGTGAGCGTGGTGAGCGACCAGGTGGGCACGCCCACCTGGTCCAGGGGGCTCGCGGAGGCACTCTGGGCGGCGGCGGAGAGGCCGGACATGAGCGGAATCCATCACTGGACCGATGCGGGCGTCGCCAGCTGGTATGACTTCGCCGTCGCCATCCAGGAGGAGGCCTTCGAGGCGGGCCTGCTCGACCGCGTCGTGCCGGTGCGACCCGTCCGTACGTCCGACTATCCCACCAAGGCCACCCGCCCGCCGTACAGCGTGCTCGACAAGAGCGCCACCTGGGCGGCGCTGGGACGCACCGCCCCCCACTGGCGAGTGAGCCTCCGGCGTATGCTCGGGCAGTTGCCGCGTGACTAACCTGCTGGTGACCGGCGGCGCCGGCTTCATCGGAGCCAACTTCGTGCACCACTGGCTCCGGGGCCACCCGGGCGACCGCGTGGTGGTGCTCGATGCGCTGACCTACGCGGGCAACCTGGCCAGTCTGGAGCCGGTCCGGGCGATGCCCGGCTTCGAGTTCGTCCGCGGCGACATCCGTACCCCCGGCCTGGCGGAGCGGCTGCTCCGAGAGCGTGAGGTGACGCTCCTGGTCCACTTCGCGGCGGAGTCGCACGTGGATCGATCGATCGTGGGTCCCGACGCGTTCATCGAGACCAACGTGGCCGGGACGCACGAGCTGCTCAAGGCGGCACGGAAGGTCTGGCTGGAGGAGGGGAGGGGTGGCGCGGCAGCGCGCTTCCATCAGGTCTCGACCGATGAGGTCTACGGATCGCTCGGCCCCGAGGATGCGGCGTTCAACGAGCTGACCCCGTATGCGCCCAACTCCCCCTACGCGGCCAGCAAGGCGGCGGCGGACCACCTGGTGCGCGCCTACCACCACACCTATGGGCTGCCGGTCACCAGCAGCAACTGCTCCAACAACTACGGCCCCTATCACTTTCCCGAGAAGCTCATCCCGCTCATGCTGGTGAACGCCCTCGAAGGCCGGCCGCTGCCGGTGTACGGCGACGGGCTCAACGTGCGCGACTGGCTCTACGTCGAGGACCATTGCCGCGCGGTGGAGATGGTGGTGACGGCGGGCAGGGTGGGGGAGACGTACAATGTCGGCGGGCGGAACGAGTGGAAAAACATCGATATCGTGCGGCTGCTCTGCCGGCTGGTGGACGAGGCGTTCGCGGCGGACGCTGCGTTGGCCAGTCGCTTCCCCTCGGCCCCGGCAGTTAGGGGTGAGAAGACCGAGTCGCTGGTGAGGTTCGTCAAGGACCGGCCAGGGCACGACCGCCGGTACGCGATCGACGCAAGGAAGATCGAGCGGGAGCTGGGCTTCCTGCCCAGGGAGAGCTTCGAGACCGGCATTCGGAAGACCCTCGACTGGTTCCTGGCGAACGAGGCGTGGTGGCGGGGGGTGATGGATGGGAGCTACCGGGCGTGGGTTGAGAGGTGGTACGGGCGCGCGCCCGAGCCGTCGCTTGGCGAAAGCGCATCCCTTCCGCCGTGACCGACAGCGCGGACGTCGTGATCCTCGGTGGTGGGGTCGCGGGACTGGCCACCGCCTCCGTACTGGGGTCCCGGGCTCTCGTGCTCGAGCGCGGCGAGCGACCCGGCGGGCTGGTGCGAACCGAAAACTTCGGCGGCTACTGGTTCGACCACGTCATTCATCTGCTCTACTTTGCCGACCCCGAGGTTCAGCATCGCGTCCTCGACATCGTGGGTCAGGACCTCCAGCCGTGTCCGCCGCTCGCCTACGTCGAGCTGTCGGAAGGCGCGGCACGGTTTCCGTTTCAGATCCATCTTGCCGACCTCCCGGCCGAGACCGCCCTCCGCTGCCTTCGTGATTTCGCGGTCGCCAACGCGCACTCTCCTGGCGAACCGAGGAATTACGCGGAATTGCTGCGGCAGACGTTCGGGAAGGCGATGTGTGAGATGTTTTTCTTCCCCTACAATCGGAAAACGTGGCGGCGGCCGCTCGAGAGTCTCGCGGCTGACGGCTTCCACTGGAACCTGACCCGTCCAGACATGTCCGAGGTCCTCCAGGGAGCCCTCCACCAGAGCGGCGACTCCCGCGCGTACAATGCTCGCGGCTGGTACCCACGGCCAGCGCCGGAGGCGGACCAGCGGGGCATGGAGGTCCTGACGCGATCGCTGGCGAGCCGCGTTTCAGATCTCCGCCTCCACAGCACCGTGACCGAAATCGACCTGGAGGCCCGCGCCATTCGGGTCCAGAACGCCCGCGGGGAGTCGACCGTCACATGGCGGGACGCCTGCGTGAGCACGCTGCCTCTGCCGCAGACCGTGAGTCTCTGTCGCCAGGCTCCGATCGCGCTGCGCCGCGACTGCGCCGGCCTCAGCCAGAACCGGGTGCGGTCGGTGGCGCTCAGTATCAGAGGCCCTCGACCGCACGGGACAGGGCACTGGCGCTA
Organism: Gemmatimonadales bacterium; assembly: GCA_045803515.1. GTDB lineage: Bacteria > Gemmatimonadota > Gemmatimonadetes > Gemmatimonadales > GWC2-71-9 > CAVVWJ01. The sequence continues at coordinate 5,615 of JBJMOX010000304.1, forward strand.
CTATGCGGATGAAGCCCTGTGCTTCACCCGACTGGTCTACATGTGCGAGTTCGATCCAGCCTTGGCACCGGCCGACGGGTGGGGGCTGCTGGTGGAAGTGCCCGAGCGCGGGGAAGATGTGCCCCGTCCGGCCGCCGAGCTGGTCGAGGAGGTCGTTTCGGGACTGGAGAGTATCCGCGCCCTGTCGCCCGACTGCCGGATAATCGATCGGCACGTCATCGACGCGGAGCCCGCCTACGTCGTATTCACGCCGCGGAACGCGGAGACCGTGAGGCGGGCCCAGGTCTACCTGCGGGAGGCAGGCGTGGAACCGCTCGGCCGCTATGGACGATGGGAGTACTCGTCCATGGCTCAGGTCATGACCGACGGCTTCCGATGGGCAGACGAGTGGCTGAGACGACCGTGAATCCACCGCTGCTGCCCATGCTCGGAGCCGGGGTAGCAACCGGCGCGCTGGCGACGTGGTCGGCACGCTTCCTTGCCCGGCGGCTCGGAATTGTCAGTCACCCGAATCCGATCGTGCCACAACATACCGGGACCATCGCGTACCTTGGCGGCATGGCCGTCGCCGCAGGAGCGGTCGGGGCCTTGGCTCTCGGTGGTGCCCCGAGTCGAGCCTTAATCGGGGGACGGCTCGATCTGATCGTAGGGGCTTCGCTTTTCCTGGCCCTCGGCGTGGTGGACGACCTCCGGCCGCTTCGTCCGCTATCGAAGTTTCTGGCGCAGGCGTGCTTCGCGGCGGTCGCCGTGCGCCTGCGATTGGACCCCGGTGCGGATGCCCTCCATCTGCTGTGGTATGCGCTGTCCGTCGGCTGGATCCTCACGGTCGTGAACGCGGTTAACCTGACCGACGTGTGCGACGGCCTGGTCGCTGGCCTGGCGATCATTCAGCTCGCTGTCCTGTCCTTTCTGGTTCCGGCCGACGGCCCGTGGGCGCTCGCCATGGCGGCGGCGTGTATGGGCTTCCTCCTGTTCAATGCGCCGCCGGCGACCATCTTCCTTGGCGATGCCGGAAGTCATCTCCTGGGCTTCTGCCTGGCGATCCTGACGCTGGACCTGGTGGGCAACGACCACCGATTCCCTTCGGTAGCGCAGGCGATTCTGGTCGCGGGTGTCCCGCTCTTCGAGCTGATCTTTCTTGTCGCCGTGCGGGCCCGGAAGGGACTCCCATGGTGGCGGGGCAGTCCCGACCACTTTTCCCTGCGCCTCCAGGCAGCCGGCTATACGCGATGGGAAGCGGACTTTCTCGCCTGGGCGGTGATGCTGCTTCTCGCGGCGGTGGCGCTCGGTGTGGGGGATGGGGGTCGGTGGATGATCGTTGCGGTGGGTGGCGCTGTGGGCACTCTGGGGATCTGGTGCTGGCGCTACCTCGGGCGGCACGAGGTGCCCGGGCCTCTCGCGTAGCCTTGCAGGAGAGGGCGCCCGAGCCCGGCTGATGCTAGGCGAGCATCGGAGATTCGACGGCGTCAGGTGCCAGTCACCTCGACGACGAGAGGCGGGATCTCGGGATGATCCTCCACGGAGATCCGGAGATGGTTCGTCCCGGGGGTCGAGCCAAGATACCACGGGATCGGCACCGGATTCCCGTATCGGTCGAACGCAATTGTGCACGGCGCGGCCCTGATTAAGCAGCCGCCACCGTCCACTACCTCCCACAAGAGCTTCAGGCGCTCGGTCGCGATTCCGTGCAAGTTGAAGACCTGATCTACCGTATTGGCATACTGATCTACCACCCTCGTCGGGACGTCGAATTGGTCGCCCGCCGGAAACGTGACGGGGAGAGGTCCGGTCACGATCTCGACCGGATGGTCGGCGACGACAGCCGCGCTTATCGCTGGACCTTCGACGGACGTGCCCGGGATGGTCGCGGTGAGCAGGCTGAACGACAGGTTCCCTTCGGCCTCGCCGCTCCCCGCCACGGTCCCAACGATCCACGTGTCCGGCCCGGCGGCGCCGTCCGGTCCCGTGACCTGCTCGGCGCCGGTGATGCTGCCGCCATTATCTGCGGGCGTGAAGACAATCGGAGCTCCCGGCACCGGATTGTCGAACCGGTCGACCACCAAGACAGCCACGCGAGTCGGATACAAGGTCCCGGCGGGAACGAACAGCCGCTCCTGAGACTCCGGAGGACGAAAACCTGCTGGCGCCCCTGGCCGGGCCACGGCGGTGAATGTCGCCGTCAGCACCGTCCCGCCGTTGGCGGCGTCCACGGCTCGCGCCTCCACCCGGTGCACGTCGCCTGCGGGGCCGCCGAGCGTAAAGAGGTCCTGCGCCAGCCCCTCAGCGTTGGACTGCGTGCTCTCGACGAACAGGCTGCCCCCGCCGCCCGTTACCCCGAAAGTCACGACGATCCCAGAGACAGGGCGACCCTGCGTGTCGGTCACCTTGACCACCAGCGGATCGGCGAGTGGCTCGCCTGCGATGCCCTCCTGCCCATTTCCGCTGGCCACCGTAAGCTCCGCCGGTGGCCCTGACTCATTGGGTTCCGAACCTCCACAGCCGGAGGCCAAGGCCACAATGATCACGGCGACCCGGGTATCAACGAGCCGAGCGCGTCGGGTCATTGGTCCTCTTTGGCTTGGAACAGGCTGACGGGATCCGCCGAGCGTCCGCAATGGAATAAGATGTGGCGTGTTCTTTGCCACCGCCACCGGCACGTTGGTCCGGGAAGGGCATCGGGAATGGTGATTCCGCTCACCGCACCTATCCCCTCCAGCGGGCGGTATAAGCGGGGCAAGGCCTCACAGCAGGCGCGGTGACGGGGCCCGTGCTCGGCTCGATTTACCTGATCGTGACGTGCGACCGCGGCATAGCCTGCGTCCCCAAAAGGGCTGATTCGGAGGGTGAGCGTGGCGATTCGACACGGACACGGGGGGATATTAGCCACCGGGATGCCTCCCGGGCACCGAGTGAAATTGTGACCACGCATCCGCCACTCGATCGACCCACTGGTGACGGGGCACCACTCCAACTTCAACCAGCCCTGAGACCCACCCGACCTCCGCCGCCTCGCTCCTTCTTCCTAAGTGAGCCCATCTCTTGACGTTGCGTCGCGGTTGGTTAGCTTGCTCGGTCTCTGGCGGATAGAGTGCACGCCTGACAGCCGCCATCTGTGAGCCCGCTGGCTCCCCTGAGTGCCGGGACCAACAGAGCTCAGCATGTTACCCTTTTTGTGTGCCTGTCCTGCGCCCCTTCCGGGTCCGCAGTGGGGCGTCGGTCCGCCCTCCGCACGCTTTCCAGGAGCGCACTCGGCCTTGACGCAAACGGCGCTTTTCGTTCTGCTGGTCGGCATCCTGGCCAGCATCGTCATCACCCCCCTCGTCATCCGCGTCGCCGTGGCGCGGCAGCTTTACGACACCCCCGACGCCACCCGCCGTCTCCACACCCGGCCGATTCCGCGCCTCGGGGGCGTGGTGGTCTTCGCCGCGACGGTGCTCGGCCTGCTGGCGTCAATGGTCGGCGTGGCAGGGGACAAACTGTCCCCCGAGCGACAGGACCTCTTCACCGGTGTCCTCCTGGGCGGCGCCGTGCTGTTCATGGTGGGGCTGGTGGACGACCTTCGGGGGCTTCGTCCTACCACGAAGCTCGCGGCCCAATGTGTGGCTGCGGTGATCGCGTACCGGTACGGGCTCCAGATCCAACTGCTGACCTTTGGCCCCACGACCGCGTTCGCTCTCGGCTGGCTGGCGCTCCCCCTGACGGTCTTCTGGGTGGTTGGCGTCACCAACGCCTTCAATGTCGTCGACAACATGGACGGACTGGCCACCGGCCTGGCGCTGGTGGCGCTGGCGACGGTGCTGGGGGCGGCACTCCTGCTGGGCAAGGCGGATGTGGTGCTGGTCGGCGTGGCGCTCACCGGAGCGCTGCTCGGTTTTCTGCCCTACAATTTCAACCCGGCGCGCATCTTCCTCGGGGACTCGGGAAGTCTGTTCGTGGGCTTCATGCTCGCGGTCCTCTCGGTGCATGGGGCACTCAAGAGTGCCACCGCGGTGCTGGTGGCCATTCCACTCTTCGCCCTTGCGGTGCCGCTGTTCGACCTCTCGCTCTCCATCCTGCGACGCTGGCTTCGGGGTGTCCCGATCTTCGTGGGGGATACCCGGCACATCTCCCATCGACTGCTGGCGATCGGGCTGACCCAGCCGCGCGTGCTCATGGTGTTGTCGCTGGTGGGCGGGGCATTCGGCCTGCTGGGGCTGCTGCTGGCGTTTACTCCCCCACCGGCGCTTCGGGGCATCGCCCTCACCGGCGGCGCGATCTCGCTCCTGCTGGTGCTCTACGGAATGCGCCGGCTGAACTATGCCGAGTTCGTCGAGGGTGGAGCGGTGCTCGCGTCTGGCGTACGCCGAGTGCGACGGATCATTCATGACCAGATCTGTGCCCGTGAAGTCGCGCAACTGATTCCCCGTTCCGACACGCTGCGGCAGATCAATGGTATTCTCGAGGGAAGGGCGCACGAATTCGGCTTCCAAGGGATGCGGGTCGCTCGTGCCAGCGCGCTGGAAGACGACAGGATCGGCGGCACCAACGGACGCGGGGCGGTGGCGTGGAGGCTGGACCATCCGATCGTGACCGACGATTCAGGCGAGGACGATCCCTACGTGCTGCGGATCTCCTGTGGTCCCCGCCCGCACGGCGCCGAGCGGGTGGCGCGCATCGTGGCGCCGGCGATTCAGGAATGGCTGGTGAGCGTCAGGGTACCGGGGCAGGCTCGCAGTGGTCCGGCGATCGCCGGCGAGCAGGGCAGCGAGTATGCGGAGCGTGCCGTGTGAGTGCGCCACACCTTCAACCACTGGGACGATGAGATACCTAATCACCGGCGGCGCTGGGTTCATCGGATCGCATCTCGCGGACGCGCTGATCGCGCGAGGCGATCGGGTGACCATCATCGACGATCTGTCGACAGGCTCACTGCGCAACATCGCGCACCTCAGACAGGTCGATTCGTTTCAAAGCGTCATCGACACCATGCTGAATCTGACCGTGCTCGAGGAGCTGGTCGATGAGGTGGACGCCGTCTTTCATCTGGCGGCCGCCGTGGGGGTCAAGCTGATCGTCGAGAGCCCGGTGCGCACCATCGAAACCAACGTGACCTGCACCGAGCGTTTATTGGACATCGCGACCAAGCACCGCAAGAAGGTCTTGGTCGCTTCCACCTCGGAGGTCTCCGGCAAGAGCACGGCCATCCCCTTCGGAGAGGAAGGCGACCTGGTGCTCGGCCCTACCACCCGGGGACGCTGGAGCTACGCCTGCTCCAAGATGATCGACGAGTTCCTGGCGCTCGCCTACTATCGCGAGCGGCGAGTCCCGACGGTGGTGACGCGGCTGTTCAACACCGTCGGGCCACGCCAGACCGGGCGGTACGGCATGGTGGTCCCGCGGTTCGTGACCCAGGCGCTCGAGGGGGACCCGATCAGCGTCTACGGCGACGGCTCGCACAGCCGGTGCTTCACCCACGTGTCCGACACGGTGCGCGCCCTGGTTGGGCTGATGGAGACGGATGCCTCGGTGGGCGAGGTCTACAACGTCGGGAGCTGCGAGGAGATCACCATCCTCGACCTGGCCAACCGGGTTAAGGAGCTCACCGAGTCTTCGTCCGAGATCGTGTTCGTGCCGTTCGCGATCGCCTACGAGGAGAACTTCGAGGATATCCCCCGCCGGGTGCCGTCCATCGAGAAGGTGGGGCAGGTCATCGGGTGGCGGCCGGAGGTCGACCTGGACGCGACCCTTGAATCGGTAATCGAATCCGCTCGCAGGGAGGCTGAGGCAGCCGTTGAGGAACGGCCGGCACGGCCGCTCGCAGCCGGCTATGCCGAGGGACTCCATGCGGTCGCGCGCGCGAGGTCAGCATCCTGAAGCCATCGAGCTTCCGTTTCCATCACCCGATGGATTGTCGGCTTCCGATTCGGTCGGGTATACTTTAGGGCCCCGCGTGGCCCGCCCACTCATCGAGGAGCGCGCGATCCCCAGGCCCGCCGCCGTGCCATCCGGACCCCCCTCTCCAACCACTGGCGCAATCCCTGCTCGCGACCCACAGCTCGCGTCCTGCCGGCTGTGCGGGGCGGGGTCCTGGAGTCTTCTCTTCGAGGGATCGATCCGGCAGGGGAAGTTCGGCAACCTGACCGCCCTTCCCAGACGGGTTCTCCGATGTGAAGGGTGTGGCACCGGAATGCTCGAAGCCGCCGACGGCATGGACTATTCATCGTCGGAATATCGTGAGCTGGTCGACGGCAGCGCGTCACCGGAGCACTACTATGCCCTGCACGACGCCGAGCAGGCGGACAAGCTCCGTCTCCTCGGAACCGACCTGATTCGAGGCAAGGTGGTTGCCGATATCGGATGTGGGGCCGGATCGTTTCTCGATCTCGTCAAGGGGATGGCGGCAGCAACAGTGGGCATCGAGCCGGCGCGGGGCTATCATGGCGCCCTCCGCTCGAACGGACATACCGTGTTTCCCTCCTGCGCCGACGCAGCCGGTGAATGGCGCGGCCGGGTGGATGTCGCAGTCTGTTTCAGCGTGATCGAGCATGTCGACGACCCCGTGGCCCTCCTGCGAGAGGCCCGGGCGTTGCTTCGCCCCGGCGGCACGCTGCTGATCAGCACACCGAATCTGCGCGATTGGCTGCTGGAGCTGCTGCCGGCCGAGTACGGGGCCTTCTTTTATCGGACGGTGCACACCTGGTACTTCGACCGATCGAGCCTCGAGATGCTGTCGCACGCGGCCGGCTTTGCCGGTTGTGAGGTGCGCTCCGTGCATCGCTTCGATCTGTCGAACGCCCTGCTCTGGCTGCGGGATCGCCGCCCCACCGGCCTCGGCGCGGTGGAGGTGAGCCCGGTCGTGAATGCCGCGTTCGCCGAGTGGCTGGAGGGGGAAGGCCGGGCGGACTATCTCTACGCGACGCTTCGCACATAGGAGCAGTGCATGCGGCGAATCAAGATTTACGGCGCTGGATCGATCGGCAACCATCTGGCTCACGCATCCCGGCGCATGGGATGGGAAGTGACCGTCTGCGACACCAGCGCCGCGGCACTGGATCGGATGCGGACCCAGATCTATCCGGCGCGGTACGGCGCCTGGGACGAGTCGATCCGGCTCTTCCTGAACGAGGCGGCGCCGCGGGGCGGCTTCGATCACATCTTCATCGGGACGCCGCCGGAGCACCACCTGCCGCTCGCGCTCGCGTCGCTGGACGAATCGCCGGCGACGATCATCGTGGAGAAGCCGGTCTGCCCGCCGTCGCTGGACCATGCCCAGGACCTGTGGGAGCGCAGCCAGGGCGGCCGGACACGCCTGTACGTCGGCTACGACCACGTGGTCGGCAAGGCGAGTACGCGTGCGGCGGAGCTGGTGTGCGGCGGCGAGATCGGCGCGGTGCAGACCCTCGACGTCGAGTTTCGCGAGCACTGGGGTGGCATTTTCGCCGCGCACCCCTGGCTCGATGGCCCGGCGGACAGCTACCTCGGCTTCTGGGAGAAGGGCGGGGGAGCGAGCGGGGAGCACTCGCACGCGATCAATCTGTGGCAGCACTTCGCCCATGTCGTCGGGGCGGGGCGGGTCCGCGAGCTGGATGCGCGCCTTCGCTACGTCGAGCAGGGCGCGGCGCGGTACGATGACCTCTGCCTGATGCATCTGCGCACTGAAGGCGGGCTGCTCGGTCGCGTGGTGCAGGACGTAGTCACGACTCCGCACCGCAAGCGCGCCCGGATCCAGGGCGCGACGGGTGCGGTCGAGTGGATATGCAACTACGATTCGGCCGGCGATGCCGTCCTGCTTCACCGGCCCGGCAAGCCGGAAGAGGTGTTCGTTCTGCCCAAGACGCGTCCGGACGACTTCCTCCGGGAGCTGGAGCACATCGAGGCCGACCTCCAGCGCCCGGTGGGAGGCTCCGAGCTGCGGCTCGAGCGGGGTCTCGACACGATGCTGGCGGTCGCGGCGGCGCACCGCGCGGAGCGGGAAGGGCGGAGGATGACGATCGACTACGGCCGGGGCTACACTCCGGACGCCATCCAGCCGGCCAACCGCTGAGTGGGATCACTTCACGGCGAGGGGCGCTTGAGGGACGACTTCGACTTCCGCGGGCTGTACGTGCTGGACATGGCCAACAATCACCAGGGCCAGTTGGAGCACGGGCTGCGAATTATCCGTGA
>JBJMOX010000305.1:0-17944 GCA_045803515.1 Gemmatimonadales bacterium
CGCTTGGGACTGTACGCTCCCGCCGCCGAGTACGGCCAGTCATTGGTGTTCTGGATCCAGCCGTTCGGCGGATCGACCACGTGCGGGCTGTCCTCGACCCCGTGTACGCCATGCCATTCGGTGGCGGGATCGCTCCCGTCCACCGGCCGGGTCCAGTCGAACCGGTCGTCCCGCCTGGGGACAAACTGCGGGTGGAAATAGGCGATGTGCCCGTCGGCGTCGGCGTACACCGTATTGTTCGACGAGTTGGCGTGGAGCTCCATGACTTTGCGATAGGCCGCCAGGGTCCTGGCCTTGGTCCGCAGGAACGATTGGCTCAGCGCCTGCACGGGTTTCTCCATGAGCCGGACGCTGACCCACTTGGCGCCCGCCGCGCGCACGATAGGCCCGTGGTGGGTCCGATAGACCATGAACCTGCGCCTCGCCATGCCGCTCGCCGTCCGGTAGGGGATGGTGATCCAGCCCGTCCCCAGCGGCCGCTCCTCGTGGCCGTACCCGTAGAGCAGCCGCGGGCCCTTCCGGATCACGCTCTCGGCGTATTCATCCACCGCGTCCGCGCCGGTCGACGTGTGCATCCAGCCGAGCCGGTCGTTGAAGCCCTGATAGAGGAAGAACTGACCCCAGGTCGCCGCGCCGTAAGCGTCGAGGCCCTGGTCGCTCGACATCTGCAGCTCGGCCCGGAAGAAGAACGAGGTGTGGGGATTGATGAGCAGCAGGGCCCAGTGATCGACCGTGTTCGACGGCGCGATGGCGAAGCCGTTCGAGCCCGACGGCTCGGTCGGCCCATCGCCCGTCTCGACCGGTGCGGACGGCCCCGCGCTGTCGCCGTAGAAGGCCCGGAGGTCGCCGAGCGAGACGTTCTCGATGTCGCCACCGATGCTGCCCTCGCTGAAGCTGAGCGGCATCCACGGCTCGAACCGGGTGATGACCCGCGGCTTCACCTCAGGATGGGTGGAGAGGTAGTAGTTGAGCCCATCGGCCCAGGCATTCATCAGACGCTTGAGCCATAGGGGGCTCGCGGCGTATCGGGCTTTCATGCTGTCGGGGTCGATGAAGAGCTTCATCCTGAGGTCCCGCCAGATGGCGTCCTCTCCCTCCGCTTCCGCCAGCCGGCCCATGGCGTTGAGGTAATTGGTCTCCACCCGGTTGAAGTCGTCCTCCGCCTGGGCGTAGATCATCCCGAACACGGCGTCGGCGTCGGTCTTCCCGTGGACGTGGGGGATGCCCCAGTCGTCCCTGACGATGGTGACCTCCCGCGCCTCGCGCTCCCAGCGGGCGAGGTCGCCTTTGGGGGCGCGAGGGGCAGGCACCTGGGCGGCCAACGCGCCGGCGGACAGGAACAGCAGGAGGGTGTGCATGGGCTCTCGGAGAATGGGGCAGACCACGGGAGCGAGGGGTGATCGGCCGCCGGCGGGCCCAGAGCGCTGGCGCATCCTCCCGTCGGCCGTTTACTTAAGATATCCCCGCTGCCAATCGGTTTCTCTCGACCCGGGTCCTCGAAACGACTGCTCGTCGGTCGCCATCCGATGGTTGGAGCGCCTTCGCATGAATGATGACGACTCGACGCCTTCGACCCTCAGCGATACGCCTCTGGTGGACCGGATGTGGGACGGCCTGGTGGCCTGGATGCGGGGGACCTTCGTCGTCATCGGCACTGCGCTCGCGGTGGCCGGCACCCTCGGCTTGCTCTGCCGCCATGCTCCCGGCGCACTCGCCGTCGCGTTCATGACCGGCGTGCCGGCGTCCTTCGCCGTTCTCATGAGCCTGGAATGGCGCGATCCAAGCGAGCCGCTTGCGACCTGGGCGAGCCTGCTCGCCGGCAGCCTTCAGCTTGCGGTGCTCGAATCGGCGCCGATGGCTTATCTCCTCTGGTGCCTCGGACAGCGAATGCCCAGCCGCTGATGGTCAAGGAAAAGGGCGATATCCCGAGCCGTCTCGTGGCGTCTCTGGCGGACCGCTACCGGATCGAGCGGGAGCTGGGCCGCGGCGGTATGGCCAGGGTGTTCCTGGCCCATGACCTGAAGCATGACCGCCCCGTCGCGCTCAAGGTCCTCCATCCCGACCTGGCGCACGTGCTGGGCCCCGAGCGGTTCCTCCGTGAGATCCGGCTCTGCGCTCGCCTGCAACACCCCCATATCCTGGCCGTGCACGACTCCGGAGAGACCGACGGGCAGCTCTGGTTCACCATGCCGTACGTCGATGGCGAGACCTTGCGCGCCCGCCTGCTCCGGGAGAAACAGCTCCCGATGGACGAGGCGCTGCGCATTGCCCGGGAGGTGGCCGATGCGCTCCACTATGCCCACCAGCACGGGGTGATCCATCGCGACATCAAGCCAGAGAACATCCTGCTCAGTGGAGACCACGCCCTGGTCGCCGACTTCGGCGTCGCACGAGCGCTCGCGCCCGACGCGGATGATCGGCTGACCGAGAGCGGCATCAGTCTGGGCACTCCCATGTACATGAGTCCGGAGCAGGCGCTGGCCGAGCGGGACCTCGGTCCGCGCACCGACGTGTACTCCCTCGGCTGCGTGCTCTACGAAATGCTGACCGGTGAGCCGCCGTACACCGGGCCGACCCCTCAGGCAGTGCTGGCAAAACGGCTGACCGAGCCGATCCCCCACCTGCGTACTGGCCGCGACGCGCCGCCTGCCCTCGAGCACGCCGTCACCAGAGCGCTGGCCCGGTCGCCCGCCGATCGGTTCTCCACGGCGGCCGAGTTCGCCGATGCCCTGCAGTTCGATCGGTTGCAGGCGGTCCCTGGCGGCACGGGCACAGTCGCCGGATTGCACGGTCGGCGGCGGATCACCCGATCAGTCGCACTCGGTCTCGGGCTGCTGCTCCTGACCCTCGGCGGATATGTCACTTTCCGCTGGCTGAGGCCCTCGGGCATGGCGCCGCTGGCCTCAGCCGCGGTACTGCCGTTCGTGGACCTGAGTCCCCAGAAAGATCAGGAGTATTTCAGCGACGGTCTTACCGAAGAGCTGATCACGGCCCTGAGTCAGGTGCCGGGGCTCCGGGTCGCCGCCCGGACCTCCTCCTTTCAGTTCAAGGGGCAGAGTCCCGATGTGCATGAGATCGGCCGGAAGCTCGACGTCGGCGCGGTGTTGGAGGGCAGCGTGCGGAAGAGCGGCAACCGGCTTCGGGTCAGCACCCAGCTCATCAACGTGAAGGACGGATATCAGCTCTGGTCCGAGTCCTACGATCGTGACCTGACCGACATCTTCGCCGTGCAGGAGGACGTGGCTCGCTCCATCGTCGCGGCCCTTCGTGTCCGGCTCGCGCCCGCTCGCGACTCCGCGCTCGCCGCCCGCCCCACCGGCGATCTCCAGGCGTACGACCTGTATCTCAAGGGACGATTCGCCTGGAATCAGCGGACCGGCGCCGCCCTGAAGGAGGCGGTGCGCTATCTGGAGCAGGCCGTCGCCCGCGACTCGACCTTTGCCCGTGCGTGGGCGGCTCTCGCCGACGCCTATCTCCTGCTCGCGCCCTATGCCGGTGGCTCACCGGCTGAAGCCTGGAGCAAGGCCGAGGCTGCCGCCCGAAGGGCCTTGGCGCTCGACAGTACCTCGGCGGAAGCGTACACCGCTCTGGGCTACGGCAACATGATCTACGCCTGGGACTGGCCGGCGGCGGAAACAAATTTCCGACGCGCCATCACCGCCGATCCCAACTACGCCACGGGGCACCACTGGTATGGCGACTTCCTGGCCGGGCGCGGTCGACTGGCCGAGGGCCTGGCGGAGATGAGCCGGGCCCACGAGCTGGACCCCTTGTCGCTGCAGATCGGGGTCGAAAGGGGGTGGGTTTCCTATCTGATGCACCGGAACGATGAGGCCGCGTCCCGCATCCGCCAGACGCTGGAGCTCGACCCCAACTACGCCCAGGCCCATTTGCGGCTCGGCCTGGTCCAGATCCAGCAGCGCCGGTACCCCGAGGCGATTGCATCGATTCAACGCTCGATCGCACTTGGGGTGTTCTACCCCCATGCCGCGGCCGCGCTCGCGGAGGCTTACAGCCTGTCCGGCGACCGCGTGGCGGCCATGAGGATCGTGAAGGACCTGGAGCGGCGCTCGACTCGGGAGCTGGTCCCGCCGATCATGATTGCCGAGGGGTACGCCGGTCTGGGGGACGTGACCCGGGGGCTCGAGTGGCTGAACCGGGGGATCGACGAGCACGACATCTATATCCCGGAGAATTTCTTCGACCCGCTGCTGGATCCGCTGCGGAAAGACCCGCGGTTCGCGCGGGTGATGGCACGGATGGGGCTCTAGCGGGGATATTTCTAACTAGGAGAAACGCTCGAACGTGTCCGCGCTCGTCGTGATCGCGCGCCACCAATGCAGTTTCTTGACCTCCGCCGGGTCGCCTTCGCTGGCTGCGCTGAGCGCGGCGTCAGCGACGACATACCAGAGCGTCTCCATGAAGCCGCTGTCCGAGAGAGCAGTGCGGAAGGTTCCCACGATCTTCCGGTCCGTATCGCTGGTGATCTCGACGACGGATCCATATTGATTCCCCCATGTCCCGATCCAGGTCAATTGCGATCGTCTCGGGGCCAGCGCCGGCAGATCACTCCCACTCGATCGTCGCCGGCGGTTTCGAGCTCACGTCATAGACCACCCGATTGACCCCGTCCACCTCGTTGGCGATTCGGTTGGACACCCGGGCCAGCACCTCGGGCGGAAACGGGAACCAGTCCGCCGTCATCCCGTCACGGCTGGTGACCGCGCGGAGCGCGATCACCTGATCGTACGTCCGCCCGTCGCCCTGCACGCCGACCGAGCGGATCGGCAGCAGCACGGCGAACGCCTGCCAGATGTCATCGTACAGCCCCGCCGCACGGATCTCCTCGATGTACACGTGGTCGGCTCGGCGGAGAATGTCGAGGTTCTCCGGGGTGACCTCCCCCAGGATCCGGATGGCGAGACCCGGTCCCGGAAACGGGTGCCGGCCCACCATTTCCTCCGGCAGCCCGAGCTCCCGGCCCACCTGCCGCACCTCGTCCTTGAACAGCTCCCGGAGCGGCTCCAGCAGCTTGAACGGCAGCCGCTCGGGGAGCCCACCGACGTTGTGGTGAGTCTTGATGGTGACCGACGGCCCCCCCATCGGTGAGAGCGACTCGATCACGTCGGGGTAGAGGGTTCCCTGCACCAGGAAGCCGGCGCCCTCACCCACCGATCGCGCCTCCCGCTCGAACACGTCGATGAAGGTGTGCCCGATCCGGCGCCGCTTCTCCTCGGGATCGGTGATCCCCTCGAGCCGCGCCAGAAACTCCGCGCCGGCGTCCACCACCCGGAGATCGATGCCGAGGTGGCGGCGGAAGGTGGCCTCGACCTGATCCCGCTCGTGCAGGCGGAGGAGGCCGTGATCGACGAAGATGCAGGTGAGCCGGTCCCCCACGGCTCGATGCACCAGCACGGCCGCCACCGACGAGTCGACCCCGCCGGAGAGTCCGCAGATCACCCGCCGCTCGGGACCGACCAGCTCGGCGACCTTGGCGACCTCGCTCTCCACGAAGTGCCCCGGCGTCCAGTCCGGCGTGCAGCCGCACACCTCGAACAGGAAGTTGTTGAGGATCTCTCCGCCTCTCGGCGTATGGGCGACCTCGGGATGGAACTGCACCCCGTAGAGCGGGCGCTCGGTATGCTCGATGGCCGCGACCGGCGAGTTGCGGCTGGAGGCGGTGACCCGGTACCCGGGTGGCGCCACGTCCACGTGATCGCCGTGGCTCATCCACACCGGCGTCTCCTCGCCCCGGCCGAACCCCTGGAAGAGCCGGCCGCCATCGACCGTGACGTTGGCCCGCCCATATTCCCGCCGGGACGCCCGCTTGACGTTGCCCCCGGAGAGCTGGGCCAGGATCTGCATGCCATAACAGAGGCCGAGGACCGGCGTGCCGAGCTCCAGAAGCTCCGGATCCGCCGTGGGGACGCTCTCCCCGTAGACCGAGTTGGGGCCGCCCGACAGGATGATCCCCTTCGGCTTCCACTGCCGGATCCATTCGACGGTGCGCGAGGGCGGATGGATCTCGCAGTAGACGTGCGCCTCCCGCACCCGCCGCGCGATCAGCTGGGTGTACTGGGAGCCGAAGTCGATGATCAGGATGCCTTCGTGATGCGTCGGCACGGTCACGGCACGACCCTCTCGCTCTGAAACAGCTCGTCCACCCGTTCCCGCGGCCGGGCGACCCACCAGCGCCGGCGGTCCACGATCACCTCGGCCGGGCGGGGGCGGCTGTTGTAGTTGGACGCCATCACGAAGCCGTACGCCCCTGCCCCGAGCACCGCGAGGCGGTCGCCGGCCACGAGGCCCGGCAGCTCGCGATCGAGCGCCAGGAAGTCCCCCGTCTCACACACCGGGCCCACCACATCCACCCGCTCCGCCGGGCGGCCGGAGGATTGCAGCTCCACGATCTCGTGATAGGCCTGATAGTGACTGGGCCGTACCAGGTCGTTCATTCCCGCGTCCACCACGACGAACTCCTTCCCCCCCGAGTGCTTCCGATAGATCACCTCGGTGAGCAGCACCCCCGCGCTTCCGACCAGGAAGCGGCCGGGCTCGAGGTACACGGTGTACCCGCTGGGGGCGAGGAGCGGGACCACCGCGGCCGCGAACGTCTCGGGATCCATCGCCCGCTCATCCGCGTAGCGGATGCCGAGTCCACCGCCGATGTCGATCACCCGAACGGTGTCGATGCCGGCCGCGCGCAGCCCATCGGCGAGCTCCAGCAGGCGCACGATGCCCTGGCGGAACGGGAGTGTGTCGGCGAGCTGGCTGCCCAGGTGCATGGCCAGAGTAGTGAGCTCCAGCATCGGGTGGCGCGCCACCAGCTCAGCCGCGGCCGCGACCTGGTCGGCCGGAATGCCGAACTTGATTCCGCTCTTGCCGGTCGAGATGTAGGGATGGGTATCGGTGGTGACGTCCGGGTTCACCCGGATCCCGACCGACACATGAATGCGCTCCTCCGCCGCGATGCAGGCCAGCCGCTCCAGCTCGGCGTGTGACTCCACGTTGAGGTGGCCCAGGCGGGTTCGCACCGCCGCCCGGAGCTCGGCGTTGCTCTTGCCTACTCCGCTGAAGACGATCCGGTCGGGGGCGAACCCCGCCGCGAGGGCCCGGGCCATCTCGCCGCCCGAGACGATGTCGGCCCCGGCGCCGGCGTCGCGCAGCACCCGCAGCACGCCGAGCGTGCTGTTGGCCTTGACCGCGAAGCAGATGCGGTGGGGCACGGCGGCGAGCGCGCGATCGAGCGCCGCGTAACGCGCCCGGATCACGCCGGCATTGTAGACGTAGGCCGGCGTCCCCACTTCAGCAGCGATCTCGCCCAGCGACACGCCGCCGAGCCGGAGCGCGCCGTCCTCGCGCGCCAGCCCGGCATCGGCCAGGAGCTCGGCCGTCAGTACGCCTTCGCCCATACGGCCTCGGCGACGCTCGGCTGACCGCACCACATGCAGGTGGTGGGCGCCACCGGGGAGCGGAACTCCGCGTCGGGGAGCACCCGGATGGTGGCCTTGGTCTTCTCCTTGATGTCGGCCTCGCACTTGGGGTCGCCGCAGAAGCCAGCGTAGACGAAGCCGCCGGCGCCCTCCATGTGGGCGAGGAACTGCGCCTTGGTGGCCCCACGGATGCTGGCCGCTTCCCGCCGCGCGCGAGAGGTCTCCAGCAGATCGTTCTGCATCCTATTCATGATTTCGTGCAGCTGCGCCGCGATGCCCGCCATCGGAAGTGTCTCCTTCTTGCCCCCGGTCCGCCGGGCGAGCATGACCGCGTTGGCGGCCAGGTCGCGCGGACCCACCTCGAGGCGGAGCGGGACGCCGCGCCCTTCCCACTCGTAGTACTTGGCGCCCGGCTTCATCCCGTCTCGCGCATCGACGTGCACCCGGATTCCCGCGCCCCCCAGCTCCTTCTTCAGCCGGTCGGAGGCCTCCAGTACGGTGGCGCGCTCCTCATCGGTACGGTAGATCGGCACGATCACCACCTGGTACTGCGCCAGCCGCGGAGGGCAGACCAGGCCGGCATCGTCCCCGTGGGTCATGATGAGCGCCCCCACCAGCCGGGTGGACACGCCCCACGACGTGTTCCAGACGTGTTCCAGCCCGCCCGCGGCCGTCTGGAAGGTGACCTCGAAGGCCCGGGCGAAGTTCTGGCCGAGGTTGTGGCTGGTACCCGCCTGGAGCGCCTTGTTGTCCTGCATCAGTGCTTCGCAGCTGTAGGTGCGGAGTGCCCCGGCGAAGCGCTCGCTGTCGGTCTTTCGGCCGGTCAGCACCGGCATCGCCATCCATTCCTCCATGAACGTCCGATAGACGCCCAGCATCCGGAGGGTCTCCTCCTCTGCCTCCGCCTCGGTGGCGTGTGCCGTGTGGCCCTCCTGCCAGAGGAATTCGGTGGTCCGGAGGAAGAGCCGGGTCCGCATCTCCCAGCGCACCACGTTGGCCCACTGGTTGATCAGCAGAGGGAGATCGCGGTAGCTCTGGATCCACTTGGCGTACATCGCGTAGATGATCGTCTCCGAGGTCGGCCGGACCACCAGCGGCTCCTCCAGCTCCTTCCCGCCGCCGTGGGTGACCACGGCAGTCTCGGGAGCGAAGCCCTCGACGTGTTCCGCCTCGCGCGAGAGGAAGCTCTGGGGAATGAACAGGGGGAAGTACGCGTTCTGGTGACCCGTATCCTTGAACATCTGGTCCAGGGCCCGCTGCATCTGCTCCCAGATGGCGTAGCCGTTCGGCCGGATGACCATGCATCCCCGGACCGGGCTGTAGTCAGCCAGCTCGGCGCGGGCGATGAGCTCGTTGTACCAGGCGCTGAAGTCGACCGCGCGGAGTGTGAGAGCCTTGTTCTCAGCCATGGCAGGATGAGCCGGAGGTCAAATGGGTTGTGGGCGATGGGCGCGGAGGGGGGCGGAGACGGGCGTCACCGGCCATCCAGCGACGCCAGCAGGTCCACCACCACGTCCTGGCGGGGAACGGCCCGTTGCGATTTGGAGGTGAGGTCCTTGACCATCACCTCGCCGCGGGCCCGATCGTCCGGGCCGATCACGACGGCGAGCCGCGCATTCCGGGCGT
Organism: Gemmatimonadales bacterium; assembly: GCA_045803515.1. GTDB lineage: Bacteria > Gemmatimonadota > Gemmatimonadetes > Gemmatimonadales > GWC2-71-9 > CAVVWJ01. The sequence goes on from JBJMOX010000305.1 coordinate 9,060, forward strand.
CGGCGAGCTTGAGCTGCCGGCCGACCGCCTGGACGTTGAGGGCGTATTCCACCCGGAGCCCGGCGTCCCGGAGATCGTGCGCCAGGGACAGAACATGGGGCAGATCGTCCTCGGTGACGCCGGCAAGGAAGGCGTCGATGCTCGACGGCGTCCCCGGGAGCAGACCGCGGTCCCGGAGGAGCTCCGTGAGCACGACATCGCCCATCCCGAAGCCCTGCGCCGGAAGGTCGACGCCAGCGAGTGCCTGCAGCAGCGAGTCGTAGCGCCCGCCTCCGCAGATGGCGCGGAGGCTCCGGCCCGCGTCGAACAGCTCGAAGACGGTACCAGTGTAGTAGGCCAGGCCCCGTACGATGGTGAGATCGACGTCGACGAAGTCGGCGAGCCCCATGGCCCCGAGGGCCTGGACCAGGCCGCGCAGAGGAGCCGCTGCCGCTTCACCGCCCGGGACCCCCGCCAGCGCCTGCTCGACCTGCTCCAGTCCGCGGAGCGCCGCGATCTCGAACACCCGGTCGATCGCGGCGGAGGCCAGGCGGGCCGCCTCGAGCTGGGCCGCGAGCGCCGGCCGGTCGATCCGCTCGATCTTGTCGATCGCGCCGTAGGCCGTGTCCAGCTGGGCCTCGGTCACTCCTGCCCCGGCCAGCAGCGTACGCAAGATCCGCCGGTCGGATACCCTGACCCGCACATCCTTGGGACCCAGCCCGAACGCGCGCATGACATCGACGGCAAGCGCGATGACCTCGGCGTCCCCCAGTGGGCCGGGCTCGCCGATCAGGTCGCAGTTGAGCTGGAAGTGCTCTCGAAGCCGCCCCCGTTGTTGCCGCTCATAGCGGAAGAGCTGGGGAATGGAGAACCAGCGGATCGGCTTCTTCAGTCCGTTGGCCCGGGCCGCCACCATTCGGGCCAGCGTCGGGGTCATCTCCGGCCGCAGCGCGACTTCGCGGCCGCCCTTGTCGATGAAGTTGTAGAGCTGGCCCACGATCTCGTCGCCGCTCTTGGCCGTGTAGAGCTCGAGCGGCTCCAGCGGCGGCCCGTCGTACTCCTCGAAGCCGTAGCGGGTGGCCACCGCGCGCCAGGTGCGGAAGATATGGGAGCGCAGAGCGAGCTCGGGAGGATAAAACTCCCGAAATCCCGGCAGAGCCTTGGTTTGCATTGGGGGATTATAGCGGGTCGAGGCGGCGAGTCGAAGGCCATGCGGCGGTCGGATTCCTCGCCGAACAATTCACCACGGAGACGCCGAACAATTCGCAAGGCCGCGAGCCGGGATAGGCGCGTTTCCACTTGATCGCAGCGGTACATCGACGCGCCGGCGCCGTCCTGCTACACCACCATCCCCAGCGCCTCCATGACGTCCCCGACAGTATGAAACGACCCGGTCACCAGCACCGTCCCGGCCCCTTGCTGCACCGTGGCGAGCGCCTCGCTGAAATCGGGAATCAAGGTCCACGCGGCGTGCGCCGGCGGCCGGGACCGCTTGGCGAGCCAGCGCCGGAGCCAGGCGGCATCCCACCCGCGGCTCGCCGCGGTCGGCGCCACGGTCAGCACACCGCGGTCCAGCACCCGATCGAGCTCCACCAGCATCTCAGGCCACTCCTTGTCGCCCAGGATCGAGACCAGGGCGTGTAGCGGCCGGGCCGGCCGAAGCGTCGTGAGCGCCGCGGTGAGCGCCCGCATGCCATCCGGATTGTGGGCGACGTCGAACAGCCACTTCCCCCGCCGGTCCAGCCGGCCCGGAACGTAGGCCGCGCCGAACCCCCGCTCCATGGAGTCGGATCCCGGCCGATACCGGACCGGAAGCGCCGCCAGGATTGCCTGGGCCACCGCCGCGTTCCGCCGCTGGTGCGGCCCGGCCAGGCTGAGCGGGCCGCACCACTCATACTCCGGCGGCAGGACGCGGACGTCCGCACGTCTGCCCGGCTCGAGCCGCGCCACGGCCCGGTGGGCCTCCTGCCGGAGGACCTCGACCACCGCCGGGTCCCGCTCCCCGATTATGAAAGGCGCACCCGGCTTGGCGATCCCCGCCTTCTCGCAGGCGATCTTTTCCAGGGTATCGCCCAGGTACTTCATGTGGTCGCGCTCGATCTTGGTCACCGCGCTCACCAGCGGGCGGATCACGTTGGTGCTGTCGAGCCGCCCGCCGAGGCCGACTTCCACCACGGCGATCTCGGCGCCGCGCGCGGCGAAGTCGGCGAACGCGATGGCGGTCGTGGCCTCGAAGAACGTCGCCTGGCGCTGGAGGATGAGCGGGCGGAGTCGGTCGGTCCACATTGCCACCGCCGCTTCCGAGATCGGAACGCCGTCCACCCGCATCCGCTCCCGGAACGACACCAGGTGAGGCGAGGTATAGAGACCGACCCGCCACCCCGCCTCCGCCAGGGCCGAGGCCACCAGGGTGGACACGCTCCCCTTCCCATTGGTGCCGCCGATGTGCACGGACGGCAGCAGGTCGTGCGGGTTCCCCAGCGACCGGAGCAGGGCCCGCGTGGTGGCGAGGCCGAACTTGATGGTCGTGGTGCGGGGGAACAGGAAGTCGAGAGCCTGCTCGTAGGTCAGGGGCATTTCTCGATAAAGAAAGCGCCCCACCCGCGGTCTGGCTGGTGGGGCGCCCGACACAACCGCCGCGACGTCAGCTCAATTCGGCATGCTCGACGTGCGGCCGCTGCCCCTGCATGTGCCGCAGCAGCCGCGCGGTGGTATCCCGCAGGGAAGCCCGCGGAACCACGTCGTCGATCTGCCCGTGCTCCAGCAGAAACTCCGCCGTCTGGAAGCCCTCCGGCAGGTCCTGGCCGATCGTCTGCTTGATCACCCGCTGTCCGGCGAACCCGATGAGCGCCCCGGGCTCCGCCAGAATCACGTCCCCCTGCATGGCGAAGGACGCGGAGACCCCGCCCGTCGTGGGGTCGGTGAGAATCGAGATGTAGGGGATGCAATCCCGGTGGAGCTGGGCGAGGGCGGCGGAGGTCTTGGCCATCTGCATCAGGGAGAGCACCCCTTCCTGCATCCGGGCGCCGCCCGAGGCGGAGACGATCAGGAGCGGAAGCTTCTTTTCGTGGGAGCGCCGGGTAAGTCGGGCGATCTTCTCGCCCACCACCGACCCCATCGAGCCGCCCATGAACGCGAAGTTCATGACGCCCAGATTGATGGCCAGGCCGTCCAGTCGGCCGGTCCCGGTGAAGATCGCGTCGGCGTCCCCGCCCTTCTTGTTCGCCGCCGCCAGCCGCTCGTGGTAACTCTCGAACTCGAGAGGATCGGTCGAACGGAGCCCACCGTACAGCTCGCGCCACGTGCCCGGATCGGTGAGCAGCTCGATGTACTCCTCGGCGTTGATCCGCCGGTGCCGACCGCATTCGGGACAGACGTTGTGTGCTTTTTCGAACTTCTCGCGGATATCGATATGGCCACAGGCGTCGCACTTTTCCCACGCGTCCGGCGGGATCTCGAGCCGCTCGCGCTGGGACGTCCGGGGCTTCCGTTCCTTTTTAAACCATGCCATTACGGCCATAGGATATGAGAGTCGCCGGTGATGAAGGAAAGAAGGCGGGCATTCGGATCGCCTGCAATTTCGGGGGTCCGGCGGGCAAACGCCAGACCCCCAATGCTAAGTTATTGCTAGATATCAGGATAGCCTGACTGCCTGGAGTCCCAGGCGACTCGGAAAGCCAGCCCCAGACAGAGCGCACAGATGATGAAGAAGGAGCCGCCGTAGGAGAAGAATGGAAGCGGAATGCCGGTGATCGGCATGAGGTTCACGGTCATGCCGACGTTCTCGAAGACGTGCGTGAACAGGAGGCCGAGGATGCCGAACGTCACTAGGCTCGAGAACGGATCGGTGGCCCGCCGGGCGATCCGGAGCAGCGTCAGGAAGAGCGCCAGAAAGAGGCAAAGCGCCACCATCACCCCGAGAAACCCCAGCTCCTCGCCCACGATCGGAAATACGAAGTCGGTATGCTGCTCGGGCAGGAACGCCAGCCGCTTCTGCGGCCCCTGGGTATACCCGGTGCCGAACCAGCCGCCCGATCCGATCGCCACCCGCGACTGGATGGCGTGGTACCCCGCCGCCCGCGGATCGGCTTCCGGATTGAGGAACGTCAGGAGCCGGTTCTGCTGGTACGGTGCCAGCCGTTGCCACAGCGGCAGCGCGATGGTGCCCATGGCCACGTTGGCGAACCAGACCGCGAGCGCGTCATAGATGTAGGGCCGCCACAGCACCAGCAGGAGCGTGACACCCACCATCCAGACTCCCCAGACCCAGTTGGTGAACGCCAGGAGCAGGCTCAGCCCCGGCGAGGCGATGAGGAACAGGAGACGAGGCCGGACCCCGGACCAGAACAGCATGGCGAACGCGATGCCGATGAACACGATCGCGCTGCCCAGGTCGGGCTGCTTGAGCACCAGCAGGAAGGGGGCGCCGACGATCATGCCGGGCACCAGCAGGTCGCGGAGCGAGCGCGGCGGCTCCTTCCGCCCCGAGAGATAGCGGGCCAGCATGAGCACCGTCGCCACCTTGGCCAGCTCGGAAGGCTGCCCGATCTGGTGCCCGCCGATGGCCAGCCAGCTATGGCTGCTGAGCGCGGTGCCGGCCCCGGTGCCCACCACGAGCACCACCAGCAGCAGCGCCAGGCTGAAGATGTATAATGCGGGCGCCAGCCACTCGAGCAGCCGGAGTGACACATGAAAGACGACCCAGCCGGCCACGACTCCAACGCCGAACCAGACCAGTTGCCGGAACCACACGCCGGCCGCGTGGGTCGGCACGTCGGTCTGGCCGGCGGAGTAGAGGGTCAGCAGCCCGAACGTCATGAGGCCCAGGCTGACGGTGACCAGTTGCCGGTCGAGCTTGGCCGTCCTCACCAGGGCTCCCGGGACGGCATCATGGCCGCTCGCCGGCGCGGCGCGCGGAATCGGCAGCCGCCTGGGCCGCGGCCGAGTCGGGGTCGAGCTCCACCGGGCGAGGCGCGGTGTCCTGGGTGGTCGCAGTCTCGTCGATCAACACCTTCACGTTGATCGTGCCGGCACTGTCGGGCCCCAGCAGGTAGCGACGGAGGGCGCGGACCACGTACGGGGCCACCACCGTCCCGTGCTCCGCGAATTCCATGATGCCGCCGACGACCAGCTCCGGCTTTTCCGCCGGGGCGAAGCCGATGAACCAGCCGTGGTCCTTCCCGTGCGGGTTCTGCGCGGTGCCGGTCTTGCCGGCCACGGCCAGGTCGGCGTGGCGGCTGGCCGCCGCCGTTCCCCGCTCGACCACCGCGATGAGCGCGCGTCTCAGCCCGTCGAGCTGCTCCTGGCTCAGCCCCAGGGCGCGCGGCTTGGCCGCTACCGGGTGCACGATGTAGGGCGAGGCCGCGTTGCCCGTGCCGGCCAGCGCCTCGTAGAACCGCATCATGTTGATCAGCGTCTGGGTGTTCTCGCCCTGGCCGATCGAGAAGTTCAGGGTGGTGGCAGGCGGACTCCAGTAGCGGGGACCGTAGAGCCGGTCGAAGTATGCCGTGGTGGCCGGAAAGAGGGGATCGACCTCGTTCTCGAGATCGATGCCGCTCTTGTCTCGGAATCCCATGAGGACGCCATCCTGGATGATGGCGGTGAGGCCCAGACGGAGGCCCACCTGGTAGAAGTACACATCGCAGCTCGAAGCGATGGCCCCGACCAGGTCCAGCGATCCGTGCCCCTCCTTCTTCCAGCAGCGGAAGACCCGGTTGCCCAGCCGGAGCCCGCCGCGGCAGGGCGCGGGCATGTGGGTGTCGAGCCCGATGAGCCCGCGCTTGAGCGCCATCGCCGCGATCGCCAGCTTGAACGGCGAGGCCGGCGGATACCGCGTCTGGATGGCGCGATTGAGCAGTGGCTTCGCCTCGTCGGTGTTCAGGGCGCGCCACTCGGGGCCGGTGATGCCGCCGACGAAGACGTTGGGATCGTAGCTCGGTGCCGAATAGAGAGCCCGGACCTCGCCAGCCGGGGTCATGGCCACCATGGCGCCACGCACGCCGGCGGGCCAGATGCTGTCGATGAAGCGCTGGAGGTCGAGGTCGATCGTGGTGTGGATCGGCTTCCCCGTGGTGGGCAGCAGTGAGGCCGTGCTCGCCTCCTCCCGAACCAGCCGGCCCCGGGCATTCACCTCGATGTAGCGCACCCCTTCGCTCCCGCGCAGGGTGTCGTCGTACTCCCGCTCCAGCCCGGCCTTGCCGACGATGGACCCGAGCCCCGCGCCGGGGAACCGCGACGCGGTGAGGTCCTGCTCCGTGACTTCGGCGACGTAGCCCACCAGGTGCGCCACCGCCTTGCCGGCCGGGTAGAGCCGCTTGGGCTCGGACTGGATCACCAGGCCGGGGAGCACGGCCCGGTGCTCCTCCAGCCGGGCGATGGTCTCGAAATTGGCGTCTCCGAAGACCAGCGCCGGCTGGTAGCGGGCCTGCGCGAAGCGGTGGACGATCTCCGTGACCTGGGCGGTATCCAGCGCGACGTAGCGCCCGACCCGCGCCAGCACCGCCCGCAGGGAGTCGGCCGAGGGGGCGAGAAGCTTGACCGAGTACCCGGGGACGTTTTCGGCGATGATCTCGCCGCGGCGATCGAGAATCGCGCCGCGCGGCGGCGTGAGCGGGATCGGCCTGAGGCGATTGGTTTCCGCCTTGAGCTGGAACTTGTCGTGCTGGATGACCTGAGTCCGGAAGAACGCGCCGGAGAGCACCAGGAAGGCGGCGACGAGCACCCATCGCGCCACCTCGGCGCGCTCCCGGACCCGGTAGGAATCGAACCCGTTCATGCGTCGAGCCGGATCGAGAACCACTCCCGAAACGCGACCAGCACCAGCAGGGCGAACAGTGCCGTGGTGAGCGCTTCGAGCGGGCTGTAGAGGGTGAGCTCCGCGAGCAGGGACCGCTCGCCGCCACCGCTCGCCAGCAGCACGAGCAGATCCCGCACCCAGAGCCCCATGGCCACCAAGGCGGCATTCACGATCGGGTTCTCCGCGAAGAATACCGACCTCCCCCAGGAGGCGAGGTATCCCACCAGCGTGTGGGCCAGCATTCCCGCGCCGAACCGCGCCGGTGCCAGCGCGTCGGTGGCGAGGCCCACCAGGAAGCCCGCCACCGCCGCTGCTCCGGGGCTGCTCCGCATGGCGAACAGCATGAGCCCGATGAACATGAAGTCGGGACTGACGCGCGAGCTCCAGAGCCGAGGGCGGACGTAGAACTGCAGGGCCAAGAGCAGGAGCAGCACCACCGCGAGCTGGACGCGGCTCGCCCGGCTGGGCATCATCGGGCCGAGTCCCCACGGATGGCGGGGGCGGGCGCCGATGGTGGGCGGGGAGCCGGAACGGAATCGGCGCGCACCGGGCGCCGGGGCGGCTTCGATCGCGTGGTGTCCCGAGTCAGCGCGGCCAGGGAATCCGCCCTGGCCGCCTTCGCCTCCCGCGCGGCCTGTGCCAGCGAGTCGGCACGGCGGACCCGCGCGATCGAGTCCAGCCGCTGTGCCTCGACGGCCGAGTCGCTGGGGAACGCGGCCGCCAGGTCCCGGCCGGGCGAGGACACCAGCACCAGCACGTGCGCGGCGGATCCAGGATTGGCGGCAGGCAACAAGCGATACACCCGCTCCCACCCGGCCTGCTCCCGAACCAGACCGGTCACGGTGCCCACCGGGATCCCCTTGGGATACACGCCGCCCAGTCCGCTGGACAGCACGATGGTCCCGATCGGCACGGAGTCCCGATACGGCACGCCCCGGAACTCGAGCGCCCCTTCGCCTCCGGTGGCCGAGGACGCCGGCGCGACCACCCCCGCGGCGTTCCCCCCGACCGTGAAGGCGCTCACCCGGAACTCCGGATGCGCCCAGGTCATCACCACGCTGGTCCGGCGGCCCACGCTGAGCACCACGCCGATGAGCCCTTCGGGCGCGACGACCGGATCGAACGCCGCGACGCCCTGCCGGGAGCCGACGCTCAGGAGCAGCGTGCGGCCGTCGGTGGCTTGCGCCTGATGCAGCACTTCGGCGGCGACGTAGGGGCTGGACACTCGATGGCTCAGCGCCAGGAGCTGGCGGAGGTGCTCATTCTCGGCGAGGAGCGAGGGAAGGCCCTGCGCGAGGTAGCTGGTGGAATCACGCTGCGCGGTGATGGCGCGGAGGCGCTCCCGGCTGGTCCTTCCCTCCTCGCCCCGCGCCTGGAGCCAGACCAGCGGCACCAGCACGGTCTCCCGCAGTGAGTCGGCCAGACCGAACCCCCAGCTCACCGGCGAGAACAGCGCGATCAGCGAGAGGGCGACGCAGGCGACGAACAACACCGTGTCCCGGCGGGTATACGAGCGTTCCGACGTGCTGGACATGCTCAGACGGAGAGAACGCTGCGGTATTTCTCGTAGTCGTCGAGGATGCGACCCGTGCCCCGCACCACGCAGGTGAGCGGGTCTTCGTCCACGTGGATCGGCAGCCCCGTCTCCTGGGCCAGCAGGATGTCGAGGCCGCGGATCAGCGCGCCCCCGCCGGTCATCACGATGCCGCGATCGACGATGTCGCTGGCCAGCTCGGGCGGGGTGATCTCCAGCGCCCGGCGGACGGCGTCCACGATCTGCTGGATCGGCTCCTGCACCGCCTCGCGGATCTCGGTGGAGTGCACCCGCACGGTCTTGGGGATGCCGGAGACCAGGTCGCGACCCTTGACCTCCATCTCCCGCTCGTCACCGGTAGGCGCGGCCGAGCCGATCTTGATCTTGATCGCCTCGGCGGTCGGCTCGCCGACGAGGAGGTTGTAGTTCTTCCGCATGAACTGCACGATGGCCTGGTCGAGCTCGTCGCCACCGGTGCGGATGGAGGTGTCGGACACGATGACCGAGAGCGCGATGACCGCAATCTCCGTGGTACCGCCCCCAATATCTCTGACCATGTTTCCGGTAGGAGTCTCC
>JBJMOX010000306.1:0-13189 GCA_045803515.1 Gemmatimonadales bacterium
GTCCTCGACCGTGAGCGCGTCGTTCCGATAGACGATCGGCTCGGCGCCCAGCTCACCGGCGTACTGGACGAGGTTGTAGGTGAAGCTGTCGTAGTTGTCGAGGACGAAGAGCATGGACTCCGAAGCTAGCGATGGCGTGTGGAGTCCGCCATCCGCAGTGCCCCCGCCCTGGCCGAGTCGGCCCGGCGCTTCCCTTCGGCCCTGAGGGAGTCGCCCAGACGCTCGCTCCGCTGGCTGATGGAGTCGGCCATCCGCTCGGCCACTTCGGCAATCGAATCGGCGCGGGCCTCCACCGTCTCGCTGATGGAGTCCGCGATCTCCGCGGAATCGGAGTCGTCCCCGAAGTCTCCCTTGCTGAGATCGTCCACCAGCTCCTGGGGCAGCAGCAACGGCACGGTGACCTCCCCCGGCCGAAAGACGGCATGGCCATACTCCACCAGCCCGCTGTCCGCCCCTTCCTTGCTGCACCAGAAGGTGCCTTTGTTCCCGCGCTCGGCCCGCACATGGATGCCCGGACCGTGGTGATCGTCACTCCCCAGGTTCGCCGCCAGCCGGCACCCCTCCAGGCCTCGGGCCATGAGGGAGTCGTTGAGCTTCACCTCGAGCTGGACCGAGGACACTTTCTTGGGTGTCTCGCGATAGAGTACCAGGCGCTGCAGGTTCCCGAGCTTGTTGCCATTCAGCTGGAACGGGATGAGCGACAGCGGAATGGTGATCGGTCCCTTGCCGGTGACCACGTCGTTAACCTTGGCGAGACCCCGGCGCACGATGGCGACTCCGATCATGCCCACGGCGAAGATGCCCAGGGCGCCGAGCCCGATTCTCACCCAATAGTTTCGCATAGACCCTCCGCTCCGAGACCCCCATCCGGCGGACGACGGCAACTGGAGTAAATATGTTTCATCGAGAGACGCTTCGCGACCGGGGAAAGTTTCAGGAGGCCACCCCGTGATCGAGGTGGACGGATTGCAAAAGCTCTATGGGGACCTCCCGGCGGTCCAGGGGCTGTCCTTCCAGGTCAGCCCAGGGGAGGTACTCGGACTGGTCGGGCCCAATGGCGCCGGCAAGACGACCACCATCCGGAGCATCGCCGGCATCATCATACCCAGTGCGGGGCGGATCCGAATCGGGGGGCACGATCTCGCCACCGATCCGGTCGCGGCCAAGTCCGTCCTCGCCTTCATCCCGGACGAGCCCCACCTGTTCGACTACCTGACGGTCGAAGAGCACCTCCGATTCGTCGGGCGACTCTACCAGGTGAAGGAGATCGAAGAGCTGCTCCCCGAAGTGCTGCAGGAGCTCGGCCTGGCCGAGAGGCGGGCTGCCCTGCCGGGCGAGCTGTCCCGAGGCATGAAGCAGAAGCTCGCGATCGCCTGCGGGCTCCTGCACCGCCCCGGCGCACTCCTCCTGGACGAGCCGCTCACCGGCCTCGATCCGGTGGGGATCCGCCGGATGAAGAGCACGATCGTGCGCCGGGCGGAGGAGGGCGCGGCCGTGATCCTGAGCTCTCACCTTCTCCATCTGGTCGAAGAGATCTGCACCCGGGTGCTCATCATGCATCGGGGCAAGGCGGTGGCCTTCGGCACCATTCCCGAGATCATCGCGGACCGGCCGGAGATGGCCGGACGCCGCCTGGAGGACGTGTTCCTGGCGTTGATCGGCCAGGAGGGGGCCGCCGAGATATGACGCGGGTGTTCGGCTATCTCGCCTGGTGCTCGGCCCGCAACCGACTGGCCCGCCAGCTCCGCCAGCTTCGAAGCCCGCGGTACCTCGCCGCCCTGGCGTTCGGCCTGGGATACCTCTGGCTCGTGCTGGTCCAGCAGCGGCCCGCGCCGGCAGCGCCCCGCGGTGCCGAGACCCCCTGGATCGAGCTGATCGGCGCATTGGCAGTGGCCGGGGCGGTCGCGTGGGGCTGGCTCTTCGGGGTGGAGCGCCGGGTGCTCGCCTTCTCGCCGGCGGAGGTCACCTTCCTCTTCTCCGGCCCCGTCACCCGCACCGGGCTGGTGCAGTACAAGCTGCTCCGAAACCAGATCTTCATTCTGTTCAATTCGCTCCTGTGGACGCTGATCCTGGCGCGAGAGCGATTCGGCGTGTCCCCTTGGCTCCGCGCGATCTCGATCTGGGTGCTTCTCACCACGCTCTCCTTCCATCGACTGGGCGCATCGTTCGTCCGGACCAGCCTGCTGGAGCACGGCCGGTTCGCCCTGCGGCATCGAGTGATGTCCCTGCTGATCGTGGGCGCCGTGCTGGTCGCGTTCACCTGGAGCATCCGGGACGCGCTGCCCGCGCTGAGCGAGGGGTGGTCGGACGGCGCGCCCAGTTTCCTGGCCGCCATCGCGGCGGCCAGCCGCCGCCCGCTGCTGGGGACGCTGCTCCGTCCGTTCGAGATCATGATCCGCCCGCTCACCGCGCCGACACCGGCGGCGTGGCTCCACGCGGTAGGTCCGGCCGTCGTCCTGCTGCTCCTTCATTATGTATGGGTCATCCGCGCGGACACGGCCTTCGAGGAGGCCGCGGCGGAAACTTCGCTCGAGCGGGCAAGACACCTGGCCGCGAGACGATCGGGAGCGAACCTCCTCCCGCGATTGGCGCACCGGCGTCTCCCGCCTTTTCTTCGGCTCCGACCTCTGGGCTGGCCGGCGGGCGCCATTCTATGGAAGAATGTCCTGGCGGTGGTGCGGACCCGGCGGGTCCGCACCATTGCGACCGGACTGGCGGTTGGCAGCGTACTCGTCGCGCTCCTGTCCTTCACCACCCACGGCGGCCTCGCCGAGCTGGCAGGGTGGCTCGCGGCGACCTGGGCTGGCCTGATGGTGGTCATCGGACCGCAGTGGGTTCGGAACGATCTCCGTGGCGACCTGCTCAAGCTCGACCTGCTGCGGAGCTATCCGCTCCGCGGGGCGGCAGTGGTGACGGCGGAAGTCGCGGCGTCCACGCTGGTGCTCACCGCGGCGCAGGTGGCGCTGCTCCTGGTGGCGTATCTCGCGCTGCTCGGAAACCCAGGCGCCGAGCCCGCCATGGAGGTTCGAAGCATGATCCTGGGCGGCGCGTTGATCTATCTGCCGGCGATCAACTTCATGGGACTGCTGATCCACAACGCGGCGGCGATCCTGTTCCCGGCCTGGGTCCATCTGGGCAGCGGGCGCCCGAGCGGCGTCGAGGTGCTGGGCCAGAACATGCTGATGGTGGTCGCCTATCTCGCCGTGCTCGCCCTCGCGCTCTCGGTGCCGGCGGCGCTCGGCGGCGGATTGTATCTGCTGCTGGGTCGATCGCTGGGCCGGTGGGCGCTCCTGCCGGGGAGCGCGATCCTGCTCACGCTGCTCGGGGGCGAAGCGGTGCTCCTGGTGCGCTGGCTGGGTGGGGTGTTCGAGCGGACCGATCCGGCATCAGCGGGGATCGTGACGTGAGAGCGGTCGTCGAGCGTGGAGCTGTCATGGCTCACGGAACTGTCATTCCGAACGGAACGGTCATCCCGAGCGGAGCGAGGGATCTTCTCCGCGGGGTTTCGAACTCGCCCCGGCAAGACACCTCGTCACTTCCCTTCTCCGGATGACAATTGACCATCAAAGGCAGAAAGCCGCAGCTCACGACCGGCAAGTGAAGCGATACAGCGCCGGCAGCACGACCAAGGTGAGCAGCGTGCTCGAGATCAGGCCCCCGACCAGCGCAACCGCCATCGGTTGCTGGAGCTCCGCGCCCGCCCCAAAGCCGACTGCCAAGGGGAGTACCGCGAGCGAGGCGGACGCCGCGGTCATGAGGACAGGCCGAAGGCGGACCGAAGCCGCGGAGCGGGCGGCATCCTCGGCTGAAAGGCCCCGCGCCCGTGCATCATTGGCGTACTGTATCAGTAGCACGGCGGTTTGGATAGCCAATCCGAACAGCGCCAGGAGACCGATCAAGGAGGAGACGTTCAGCGTGATGTGAGCGATGAACAGCGCCGCGACCCCACCGCACAGCGCCAGCGGAATCGTCAGGAGCATGAGGGCGGCCTGGCCAGCCGATCCGAAGGCGCTGTGGAGGATGAGGAAGATGACGGCCAGCGAGGCCACGATCGCCGCCCCGATTGCCCGCTGCACCTGACGCTGGTTTTCGTAACTGCCGCCGAAGCTCACGCGGTATCCTACGGGGAGGTGCAGCTCGCCGAGGTGCGAGCGAATTCGCTCGACAGCCGTGGTAAGGTCTGTCCCCGCCAGATTCGCCGTCACCTGAACGCGGCGTTCGCCGTTATCGCGCCGGATCTCCGCCGGCCCCCTCACCAAGGCGACCTGGGCGACTTCGCCGAGCGGAATCGAGCGTCGGTCCGGCAGCGCGATCGGGAGACGTCCAAGATTTTCGACCCCCGTCCGGTCTTCTTCGCGCAGCCGCACGAAGATCCCATACTCCTTGCGCTGCCCCCGCAGGACGGTGGATACCGTTCTCCCTTCGAAGGCCAGCTCGATGGCCTCCGCGATGTCCTCCGGATCGAGCCCGAAGCGGGCGGCCTGGGCGCGATCCACGCTCACGGCGATCTGCGTGATCCCGGCCGCGGCTTCGGGATTCACGTCCACCACCCCGCGAACCTCTGCCATGACTCGCGCCAGGCGCGCGCCGGCCGCGGCGAGGGTATCGAGGTTGTCACCCACGACGAGTACGGCCAGCGGGGCCGTGGCGCCGCCGAGACTCTCCTCGATTCGCTCCACCAAGGGAGCTGTTACGATGACGCGTGCTCCCACCAGCACCGAAAGGCTGTCGCGCATCCAGGAGCGGACGGCGTCGATCGAGTGCTGGCGGAGACCGAAGGGGACGAGGCGGACCCAGGTCTCGGAATTGTTGACCCCCTCAATTTCCTCTCCCCCCTCCGGCCTGCCCGCTCGCACGACGACCTCGTCGACGTCGGGTCCGCGCGCCGCGATGACGGCGGCGGCTCTTGCTTGGGCGTCCGTCACGTCGAGGCTCGTGCCGGGCGGGGTCTGCACCTTGATCAACAACGCGCCCTCGTCCCAAGCGGGGAGAAAGTCGAACCCGATGTACCGGCCCACGACTCCCATGACCAGCACGGCGGCGAGCGCGGCGATGAGGATCCGCCCTGGCCGGCGGATGACCGCGGCCAGCGACCGATCGTACGTCGGCTGCAGGCGTCCCACCAGGCCCTTCCCGTGCGCGCTGCGCGCGGCTCGGCGGGGGAGGAAGGTGAGCGAGAGCACAGGGGTGACGGTGAGACTCAGGACGTAGCCGAGCGCGATCGTCACGATCACGGTAAAGGCGAATGGCGAGAACAGGCGGCCCGCAATGCCGCCCAGGAAGAACACCGGCAGGAAGACACCGGCGATGATGAGCGTGGCGTAGGTGACCGGGCGGCGGACCTCGAGCGAGCCATCCAGCGTAGCGGCAAACGGGTCGTCTGGGTTCTCCTGCAGGTGGCGATAAATGTTCTCGGAATCCACAATGGCAGCGTCGATCATGATTCCGAGTCCCACCGCGATCCCGCCCAGCGACATGGTATTGAGCTCCACGCCCGCGGCCCACATGACGGCGAAAGTCGCCAGCGTCGACAGCGGCATGATCGCGGCGATCACGAGCGTCAGGACCCAGTCGCCGACGAGGAGCCAGATGACCAGCAGCACCGCGGCGCCGCCGATGAGCAGGGCGTCCCGCAGGTTAGCGAGCGAGACGTCGATGAGAGTGGTTTGGGAGTAGAAAGTGCGGAGCGTCACGCCTCGGGGGAGCTGCTGCCGGAGGGCAGCCAACGCCCGTTCCACTCCGGCGACGACGGGTCGAGTATCGGTGCCGAGTTGCTTCACGACAGTGCCGGTGACGGTCACCCGGCCATTTATCGTGGCCGCGCTGCGCCGGATCGCGCTGCCCTCCCGGACCAGCGCGAGTTGCTTGAGCAGGAGGGGCCGTCCCGCCACGGTCGCGACGCGGACATTGCCGAGATCTTCCAGGGTCCGCAGCCGCCCCAGTCCTCGGATGGTGAGCTCCTGAGCCCCCGTGACCAGAAAACCGCCAGCGAAGTTGAGGTTGGACCGCTCGATGGCCCGTTCGATCTCTCCGAGACCTATCCCATAGGCGGCGAGCGCGTCGAGGCGTACCGCTACCTCGTATTGCCGGACCTCGCCCCCCATCGTGATCACCCGTTGCACACCCGGCACGCCAAGAATCGCAAACCGCACGTCGTAATCGGCGAGCTCGCGCAAGTCCCGGGGTGGAAGGGGGCCGGTGAGATAGAACTCGAGCACCTGGTTCAGCCGGCTCGTGGCGCTGGACAGCACGGCGGGACGAGTACCGGGGGGAAACGACGCCTGCGCCTGCGCGGCCGCGGTACCGACCTGCTGGAGGATACGGTAGAAGTCGCTGCCCCACCGGAACTGCGCGATGATCGTGGTGAGGCCTTGGCTGGTCTGGGAGCGTACTATCTCGACACCGGGGAGACCCCGAACCGCCGCCTCGAGCGGACGAGCGACCAGGGTTTCCATCTCCTGCGGGGCGAGGCCGGGGTTTTCGACGAACACCAGCACGACCGGCGCGTTGAGGTCGGGAAGCACGTCGGCGGGGGTGCGAGCAAGCGCCACCAAGCCAAGCGCCGTGCCGAGCAGCACGATCGCGATCACCAGAAAGCGGTGGGTCAGCGAGGCGAGGACGATGCGGCGGATCATCAGCGATCCTCCTCGCCTTCCTCCTCGCCGCCCCGCGTCAGCGCGTAGCCGGCGCTGTAGAGCTCGTACCCACCCTTGGTCACGACACGCTCACCGGGCGAGACGCCCCGGAGGACGACGACCCGGTCGCCGGCGCCGGTGCCCACCTGCACCGCTGACGGGAAGTAGGTGGAGTCCCTCGCGATCATGACGAGCCGGCGCGGGCCGTCATAGATGATCGCCGTGCGGGGGATCAGCAGCCCGCGCACGCTGTCGCCGGTGGTGACGCGCACGCTCGCGAACATGCCCGGGAGGAGCCGTCGGCCGGGATTGTCCAAGGGCACCCTCGCTGCCGCTGCCTGGGTCGCACCTTCGATACTCGGCGCTACAGTGGCGATCCGGCCGTGAAACACCCTATCGGGGACGGAGGGGACCGTCGCCTCGACGGGCCGGCCCGGCCGGGCCACCTGCGCGCGATCCCCGTAGAGGTCGACGCGAAGCCAGACGCGATCCACGGACGCGAGGCGAAGGAGCTCCTGGCCGGAGGTCACGAGCTGCTGCGGGGCCGCCTCGATATCGGTGATCACCCCGGAGCGTGGCGCGGTGACGGGAACGAACCCGGCGAGAAACTCCGGACTCTCGATTGTGACGACCGTGTCCCCCACCTCCACGTGGTCACCGACGCTACGCCCGAAGGAGTGGAGCCGGCCGCCCACGGGGGCGTTGATCGCAACTACCCGAGCAGGATCGAACTCGATCTCGCCGGTCGTAGCGAATGTCTCAGGGACGGTCGCCACTGTCGCCGATTCCGTCTGGATCCCAGCCACCGCCAATGCGCGCGGGGTGAGGAGCACTGTTGCCGCGGCTGCCGGCCCCGACGATTTCGAGTCCTCGGGGCGGCGCTGGGCCTCGCTGCCGCAGGCGCCGAGTGCCAGGAAGCACGCCAGGGAGAGCGATGCGACGCCCCGCCTCGGCCGGGGAATCATGGCGGATCCTCCGGGGAGAGTGTCCCTGCCAAGAGGTTGAGCACCAGCCTGGCTCGCGCCGCTTGCCATTCCAGGTCCAGTTCAGCGCGTCGGGCGTCGAGGTAGGCTTGGCGCGCCGTCAGCCAAGCCGAGAGGTAGGGTCCACCCTGCTCGAGGGCTCGGCCGGCGAGGAGGGCAGCCTGTTGCGCGCGGACGAGCTCGCCGCCCCGAAGTAGCCCCAGCTCATCGTCAACCCGCGCCAGCGTCGTCCGGGCCTCGAGAACAGAGGCCGCGAGCTCGCGACGGCGCCCCTCCAGCTGCGCCAGCGCCGCGTCCCGGTCGGCGGCGGCGGCCCGCATCGCGGCGGTCTGCCGGTTCCAGACAGGCAGGCTCAGCCCCAGGGTGAGACCGATCGTGGTGCTCTGGCCGATGCTCGCCGCGGGCCCAATCTCGACCTGGGGCCAGCGG
This sequence comes from Gemmatimonadales bacterium, assembly GCA_045803515.1. GTDB lineage: Bacteria > Gemmatimonadota > Gemmatimonadetes > Gemmatimonadales > GWC2-71-9 > CAVVWJ01. The sequence continues at coordinate 8,048 of JBJMOX010000306.1, forward strand.
CGCGCGTGGGCGAGGTTCACCTCCCGCTCGGCGCGCTCAGCTTCGCTCCCCAATCTGCCGGACTCGGGATCGTAGGCCAGCGCCCGAGTCAGCAGCGAGTCCGGCTCGTGGACCGGGGCCAAGAGCGCCAAGTCGTCCTGGAACACCACCGGTCTCTTGGGATCGTCCCCCAGCATGATTGCCAGGGCCGCCACGGAGGCATCCCGCTCGGCTTCGGCGCCGCGGCGCCCGCGGCGCGCCGCGTCAAGACTCACCTCCACCTCCAACACGGTGAGGTCGCCGGTTTGGACGAGCTGGCGGGCGGTGAGAGCGCGCTCCACTGCCCGCTGGGCCAGGCTCTCTGCCTCAACCGCGAGCGTCACCATCCTTGTCTGTTGCAGCGCATCAGTGTATCGCTGGGCAAGGTCCAACGCCAACTCGCTCTGTCGCCCTGCCGCCTCCGCTCGGGCGGACGCGACCTGCGCACGCCCGATCCCGGCCAGTGCCCTTCCCTCCGCGGGCCATCGTATCGCCTGCACCAGGCGAATGTTGTCCAGGTCTCGAAAGGTCGTGCGGTCAATCTCGACGCGAGGATTCTCATAGATCCTCAGCGCCGCGGCGCGAGCCGTGGCCGCCGACATCGTCGCCGCGTTGGTCCGGCCGACCGGATGTTCGGCCCGGGCGCGGGCGAGCACGTTCGCGAGCGAGACGTGGAGTGTATCACTCGCCGTGGTCTGCGCCCCGAGAGATCCGGCGCGCCCCGACACCAAGATGCAGAGAAGGTAGAGGTAGGGACGGCCCGCGAACCGCCGTCCCGTGGCGACGGGGAAACGTTCGACCCGGGGGCGCGGCCGACCTGAGTCTGGCATGTCACCCCCTCGGATGAAACTGCTTGTGCACCGAGCGGAGATACTCCCGGTCCACATGGGTGTAGATCTGCGTGGTCGAGAGATCGGCGTGCCCCAGCATCTCCTGCACCGCCCGGAGGTCGGCTCCACCTTCCAGCAGGTGGGTGGCGAAGCTGTGACGCAGCGTGTGCGGGGTCACCCGCTTGGTGATGCCGGCCCGTTCCGCCGCGCGTTTCACGATACCCCATGCCCCGACCCGCGAGAGCGGCTGACCGCGGGCATTGAGCAGCACCCTCCCTCTGCTCCGGCCCCGATCCAGCTCCGGCCGGATAGTGTGCAGGTACACCGAGACCGCGCCGATGACGCTTCGGCCGATCGGCACCAGGCGCTCCTTTCCGCCTTTCCCGAAGACCCGCACCAGATTCTCGGTGAGCAGGAGATCGGTCGTGCCCAGACCGCAGATCTCGGAGACCCGGAGTCCCGCCCCGTAGCCGATCTCGAGCAGTGCGCGGTCCCGCCAGGCCAGCGGCTCCTCGACTCGCGGCGCGCCGAGCAACGCCTCGACCTCGGCGACGCTGAGCGTGGGCGGCAGGATGCGCCCGCGGCGGGGGCTTTCGAGGCGGTCACTAGGGTTGTCGCTCAGCCGCCCTTCGGCGACCAGGAACCCGAAGTAGGTGCGGACCGCGGACACTTCGCGCCGGATGGTGGCCGGGCTCAGCCCCAGGTCCTTCAGCAGATAGATGAACTCCCGGAGCAGCGGCCGGGTGACCTTCTCCGGGTGGTGCACCCCTCGGGAGACCGCGAACTCGCCCATGCGGTTGAGATCGCGAAGGTAGGCCTCCACCGTGTTCGCGCTATGCCCCGACTCGAGCGAGAGATAGTCGCGGAAGCCCTCGAGCCAGAACTCGCGGGAGATCCGTTCGCGCAGGTCGGCGACGGTCACCTCGTCCTCTGCGCCTCCAGGCGGCGCCGAATCTCCGCCAGGTCGGCCGGCGGGATCGCGAGCAGCTCGGCCGCTAAGTGCATCAGGCGATCCTCATGCTCTCCGATCGCGCCGTCAGCGAAGGCCACGGTCCACATCCGCTCCACCAACTCCAGCCGCTGGGTCCGAGTGGCGCGCTGGCGCAGTCGCCGGGCGTAATCGGCGAAACGCATCTGCCGAAGATCCTCGGACGCCGGGGCCGGCGGCTCCGAGGAACCGGCCACGCCCCACCGCGATCGCAAGTGCGCGGCGACGAGCTCGCGGTCGGCCGGGGTGAGCACCGGGTCGGCGTAGGCCAGCTCGAGCACCAGCATGGCCGCCGAGAGTCGGGCGGAGCCCTCCGCGATGTCGGTGCCCGCGAGAAAGGTCGGCGCGGACGGCTCGAGCGCATCCCGGGTCGCGTGCCACACGCGCTCCCGCTCGCGGCGGCGACGCCTCAGCCACCCCCAGACCACGAGTGCCAGGATCACGACGAGCGCAATGATGCCGAGGGTCCGGTTGATGCTCGCCAGCGCCGCGCTGATCCGGCTCCACTCGGCGCCGATGGCCGCGACCAGCGCGATGATGGCGCCATACCACATGGCGGACGCGATGCCCATCGGCACCAGCGTGCGAAAGGTCCCCAGCCCGACCAGCCCGGCGAACGGCGGCACCACGGCCCGGAGGCCCGGGAGAAAGCGACTGATGAAGATGCCGATGGTGCCGAAGCGGAGGTACTCCCGCTCGATGACCGCGAGCGACCGCGGCGCCAGCAGGCGCCGCCCGGTAGGGCTGGCGAAGAGCCGCCGGCCGTAGCGGCGCGCCGTGAAGTACACGCCGGCCGCGCCGATCAGGTTGGCGACCCAGGTGACCGCGAACACGGCCAATGGCGTGGTCACGCCCCGATTGGAGAGGAACGCGCCTAGCGCCACCGCCGCGTCCGACGGCACCGGAGGAGCCACGTTCTCAATGGCGGCGAGGAGCCCCAGGACCACGTAGACCGCCGCCGGCGGAAGTTGCGAGACCCAGGTGAGCAGGGACTCGATCAGCGGGCCTCCAGCAGGGCCACGGCCATCACGGCGAGTCCTTCGCCCCGGCCGATGAATCCCATCCCCTCGTTCGTTTTGGCCTTCACGTTGACGGCCCCGGTGGGCAGGGCGAGGCGCGCCGCCAGCGATGCCGCCATCGGCGCCAGGTGCGACTGCAGCTTGGGAAGCTCGGTGATGATGGTGAGGTCCGCCTGCACCAGGCGAAGCCCGCGGCCGCGGATCAGCTCGTGCGCGGTGCGGAGCAGCTCCATCGAGTCGGCGTCCTTCCACAGCGGATCGGTGTCGGGGAAGAGCTGCCCGATGTTCCCGGCCCCCGCGGCGCCGAGGATGGCATCGGTGAGCGCGTGGGCGACCGCATCGGCATCCGAATGCCCGGCGAGACCGTGCGAGTGGGGAATCGTCACCCCGCCGAGAATCAGCGGACGCCCCTCCACGAAGCGGTGGGAGTCGTAGCCGATCCCCACCCGGGTCACGCCGCGACCGGCTCGGGGATCACGCTGTAGTCCTGGCGGCGGCGCATCGGGGTGTAGCCGGCGTCGCGAATGATGCGGTCGATTTCTCCCAGCGTCGTGCGGTACGTGGTGCCGGCCGCGGAGACCACGTTCTCCTCCATCATCAGGCTGCCGTAGTCGTTGGCCCCGAAGCGGAGCGCCACCTGGCCCACCTTGTGTCCCATGGTGACCCAGGAAGACTGGAGGTTCGGCACGTTCTGCAGGACGATCCGGGCCATCGCGAGCATGCGGAGATACGTCACCGCGTCGGTCTTCCGGTAGTGCGACATCCCCGGCGTCCCCTCGGGCTGCAGCGGCCAGCAGATGAACGCGGTGAATCCGCCGGTGCGCGCCTGCAGCTCACGCACGCGGAACAGGTGCTCGATGCGGTCCTCGTCGCTCTCGCCCAGGCCGTACATCATGGTCACCGACGTCTTCATGCCCTGGCGGTGTGCCTCCTCCTGCACCCCGAGCCACTCCTCGGTCTGCGCCTTCTTCCTGGCCACGCGCCGGCGCACCTCGTCGACCAGGATCTCGCCGCCGCCACCGGGGATGCTGTCCAGCCCCGCCGCCCGAAGCTCACGCACCACGTCAGCGACGCTCAGGCCGAACCGCTCGCTGAAGAACACCACCTCGGAGGGCGAGAAGCCGTGGATGTGAATCGGGTGGTGGCGCTTGATGTAGCGCATGAGGTCGAGGTACCACTCGAACGGGATGTAGGGATTGTGCCCGCCCTGCAGCAGGATCTGCACGCCGCCGATCGCCTTGCACTCGTCGATCTTGGCGCCGATCTGCTCGAAGCTCAAGACGTAGCCCTCGGCATGCTTGGGCCGCCGATAGAAGGCGCAGAACTGGCAATCGGCGACGCAGACGTTGGTGTAGTTGATGTTCCGGTCGATGATATAGGTGACCACGCTCTCGGGATGGCGGCGCCACCGCTCGGCGTCGGCGAGCTCGCCGAGCTCCAGCAGGGGGGCGCGCTGGTAGAGCTCGAGGCAGGCCTTGAATTCACTTGAGGTGCGGTCCACAACGCTCAGTCCGCCAATCCTTTAGATCCAGTGATCTGTCATCCCGAGCGGAGCGAGGATGACAGCTCCGCCCGGAACCACGATTCCGTCCCCCACGCCTCTACGCCGCCGCGATGAACGAGAGCGACCCGTCCGGCACCAATCCCTCCTGCGCCAGCCGGCGGAAGAAGTCGGTGAGCCCCGCCAGGTGCCGATACGACAGCGCATAGTCCAGATCACCGAGGTACTCCCGACACACGGCCTCGTTCACGCCGGTGGTCCGCGCGGCGTCGGCCGCGAGCTGGTCCAGGTGCGCCAACCCCCAGGCACGAGACTCCAGCAGTCTCCGATGCACCGCCTGCACGGCGGCGGGCGCGGCCTCGCGCCGGGCCGCCCACACCGCGAAGACGAATGGGAGCCCGGTCCACGCCTTCCACTCGGCGCCCAGATCGACCCGCACCGGATACAGCTCCTGCGCGGCGAGCAGCAAGGCAGCGTCGCCGATCACCAGCACCGCCTCGTGCGGCAGGCCCGCGAGCGCCCTCAGGTCCGCCGCTTCGGCGCGCGCCGTGGCGTAGCGCGGACGCACGCCCCAGCGATGCCGCGAGACCAGATCGAGCAGCAGCACCGAGGTGCGCGAGGAAGCGGTGAGCAGCACCGTACGACCGTCCAGCTCTTCGACCGGCCGGCGGGAGAAGAGGGCCACGCTGTGCACCGGGCCGTCGCAGGTGATGGCCAGGTCCGGCAGCAGGTGATACGCTGCCGCGTTCCGGGCGTATTCCACGGCCGACACGGCGCTCACCTGCA
>JBJMOX010000004.1:0-4887 GCA_045803515.1 Gemmatimonadales bacterium
CCTCGAAGACGCCGTCGCCGAGTTCCAGCACCGACACGTCGAACGTGCCGCCGCCGAGGTCGAAGACGAGGATCGTCTGGTCGGAGCCGCCCTTGTCGAGCCCGTACGCCAGCGCGGCGGCCGTCGGCTCGTTGATGATGCGAAGGACGTCCAGGCCCGCGATTTTCCCGGCATCCTTGGTGGCCTGCCGCTGGGAGTCATTGAAGTAGGCGGGCACGGTAATGACCGCCTTTTCCACCGGATGCCCCAGGTAGTCCTCGGCGGTCTGCTTCATCTTCTGCAGGATCATCGCCGAGATCTCCGGGGGGGAGTAGCGCTTGCCCCCGATCTCCACGGAGGCGAGCCCGTTCTGTCCCTCGATGACCTTGTAGGGGACCCGCTTGGTCTCCTCGGGGATCTCGCTGATCCGCCGGCCCATGAAGCGCTTGATCGAGAAGATGGTCTGCTTGGGGTTGGTGACGGCCTGGCGCTTGGCGACCTGCCCGACCAGCCGCTCCCCATCTTTGGTGAAGGCCACGACCGAGGGAGTGGTTCGTCCGCCTTCGGCGTTGGGGATGACGACGGGGTCGCCGCCTTCCATGACCGCCACGACCGAATTGGTCGTCCCCAGGTCGATGCCAATGATCTTTGAAGCCATGTCGACTCCGGTTGAGATGCGAGTAGTGCTTCGAAGTGGTCCGGTTCTGCCTTCACTTCGGCGTAATCGTTCGGCAGGCCCAGGAGCAAGTGCCATACCCTGTTTCCCTGCCGAATTGGCAGGCCTCCCGCAGCCGAAACGTGCTGTTCGGCACCCGTGACACGTATCACGACCCGGTCCGCGGCCCGGCGCTAAGGTCTACAACTCGTGGGCGGTGCTCGAATGCAGGGAAACCGTGAGGAGGGAACCATGCTGTGGACCATCTTCGTGATCCTCCTGGTGCTGTGGCTGCTGGGGGTGGTCACGTCCTATACCCTGGGTGGCTTCATCCACGTGCTGCTGATCGTGGCGGTCATTCTCGCCGTCATGCAGCTGATCCAGGGACGGCGGGCGCTGTAGCCGGTGGGCGCCCGCGCCACGGCGGACACCCGTGTCCGGGTGGGTGGGCGGGCGGTCGGGGTCTCGAGTCTGGACAAGGTGCTCTTCCCGGAAGCCGGCATCACCAAGGGAGAGCTGATCGAGTACTACGCCGCGATCGCCCCCCACATGCTCCCCCATCTCAAGGACCGCCCGATCAATCTGGAGCGGTTCCCCGGCGGTATCGCCCGGGGCGGCTTCTTTCAGCAGGCGATGCCCGATTCCTTCCCCGAGTGGATCGAGGGCGTGACGGTCGAGAAAGCCGGCGGCAGGGTGCGCCATGTGCTGGTCCAGAGCGCCGCGACCCTGGTGTACCTGGCGAACCAGGGCTGCATCACCCTCCACGCCTGGCTCAGCCGGCGCGACCGCCTCGACAACCCCGACCAGATGGTATTCGACCTCGATCCGCCGGGTCAGGATCCCGAGGGTATTCGAAACGCTGCCCGCGCGCTGGGCGAGCTCCTGGGGGAGCTGGAGCTCACCTCCTTTCTCAAGACCACGGGCTCCCGAGGTTATCATGTGCTGGTGCCGCTGGACCGCCGGGAGGACTTCGAGGCGGTGCGCGCCTTCGCGCTGGCAGTGGCGGAGCTGTTGGTGCGACGCCACCCCAAGCAGCTCACCGTAGAGGGGCGCAAAGCCAAGCGGGGCAAACGGATCTACATCGACACGCTGCGGAACGCGTACGCCCATACGGCCGTGCCGGCGTACACCGTCAGGGCTAAGCCGGCGGCTCCGGTGGCGACGCCGATCGGGTGGGATGAGCTGGAGGACCGAGGCATGCATCCGGCTCGCTTCACGATCCGCACCCTGCCTGCCCGACTGCGGGATGACCCGGACCCGTGGCGGGACCTTCGGCGGCGGGCGCGCGGGCTCGGCTCGGCTCGCCGGCTGCTGGACGAGCTCTCCGCGCCGCGGTAGTGCGGTGGCCCGGCGGCCCCGCATCCCTATATTGGTCCCATGTTCCCCTATCGTGACGACAATCCGACCATCGGCACGCCCTTCATCACGCTGCTCATCATCGTGGCGAACACAGCGGTGTGGGTGCTGGTGCAGGGTGCGGGCATGGAGCCGGGGCTGTCCCGCTCGGTGTGCGAGCTGGGCCTCATTCCAGGCGAGTTTCTGGGGCGCGTGGCGGAAGGCACCAGCATCCCGCTGAGTCCGACCGCCACCTGCGTGCTCGGCGTAGAGCGCCACCTGTATACCCCACTCACCTCGATGTTCCTCCACGGGGGGTGGCTCCACCTGATCGGAAACATGTGGTTCCTCTGGCTCTTCGGAAACAACGTAGAGGACAGCATGGGCCACGTGCGTTATCTGGGTTTCTACCTGTTGTCCGGATTCGCGGCCGCCGCCGTGCAGACCGCCATGAATCCCTCGAGCGTGCTCCCCATGGTGGGGGCATCGGGAGCGATCAGCGGGATCATGGGGGCCTACATCGTCCTCTATCCCCGGGTGCGGGTGCACATGCTGGTGGTGCTGGTCATCTTCATCACCCGGATCGTGGTGCCGGCCTACCTCATGCTGGGCTACTGGTTCCTGCTGCAGCTGCTGGGCGGGAGCATGGCATCGGGGAATGGCGGCGTCGCGTTCTGGGCCCACGTCGGCGGCTTTCTCGCGGGCGCCCTGCTCATCTCCATGTTCAAGGACCCCGATCTGGTGGCGAAGCATCGGGCCCTGGCGCGGTATGTGTGACGCAGGCGGGACGCGGGGCGACGGCGGGAAGGGCGGGAAGGACGGGAAGGACGGGAAGGACGGGAAGGACGGGAAGGTTGTAGCGGAGCGGCGCGACGCTCATGGCGCCGAGCTCGGCCCGGGGAGTATGTTCTCACTTATGCCTGACCCCTCACCACACCACGTGATCGCACCTTCGGCGACCTCCTCGCTCGAGGTCCCCGTCGCGCCCCGGAATCCGGGGATGCCACTGGAGCTGGAGTGGGTCGAGGAGGTGCGAGTCAATCGCAGCGCGGTCGAGCGCCGGACCGACACGCTTCGGACCCGCCGAACCGTGAAGAAGGAGTGGCAGGCGGCGTGGCTGCTCCGGGCCGTCACCCTGATGGACCTCACGACCCTGGCGGGGGACGACACTCCCGGCCGCGTGCGCCGGCTCTGCGCCAAGGCCCGCCGGCCGGTGCGCGAGGATCTGCTCGAGGCCATGGGCGCCGCGCAACTCCCCATCCGGGTCGGCGCGGTCTGTGTCTACCACAGCTTGGTCGAGACCGCGGTCGGGGCGCTCGAAGGCTCCGGCATTCCGGTGGCCGCCGTGTCCACCGGGTTTCCGGCGGGGCTCTCGCCGTTCGCGCAGCGGATCGGAGAGATCCGGGCCTCGGTCGCGGCCGGCGCCGAGGAGATCGACGTGGTCATCACCCGGGCCCACGCGCTGACCGAGAACTGGCGCGCGCTTTACGACGAGGTGCGCGCCATGCGCGAAGCCTGCGGCGACGCGCACATCAAGACGATCCTCGCCACCGGCGAGCTGGGCACGCTCCGCACCGTGGCGCGCGCCAGCCTGGTCTGCATGATGGCGGGCGCCGACTTCATCAAGACGTCGACCGGGAAGGAGAGCGTCAATGCCACGCTCCCGGTCGGTCTCGTCATGGTCCGCGCCATCCGCGACTACCGCGAGCGAACCGGGCACCTCGTGGGCCTCAAGCCGGCCGGAGGCATCCGCTCGGCCAAGGAGTCGCTGGACTGGCTTGCCCTGATCAAGGACGAGCTGGGCGACCGTTGGCTGCGTCCCGACCTGTTCCGATTCGGCGCGAGCTCGCTCCTGACCGACATCGAGCGCCAACTGGAGCACTTCGTGACCGGCCGGTACTCGGCGACCCACCGGCACCCCGCGGGGTGAGGCCACCCTTCACGCTCGAGGTCCCATGACATCCATTCCCGACATCTTCGGGACGATGGCATACGGTCCCGCCCCCGAGGCGGTGGCGCCGGCCCATGTCTGGCTGGAACAGCACAGCCACCGGTTCGGGCTCTTCATCGGCGGCGTATGGACGGCGCCGGGTGCGGAGACGTTCGAGACGCTCAACCCCGCGACGGGCAAGCCGCTGGCGGTGCTCACGCAGGCGGGCCCGGCCGAGGTCGACGGCGCGGTGCGGGCGGCGCGTGCGGCCCAGCCCCGATGGTGGGCGCTCGGCGGGCACGCGCGAGCTCGCTACCTGTATGCCCTGGCGCGCGGAATCCAGAAGCACAGCCGTCATTTCGCCGTGCTCGAATCGCTCGACAACGGCAAGCCGATCCGCGAGTCGCGCGACATCGACGTGCCGCTGGTGGCGCGGCACTTCTATCATCACGCCGGATGGGCGCAGCTCATGGCGCGCGAGCTGCCGGGGCGGCAGCCGGTCGGCGTGATCGGGCAGATCATCCCCTGGAACTTCCCCCTGCTCATGCTGGCCTGGAAGATCGCGCCCGCGCTGGCAATGGGGAACACGGTGGTGCTCAAGCCCGCGGAGTTCACCTCGCTCACCGCGCTCCGCTTCGCGGAGCTGTGCCAGGAGGTGGGATTGCCTCCCGGGGTGGTGAACATCGTCACCGGCGATGGCCGGACCGGTGAGACCCTCGTGGCTCACCCGGACGTGGATAAGATCGCGTTCACCGGCTCGACCGAAGTCGGGCGGATCATTCGCACGGCCACGGCGGGGAGCGGCAAGAAACTGTCGCTCGAGCTCGGTGGCAAGTCGCCCTTCATCGTGTTCCCCGACGCGGACCTCGACAGCGTGGTCGAGGGCGTGGTGGACGCGATCTGGTTCAACCAGGGCCAGGTGTGCTGCGCCGGCTCCCGCATCCTGGTGCAGGAGGGCGTCGCCGACCGGCTGGTGAGCAAGCTCAAA
>JBJMOX010000307.1:0-7400 GCA_045803515.1 Gemmatimonadales bacterium
CCCCCGTCGATCGAGCATCTGCAGGCGCTCGAGCGCGGGCTCCTGCTCTCCGGCCTCGGGAACCTCGCCGTGGTTCGCGATACCGACGTGCTGTTCCTTGCATTACACGGGGGGCGAGGCGAGGACGGCACGCTCCAGACGCTGCTCGAGATGATCGGTGTGCCGTACACCGGCAGCGGCAGGCTGGGCAGCGCGATGGCCATGGATAAGGACATATCTAAGCGCCTCTTCCGACTGGCGGGCGTACCGACCGCCGATTGGGTGATGGCCCCCGCAGACTCGGAGCGGGTGGGCCGTGATTTTGGATGGCCGGTGGTCGTGAAGCCGTCGAAACAGGGCTCCACGGTGGGCCTCACCGTGGTAAAACGGGTGGAGGAGTACCAAGCCGCGGTGACCCTGGCCCGGGAGTACGATGACGAGGTGATGATCGAACGGTTCGTTCCTGGGCGGGAGTTGACGGCCGGCGTGCTCGACGGCCGGACCCTCGCGGTGGGGGAGATCATTCCACGGCACGAAATTTTCGACTACGAATGCAAGTACACCCCCGGAATGTCCCAGGAGATCTTCCCGGCCGACCTGCCGGCCGGAATCGCGGCGGAATGCGGACGACTGGCCTTGCTGGCCCACGACGCGCTCAAGCTCGGCGGCTATTCCCGAGTCGACTTTCGCTTGACACCGGAAGGGAAACTCTTCTGTTTAGAGGTGAATACCCTGCCGGGCATGACAGCGACCAGCCTGCTTCCCCAGTCGGCCGGTGCGGTGGGTATCGAGTTCCCCGAGCTGTGCGAGCGGATCTGCCGCGGCGCCCGGTTCGGCCGGCAGGCGGAGACCTGGTAAGGTCCGGCAGGGCCACAGAGTCCAAAGGCGTGGTTCGATGAATCTGTCTCCTTCCAACCGCATCACCCCTTGGGTGGGTCGCCTCATCATCGCGAACGCGGTGGTGTTGCTCCTGCTCATGACGGTCTTTACCTCGCCCGCGCTGCTCGATGCCCTGAAGTTCACGCCCTCGCACGCCGTCGGCCGTCCGTGGACCTTCCTGAGCTACATGTTCGTCCACGTCGGGCTGCTGCACCTGCTGGCGAACATGCTCATGCTCTTCGTCTTCGGCTCTCCGGTGGAGAGCCGGATGGGGAGCCGGACGTTCCTGCTCTATTATCTCTCCTGCGGCCTGGGGGCGGCGCTCTTCTCCCTGGGACTCTCGGGCCTGGTATCGGTGGGGCCGTTCGTGGGAGCTTCCGGAGCGGTGCTGGGCGTCGCGGTGGCGTTCGCGATGTTCTGGCCGGAGGCGGAGCTGCTGGTCTTTCCCATCCCGATCCCGCTCAAGGCGCGCACCTTCGTCATGGTCCTCCTCGCCTTGGACTTTCTCGGCGCCATCTACTTCAACGACGAGGTGGCGCACATCGCGCACCTGGGCGGCGCCCTCTCCGGCTATCTCTTCTTCCGGCTCCAGGCGCTCTCCCGCCGGAGTCCGCACCCCCCACCCCGCGCGGTCGAGCGGGTGGTGATGGTGCAGTCGGGCGCCTCCGAGCCCGAGCACCGCACCCCGCCGGCGCCGATCCGCGCCCGCCGCCGGCCCGACGGCGATCCGGTGGCCGCCGAAGTCGATCGTGTGCTGGACAAGATCAACGAGAAGGGAATCGGCAGCCTTACCCAGGCGGAGCGGCGCTTTCTCGACGAGGTCGCGAAGCAGAAGAAGCAGGAGAACTGACCGGGACTACTTGCATTGCAGTTCCTCGTTTCGTATTGTCCCGCGTGCTGATCAATCTTCTCCCCGATTTCCTCGCGGTGCTCGGCGCCGACGACCGGGAAGCGGCGTATCGGCAGTATCACGAATCCCACCGACTCATCCTCGACGCCTACTGGCGCAATTACGTGCTCGATCCCGACAGCCCGCACGCGGCTGGGATCATCGCGTCCGCCCTCAAGGCCGATCGGAGCGACCTGCTGGCGCTGGCCGGCACGGTGGATGTGGTGCAGCTCGCCGAAGAGGCAATCGCCAGGGCGGAGGAGCTGCTGCGTGTCGACCGGCCCACCGACACCTACCTCATGGTCGGGCTCGGCGGCGCCAACGCGGGGGAACTGGTGGTGGGCGGGCGGGGTGTGGCGTTCATCTGCCTGGAGCACTTTACCGGCCGGGTGAACCCCGAGACCTATGGGATGGGTCTCCCGCCCGATCTCGTGCCGCTCTGGGTCGGACACGAGCTGGCGCACACCGTACGGTACACCTCACCGGGCAGCGCCAGCGATATGCGGCGGCTGGTGTCCGATGGCGGGGGCTACTACGACTACTGGTCCACCGGCAGCCGGGCCTCCCTTCGGGAGCTCCTGGTGAACGAGGGCCTGGCTGTCCACGCTGCACAGGCCGTGGCTCCCGGCTTCGACGCGGCCGACTACTTCGGTTACCCCCGCCGGCAGTATCACCGCCTGCGCGAGATGGAGGCGTTCCTCCGGCGCGTGGTCGAGCCCGACCTGGAACAGTGCGGACTGGGCCTTCGTCTTCGCTATCTCTCCGGCGGGATGAGTCCGACGGCCAGGCTGGTGGGCGGGCGCGTGTTGCCCGAGCGGTCGGGGTACTACCTCGGATATCGAATGACCGAGGCGTTGGTCGCCGAACGAGGGCTGGCCGCGGCGGTGCGGGCGCCGGCCCACGACTTTCAGGCGGCGGAAGACGTGGCGCGAGGCATTCAGACGGCGTGAGCGGGGCCGCCCGGCTGCTCTCCCTACTTCCCCACGCAGAAGCTCCCGAAGACCCGATCCAGCACCTCCTCCACATCCACCACCCCGAGCAGCTCCTCGAGGGCGGAGGTCGCCTCGCGCACGTGATGTGACGCGAGCACGGCGTCACTGCCCGGATCCAGATGGGGACGTGCCTCCGCCAGCGCGGCTTGCGCGCGAGAGAGCGCGACGCGATGCCGCTCGCGGGTCAGGGCAGGCTCGAGATCCGCCAGCGCGATCCGGTCGGCGAAGACCCGCTCGGCCACGGCCCGGCGCAGCTCGCCGAGCCCCGCGCCGGTCACGACGGAGACGGCGAGGGCGCCGTCGGAGGGTGTGGTCGTCGAGGCCTCGGCCAGGTCGGACTTGGTCCGCACCACGATCGTCGGCCGCTGGGCCGCGATGGCCCGCTCGTCGGCGGCGGGATCCCGGCCGGTCTCGATGCACAGCAGCACCAGATCGGCGGCCTGGAGATAGCGCCGGCTCACCTCGATGCCCATCTGGTCGATACGGTCGGGTGAGTCCCACAGTCCCGCCGTGTCGACCAGCCGCACCGGCCAGTCGAGAAAGTCGGTGTGGGCCTCGATAGCGTCGCGGGTGGTGCCCGGCAGCTCGGTGACGAGCGCGCGGCCGGTGCCCAGCAGCGCGTTGAAGAGCGAGGATTTTCCCACGTTGGGCCGGCCGGCCAGCACCAGGACCGCGCCGGCGCGCAGGCGCTCGGCCGAAGGAGCGCTCGCGAGCAGGCGGTCGATCCGGGAACGGACACCCTGCAGCTTCTCGATCATCCGCTCCGGTGGCACCGGCCCGTCGTCCTCGCCGGGGAAGTCGATTTCGTAGCTGAGAAGCGCCTGGGTCTCGAGCAGGGATTCCCGGAGCTCGGCCAGCCGGCGGGAGAGATCGCCTTCGAGCTGCCGGAGCGCGGCCCGCGCCTGCGCCGGCGCCGTGGCGTCGATCAGGTCACCCACCGCCTCCGCCTGTACCAGATCGAGCTTCCCGTTGAGCACCGCGCGCCGGGTGAACTCGCCGGGGGCGGCGGGACGCGCGCCGGCCCCGTGGAGCGCCGACAGGAGCCGGGCGGGGGCGAGCAGGCCTCCATGGCAGGAAACCTCGACCAGGTCCTCACCCGTATAGCTGCCGGGACCGGGGAACACGGTGTAGAGACCCCGGTCGATCTCGTCGCCGGCGGCGCTGCGGAAGGTGGCGAGCAGGGCCACGCGTGGACGGTCGGTACGGAACCCCTCGACGACGCGAGCGGCCACCGCGAACGCGCCGGTGCCGCTCACCCGGATCACCGCGAGGGCGGATCGGCCAGGCGGCGTGGCCAGCGCGGCGATGGGGTCGGAGAGCATGGCTGGAAATTATAGTCGTCCAATACTTCAGCCGTCCGCGTCACCCCTTCTTCTTTTTGACCGCCGGTGCCGCCACTGCCGGCTTGGTCCCGACCACCGCCCCGCCCCCTCGCCGGACCCGCTCGCGGGCCAGCATCCACTGCTGCGGAATACTCGCGATATTGCTCACCGCGTAGTACAGGTTGAGCCCCGACGCGAAGTTGAGGAAGAGGAACGTCATCATCACCGGCATGACGTACAGCATCATCTTCATCTGCGGATTGGGCTCCATCCCGACCTGGCCCACCTTGCTGAGCCCGAACATCGAAAGCCCCATCACCAGGGGAATGATGTAGAGCGGGTCGGGGCGCGAAAGATCCGGCAGCCAGAGGAACGAGGCACCCCGGAGCTCGATACTGTTCTGGAATACGAAGAAGAGCGCGAACAGCACCGGCATCGGCAGCAGCATCGGCCAGCAGCCCCCCAGCGGGTTGACGCTGTGCTCCTTGTAGAGCTTGAACATCTCCTGCTGCAGCTTCTGGGGGTCGTTCTTGTAGCGCTCCTGGATGTCCTTCATCAGCGGCTGCACCGCCTGCAGCTGCATGTTGGCGCGCATCGCCTTCTGGTTGAGGGGCCAGAGCAGCACCCGCACCAGGACCCCGAAGAACACCAGGACCAGGCCGTAGGCCAGGTGCAGGTGCTCGTGCATCCAGACCAGCAGCCAACGGACGGCCACGGCGACGGGGCGGATGATGGTCCGGAAGCCGGGCCAGCCGTAAGGATTCACGTCGTCGAAGTCGTGGCCGATGCGGCTCAGGCGGTCGTACTCCATGGGCCCGGCATACAGGCCGTATTCGAACGCGCCGCTTGGCGGCACCGGCAGGCTCAGGCGCACGTCGGCGCTGATCGGATGCTTTTCGGTGGCGCTGGGGAGGCCGGTCGCGGCGACTCCGCCGATCGCCCCGCCCGTGCTGTCGAATCCGAAGACGGCGGTGACGAAGTACTTCGACTTGACCGCGACCCACTCGAGCGGGCCGCTGACCGTTCGGGGCTCGCCGATCTTGAGGCTGGCGAAGTCGATGCGGTCCGCGCTGCGCTGCTTGGTGACCAGCGCCAGGGCCCGGTGGTTCTCGACCTCGTTGGCCTCGGTGTTCCCCAGCGTCGGCCCCATGCCGATCAGGAGCTGGCCGCCGTTGGGGCCGACGCCGGTCACCCGGCCCGAGACGGCCACCCGGTAGTCATCCGGCTGAAAGGTGTAGGTGAGGTCGACGGTCACCGCGCCGCGGGTAGCGGAAAGCCGGAGCTCGCCCGGTCCGTTGACCCTCAGCGCGTTGGGCTGGACGGTGAAGGGCCAGTCGGCGAGCGGCACGCTGTCCCGGCCGATCACCAGGGTGAGGCCGAGGAGATTGCTGCCTGGCGGGATGATCTGGGCCGGGTGTCCTCGCTCGGCCGGGTCCATGGAGCGATAGCGCGCGAGGGTCGCCTCAACCAGGCGTCCGCCCCGGGTGCTGAACCCGTAGGTGTAGAGCGGTGAGCTGACCCGGACCGTATCCTCGGCTGAAGGACGAGGCGCACCGCCGACGGTATCGGGACGCAGGCTGTCGGCCGGTGCCGGCGCAGGTGGGGCCGACGGCGTCGGAGCGGCAGTGGTGGCGCTGGTGTCCCGCGCGCCGGCGGCGGCCCCCACCTTGGGGGCAGGTCGCTTGATGAGGAGCGCGGGCGCGATGGCGATGACCATCATGATCAGAATCGCCCAAACGGTACGACGGTCCATGGCCTCAGGTCACCGGGTCAGGGGACGGGATCGAACCCGCCGGGATGGAACGGATGGCAGCGGGCGAGACGCCGGACGGCCAGCCAGGTACCCTTGAGCGCGCCGTGCCGGCCAACTGCTTCGAGAGCGTACTGAGAGCATGACGGATGAAATCGGCAGCTCGGCGGCAGAAGCGGGGAGAGAATGCGCTGGTAGCCGCGAATCAGCAGGGCGAGAAGCCGGCGGGGCGCCTCGGAGAGCCGTGACACCGCTCAGGCCGTTGGAAGCGCGGCGCGGCGCCAGCCGCGGAGATCGTCTCGCAACGCGGGATAAGTGGCGCCGTAGGCCTCGCGGCGCGCTCGGATGACGAGATCCCAGGCGGGCTGATGCGGCTGGAGCTCCAGACGCCAGAGCTCGCGAAGGCGCCGCCTGAGACGATTGCGGGCCACTGCGGACGACTGAAATTTCGGAACGATCAGTCCCATCCGCGGGTGGCCCGTTGTGTTGTCCGTCCAGATCATGTCCAGATGTTCGAAGCGGCGGCGCCGGCCATGAGTGAGGCAGCGGCGAATGTCGGACGCGCGCGCGAGCCGATGCGCTCGCGGCAGGCGCGCCGAGGGCGTCAGGAGCCTCCGTGCTTCGATGGCAGCGAGACCGTGAGCCGCTTGCGACCCTTCTTGCGCCGCCGCGAGAGGACCGCTCGTCCCCACCGCGTCGCCATGCGGGCCCGGAAGCCGTGCTTGTTGATCCGGCGCTTGTTGCGCGGCCGATACGATGGTTTCATGCGGGCGTTCCTCCAAAGTGAGCCGGGGAAGCTAGTTAGAGACTCGACCAGGGTCAAGCCGCGAAGCCCCGCCGCCGCGAGCGCGTCCCACCGCTGACCCACGCCGTGAGTTGACGCGGGTCGTTCGCTTCGCTGCTGGCGAGGCGGGCTCGTGCGCGCCACACCGACAGGTGATTTTCCCGCTGTCAAGCCCGCATTGACTTTTCCACAGCCGATCCGTAACATCTCCTGCCCTTGAAAAATTCCCCACCGTTTTCGAGTATCGATGCAGCTATCCGCTAAAGACGCCTGGAAGCGCATCCTCGATGAGGCGCACCGCGAACTTCCAGATCACACGATCCGGACCTGGCTTGAGCCGACCGAGGCGATCGCCCTGGACGAGGGCCGTCTCATCGTTGGAGCGCCGGACCAGTTCGCCGTCGAGTGGAACGAGACGAAGCACGCGACCATCCTCTCTCGACTCGCCGAGCCGGTGCTCGGCCAGCCGACATCGGTGGTATTCCGAGTGCATGAGGATCGGCAGAAGCGTCCCCAGATGGACTTCTTCGTGGCGCCCGCCACTCCCGCTCCCGTGGCCGTGGTTCCCACGAACCCCAGTACCCAGCCGCTGAACGAGCGGTACACCTTCGACACCTTCGTCATCGGGAAATCCAACGAGCTGGCGGCCGCGGCGGCGCACGCGGCGGCCGAGTCGCCGGGCAAGACCTACAACCCGCTCTTCATCTACGGCGCCACCGGGCTGGGCAAGACCCACCTGATGCAGGCGATCGCCCAGGCGGTCTGCCAGCGGATTCCGGAGACCCGGATCCTCTACGTCGGCGCC
>JBJMOX010000308.1:0-9100 GCA_045803515.1 Gemmatimonadales bacterium
CGTCCGCGCCGGCGGACGCGGCTCTCCTCGCCCGGCCATCGTGGTGCTCCACGGCTTCAAGGGGTTCAAGGACTGGGGCATGTTTCCTCCCCTGGCCGAGCGGCTCGCGCGCGCCGGGTTCACTGCCGTCACCCTCAATCTGAGTGGTAGCGGGGTGGATGATGCTGGTGAGTTTTCCCTGCCCGAGCGGTTCGCGCATGACACCTTCACGGCCGGGCTCACCGATCTGGGACGGGTCCTGGACGCGCTCTCCGAGGGAGAGCTGGGGGTGAGGCCGCCCTCGAGCCTGGGCCTGGTGGGCCATTCGCGCGGCGGCGGCGTCGCCGTGCTTCAGGCCGCACGGGACTCGCGGATCGGGGCCCTCGTCACCTGGTCCGCGATCTCGACCGTGGACCGGTGGCCGGCGCCCGAACGCGCCGAGTGGCGCGCGGCGGGAGTCAAGCAGATCAGGAACGCGCGCACCGGTCAGGTGCTTCCGCTCTACCCGGACGTGCTCGACGACATCGAGTGTCACCGCGCCGCGCTCGACATCGCCGCTGCGGCGTCTCGGATCCGGATTCCCTGGCTGATCGTGCACGGGGCACTCGACGAGTCGGTGCCGCTGGAGGAGGGCGAACGCCTCGCGGCCGTCGCTCCAGCCGGAACCAGCCGGTTCCTTCCGATCGAGAACGCCGGCCATACCTTCGGCGCCACCCACCCATGGAACGGCGGCACCGCCGAGCTCGAGCGGGTGTTCGAAGCGACCGTCGCACTGTTGTCGTCGGAGCTGCGCTGAGATGAGTCGCCTCACGACTCCCCACGTCAACCTGAACGGGCGCGTCTGCGTCGTGACCGGGGCCAGCCGCGGCATCGGGCGGGCAGCGGCGGAACAGCTCGGGGCCCTCGGGGCAACGCTGGTGCTGATCGCCCGCCGGGCCGAGGACGGCGAGGCGGTCGCGGACGCGGTGGCCAGCGGCTCGGCGGCGCCCCGGCCGGAGGTGGTGGCCGCGGACCTCTCGGTACAGGCGGACGTCCGCGCGGCCGCGGCGACGCTCCGCGACCGGCACCCCCGGATCCACGTGCTGATCAACAACGCGGGCGTCATCGTCCGGCAGCGTGAAGTCACGGTGGACGGACTGGAGCGACAGTTCGCCGTGAACCACCTCGCCTACTTCCTGCTCACCCGTCTGCTGCTGGACCGGCTGGAGGCCGGAGCGCCCTCCCGGATCGTCAATGTCACCTCGGGAGCCCATCAAGGCGGCACGCTCGACCTCAACGATCTGCAGAGCGAGCGCCGCTACGATCCGGTCCGGGTCTACGGCCGGACCAAGCTGGCGAATATTCTGTTCACCTACGAACTGGCCCGCCGGCTCGAAGGCACCGGCGTCACCGCCAACTGCGTGCATCCCGGCGTGATCGCCACCAAGCTCCTGTCCGACTACATGAACCTGCCGGTCGTGGGCGGCGCGCTGGCCCGGACGTTCGGTGCCAGCCCGGAGAAGGCGGCGACGGCCATCGTCCACCTCGCCGCGGCTCCCGAGGTGGAGCAGGTCACCGGGACGTACTTCGATGGTCGCCGCGTCACCCGGAGCTCCCCCGCGTCTTACGACGAAGCGCTCGCGCGGCGGCTCTGGGAAGCCAGCGAGCGACTCACCGGCCTCGCCGGCGTCGCCACACCTTGACCCCCCGCGCAGGACTGGCGAATCTCCCTCCATGCCCATCTACAACTATCGCTGCGCCGGCTGCGGAACCGAGTTCGAGCAGTTGGTGCGCTCCGACACCAAGGTTGCCTGTCCCGACTGTCAGGGCCGCAAGCTCGAGCGCCTGATGTCCCTGACCGCCCGTCCGGCGAGCGGGACGGCTCGTTCCGCGAGCGGAACGGCTCCTGCCGATTACAGTCGCCTCGGTCCCCCGCCAGGAGGCGGGTGCTGCGGCGGCGGATGTCACACCCACAACCACTGACCGCCCGGCTCGACCGGTTGCGGGAGCGTCTCGCCTCCCACCGACCGTGGACCGACCCCGAGCCGGAGGGCGAGGGCCTGCGCTGGGCAGCGGTCGCGGTGATTCTGGTGCCGGCTCCCGACGCCGTCCTCCTCATCCGCCGCGCCGAGCGGGTCGGTGATCCCTGGTCCGGCCACATGGCCCTTCCCGGCGGCCGTCGCGAGCCGGCCGATGACGACCTGATCACGACTGCCATCCGGGAGACCGCCGAGGAGCTCGGCCTCACGCACTCGCGAGACCACCTGCTCGGCGGCCTCGACGACGTGGTCCCCCGCACCCCGGTCCTGCCCCCGATCGCGATCCGCCCCCACGTCTTCCTTGTCCGCGAGCGCCCCCCGCTCACGCTCAACCCCGAGGTCGCCGGCGCGCGGTGGGTCGAGCTCGATCGCCTGTTGCTGCCCGGAACCCACCACTCCGTCCGGCTCGAGATCGGGGGGGAGAGCCGGGACGTGGCCGCCTACCAGCTGGATGATGCGATCGTCTGGGGCATGACCGAGCGCGTGCTCAGCGGACTGTTGGCCCACCTCGCGCCGGGCTGATCCCGACATTCGCGTGACAGAACCTTGACATTAGGCCGATCTTATCCCAGGTTTAGGGCAACCTAAACCACGGGCGATCGTGTCTCCGTCCCTTGTCACCGAGTCACTGACTCGTTCCGTCGAAGACTATCTCAAGGCGATCTACCGGCTCTCTCCCGAGGGCCGGCCCGCCTCGACCAGTGAGATCGCCCACCTCCTCGAGCTCTCCGCGCCCTCGGTCAGCGGCATGGTCAAGCGGCTGACCGAGCTGGGCCTGCTGGAGCATCTGCCATACAAGGGTGTGCAGCTCACGGCGGAAGGCCGCCGGGCGGCGCTCAGGATGGTGCGGCGCCACCGCCTGATCGAGGCCTACCTGGTCCAGTTCCTCGGGTACTCCTGGGACACGGTCCACGAGGAGGCCGAGCGGCTGGAGCACGCGGTGACCGACCAGCTGGTCGAGCGGATGGCGGGCGCCCTCGGCCATCCGGCGACCGATCCTCATGGCGACCCCATCCCCGAGGCCGATGGCTCCATCCACGAGCCCGTGTGCACCCCTCTCTCCGAAATTGGTGTCGGGCAAATCACCGAGATCCGCCGGGTCGACGAGAGCCAACCGGAGCGGCTTCGCTACCTCGCCTCGCTTGGGCTCCGGCCAGGGGTGGTGGTGACCCTCCTGGACCGCCAGCCGTTCGGGGGACCGGTGACGCTCGAGGCGGCCGGCGAGCGCCATATCATCGGGCAGGAGCTGGCCCACGTGCTGCTGTGCGCCCCGGGAGGCAGCCGATGAACGCCGCCTCCACTCCTCCCATGGAGGACCTGTCCGGCTGGCGCTTCCCCCGCACCATGCCGAGCCTCCCGGAATCGCACCACTCGATCCACGTGCCGAGGGGCGTCTCCTTCTGGCGGAAGGCGCTCGCGTTCGCCGGCCCGGGGTACATGGTGGCGGTGGGCTACATGGATCCCGGCAACTGGGCCACCGATCTCGCCGGCGGGGCCCGCTTCGGTTACACCCTGCTGAGCGTCATCCTGATCTCCAACCTGATGGCGATCCTGCTGCAGGCGCTCGCCCTCAAGCTCGGAATCGTGACCGGGCGGGACCTGGCGCAGGCCTGCCGGGACCACTACTCGCGCCCGGTGAGCTTCGTGCTCTGGGTGCTCTGCGAGATCGCGATCGCCGCATGCGACCTTGCGGAGGTCATCGGGTCGGCCATCGCCTTGAACCTGCTGCTGGGGATCCCGCTGGTGTGGGGGGTCTGCCTGACGGCGCTGGACGTGCTGCTGATCCTGCTGCTGCAGAATCGGGGTTTCCGCTACCTCGAGGCGCTGGTGATCGTGCTGGTCGCCACCATCGGCATGTGCTTCGGCGTGGAGCTCTTCATGGCACGGCCGGAGCTGGCGGCGGTGGTGCACGGGCTGGTCCCCACGACCCAGATCGTGACCAATCCGGCAATGCTCTACATCGCCATCGGCATTCTCGGCGCCACCGTCATGCCGCACAATCTCTATCTGCACTCGTCCATCGTGCAGACCCGGAAGGTGCTGCCCGACGATGCGTCGAAGCGCGAGGCGATCCGGTTCGCCACCCTCGACTCCACCGTGGCGCTGCTGTTCGCCTTCTTCATCAACGCCGCCATCCTGATGCTCGCCGCGGCCACGTTCCACGAGACCGGCCACCAGGAAGTGGCGGAGATCGGCGACGCCTACCGGCTGCTCGCACCGCTGCTTGGCACCACCGTCGCGAGTACGCTGTTCGCGGTGGCGTTGCTCGCCTCAGGGCAGAACTCGACGATCACGGGCACGCTGGCAGGTCAGATCGTGATGGAGGGTTTTCTCGACATTCGGCTGCCGCCCTGGCTCCGGCGGTTGATTACCCGGCTCATCGCCATCATCCCCGCCGTCATCGTGACGATTCTCTACGGCGAGAAGGGAGCGGGTGCGCTGCTCATTCTGAGCCAGGTCATCCTGAGCCTGCAGCTCTCGTTCGCCGTGGTGCCGCTGGTCCATTTCACCAGTCAGCGGGGCAAGATGGGCGGCTTCGTCAACCAACCCTGGCTGGTCGCCACCGCGTGGGGGGTAGCGGCGGCGATCATCGGGCTCAACGTCTGGCTCTTGGTCGGCACCTTCCGCGCGTGGCTTGCCTGAGTGCTCTCGGGCCTCAGGCCGCTCCCACTGGCGTGGTGCGTCGCCGCCGTACCGGCTCACGCGGACCCGGGGGCGGTGCCTCCGCTCTCTCGAACTGGAACTGCGCCACCGGTTGCTGGAGCTCCGTGGCCGTGCGGCGTCCTGCTGAATCGCCGCGATCTTCCTGCTGACCTCCTCGGTCGCGGAGGCCGTCTGCCGTGCCAGGTCCTTGACCTCGGCGACTTGATACTTAAGCACTCGGTCGATAAGGCTTAAGTTCATCGTCATGATGACGATGGCTCGCGTCGCCAGGACGCTGTACGGGTCGGAGATATGTATGGAAGCACGACCATAGGCCCGTGCTGCGAGCGCTTGCGTTTCTGCTGCTGGTCCTGAGCGGACCGCTGCCGGCTCAGGTGCCCGGAATCGCGGTCGAGCGCCGGCTCGCCCAGGAGCTCGGACTTGCGGTGGGCGATACGGTTCGCCTGGGCACCGCTTCCGATTCGATGCGCCGCGTGGCCTGGGTCGCCGCCATCTATGAGCCCCGCCCCGACCCCGCCGAGATCACCAAGCAGGAACGGCACGTCCGCCTCCACCTGCCTGACCTCGCCGCATTGCTCGGGGCGCCCGACCGCGTCGACCGCTTCGGCATCGGCCTGGCGCCCCACGCTTCCCCTGACACCCTGGTCGCCGAGCTGGAGCGCAACGCCTTCGGCTACCAGCCCTACCGGTCGGACGCGATCGCCGCCCAGTCCTCCCAGACCTTCCTGGTGGTGAGTCGCTTCCATCGCGCCATCGCCGTGATCACCATTGTCGCGGGCGCGGTCTTTCTCTTGTGCATCATGCTGCTCAAGGTCGAGGAGCGGCGGATGGATGCGGCGGTCATGCGGTTCGTGGGCGTGCGCCGGCGGACCATCTTCGGTGCCCTACTGCTGGAGGCGGCCGTGGTCGCGGTGGTCGGGTCCGGGCTGGGTACTCTGCTCGCCCTGGTGGCCGGGGCTGCCACCAACGCGTACTACCGCAGGTTCTTCGATACCGCGCTCACGTTCTCCCTGATTACGCCCGGCATCGTGTCCTTCAGCGTTGCGCTCTCGCTCGGGCTCGGGCTCGTGGCCGGTGCCCTCGCCGCGTGGCGGCTGGTCCGCACCCGGCCGATGGTCCTGTGGGGGCGGGGATGAGGAGTCTGCTGTGGGGGCTTCGAAGCCTGGGGCGACAGCCGCTCAGGACCGGCCTCTCGCTGGCCGGGATCGCCGTGGCGGCCGCGATGCTGCTCGACATGGTCATGCTCAGTGGCGGGATCGACAAGTCGTTCTCCGATCTGCTGCTCGGCCGTGGCTATCAGATTCGGCTCACGCCCAAGGGCACCCTCCCCTTCGATACCGAGGCAACCCTCTCCCATGCGTCGGAGATCGTCGCCGCGCTCCGTTCGGACCCCGCCATCGAGTCGGCCGGTCCGGTGTTCGGAACCGCGATCTACGGACGGGTCTCCGATTCCCTGGTCACACTCTTCGGGTACGGCATCGACCCGACCGCACAGGGTCTCTACCGTCTGAGCTCGGGCCACGATCTCACCCGGGTGGACTCGACCGGGGTGCTGCTGAGCGAGGTCGCGGCAATCCGCCTGGGCGCGGGGATTGATGATACCGTGACGCTGGTCGGTCGTCTCGACCCACAGGTGGTCACGGCTTCGGTGGGCCGCCGGCTGGTCGTGCGGGGACTGGTGCGCTGGCTCTACGATTACCGGGGGCAGCCATCGGTGGGGACCGTGCTCCCGCTGATGCAGCGCCTCGCCCATCAGGAGGTGGAGGATCGGGCGTCGCTTCTGGTGGTCAAGGTTCGAGAAGACACCGCGGTGGCGCGAGTCGCGGCAGGCCTCCGGGAGCGCTTCCCCCGGCTCGAGGTCAACAGCGTGGCCGATCTGGTCGTCCAGTTTAAGCGGCGCCTGGTGTACTTCCGGCAGCTCTCCTACATCCTCGGCTCCATGAGCGTGATCGTGACGGTCCTGCTCATCGCGACCCTGATGACCATCACCGTTCACGAGCGCCTGGGCGAGATCGCCACGCTCCGCGCCATCGGCGTGAGCCGGGGGACGGTGGTGCGTCAGGTGTTGGCCGAGACCACCGTGCTGACCGTGATCGGAGCCGCCCTGGGAATCCTGCTGGGCATTCTCGCCGCCCGCCGGCTGGACGCCATTCTCACCAGCTTCCCGGGACTTCCGGCGGCGTTCTCCTTCTTCGTACCCCGCCTGGACACTCTGCGTACCGCGGCCATCGTCCTCCTCGTGACCGGATCGCTCGCGGGTCTGTATCCGGCATGGCTCGCTTCCCGGGCCCCCATCGCGCGAACGCTTCGGGAGGAGGCCACGTGAGTGCTCCGCCCGGGTCGGACGCTCCCACGCTCCTTCTCGCGCATCATCTCCGCAAGGATTATCCGATGAACGGCGAGACGGTGCACGCCCTGCGCGATGTGTCGCTCCAAATCGACGCCGGCGAGTACGTCGCGGTGGTCGGCCCATCGGGCTGCGGGAAATCCACCCTGCTTCAGCTCGTCGGCGGAATCGACACCCCGACGGCCGGCACCGTCGAGCTGCTGGGTACCCGGTTGGACGGCCTTTCTGATCACCAGCTCACCCGGCTTCGGCTCACTCGCCTGGGCTTCATCTTCCAGCGCTTTCATCTCCTGCCGGTCCTCACCGCCAGGGAGAACGTGGAGCTGCCGATGGCGGAGGCCGGGGTGCGGGGACCCGAGCGGCGCGCCCGGGCGCTCGACCTGCTCGCCTATGTCGGCCTGAGCCATCGCGCGGAACACCGGGCCACCCAGCTCTCGGGCGGTGAGATGCAGCGGGTGGCTATCGCGCGCGCCCTGGCGAACCGGCCGCACCTGGTTCTCGCCGATGAGCCGACTGGTGAGCTCGACGCGGCCACCGGGCAGGGAATCCTGGATCTCTTCCGATGCCTCAATGCCGATCGTGTCACGCTCGTCGTAGTGACCCACGACGAGCGTCTCGCCGGTGAGGCCAGACGAGTGATCCACATGATCGACGGGACCATCCGCGACTGATGCTCCTCATTCTGGCCTTTCGCCACCTCTGGGTCCGAAAGCTCCGTACCCTGTTCCTCCTGCTCGGATTCTCGCTGGGCGTGGGGGTGATGGTGGTGCTGCTCTCGGTGGGCGAGGCGATGCTGGAACAGGCGCGGGACGTATCCCTCGTCGGCGGCGGCGAGGTGACGGTGCTTCCCCAGGGGATCGATGTCGAGGCGATGCGCACTGGGGGACTGGGTGCCATGTTCTTCGGGATCGACCGCGCGCGCTTTCTCACCCGAGTCGTGCTGGGCGGTAGGAGGCACGCGGCCCTGGTGCGCGCCGTGGCACCCGCCATTGAAGGCAAGCTGCTCTACCTCTGCGCGGCCGCGGCTCCCTGCCGCCCGCGCCCCGTCCGGGCCGGTGGCGAGATCCCCAGCCGGGCTCGCGTGCTCGCGTCCGGCATCGGCGTGCTCCAGGGTCGCTGGGAGGACTCACCCGCCGATTCCGCCTACGTCAGTCCGACCCGCCAACAGCTCTACGATGAGCTCGATCGGTTTCACATTCCCCTTCGACCCGACTCCGCCTGGGGCGAGTGGCACTACTTCAATCTGGTGACCTCGCCGGACGAGTGGTGGTATCTCACGTACCTTGTGGGTGGCGAGGTGCCCGGTGGCAGGTGGGGTGGCCGCATCCTGATCACCCACCGCCGGCCCGACGGTCGATATGAGCGCTTTGGCGCCGAGGCACCCTCCGACCACGTCAGCTTCGATACCGCGCGGGCCGACCTGACCATCGGCGGAAGCTCGGTCCGCCAGCGTGATGGCATCTATACGCTCTCCGTTCGTGCCCGGGGCATGGGTGGTGCCCTCGGCATCGATCTGGCGGTCCGCCCGCTTCCCAATCGGTACTTCCCGGCGGTCGAGCTCCGAGACCGCGAGTTCGTCTCGGGCTACGTGGTCCCGGCGCTCGCGGCGTCGGCGAGCGGCAGGATCTGTCTCGGCGGGCACTGTGTGGCCCTGAGGGATGTGCCCGCCTATCACGACCACAACTGGGGTATCTGGCGGGACGTCACCTGGGAATGGGGCGCCGCCCGGGGGACGGGCCTGAGCCTGCTGTACGGAGGCGTGTATGGGCCGGAGCAGGCGGGGTTCAGCACGACGGGCGGCATGAGCTCCCCTTTCTTCCTTACCTTGGTCGATTCGCTCGGCGTGCTCCAGGTGCTGCGGTTCGATGGGATCGACTATCAGGGCAGCAGGCCTGCCGAGGGCTTCACCGGAGGCACTGCCCCGGAACGATTTCGACTCCTGGCTACCCGCGGCCCGGACAGCGTGCGTCTGCAGGTCGAGACCGGTCACGCCCTCGCGACCGAAATGCAGGCGGCATCGTTTCGACGCTATTTCCTGCAGATGCGCGGCCGATTCCACTTGGACGGGAAGCTTGCCGGCAAGGTGATCGCC
>JBJMOX010000309.1:0-5026 GCA_045803515.1 Gemmatimonadales bacterium
AGGGCGGGAAGGACGGGAAGGGCGGGAAGGACGGGAAGGGCGGGGAGGACGGGGAGGTGTGCGGTCATCCGGAGGAGCGCCAGCGACGAGGGGGTCTTGCCCGCGAATCGGGAACGCTTGCAGCCGAGTTCCGATCCTGTCGAAAAGATCCCTCGCTCCGCTACGGATGACAGCTTCGTGCTGGATGACAGCTCCGCGAACCTTCCCGTCCTTCCCGTCCTTCCCGTCCTTCCCGCCCTTCCATCTGGCGCAATCCCTCCCCCTGTGCTATCATGTGAATAGTTTCACAAACCCGCTCTCCCGCCAGCCCCCTGGCGGGCCGAGGCTCGCGGCGCACCGGATGCCGGTGGCGCCGCGCTCCATTCGAAGGAGGCGAATGTTCATGGCCGCCGTCACCCCTCCGGTATCGCCCAACGCTGGCTTCCCCGCCGCGGCCGTCGGCAAGCTGTTCGCTCCGCCCGAACTCGAGGTCCCGGCAGACAAGCTTCGCCGGCTCCTGCGGGAGGCGCAGGCAGCGGGGAGCTATCTCCATACGGCGGGGGCCTACGACGCCTTCACCGCGGCCATCATGACCCGGCTCGGCTTCAAGGCGCTGTATGGGAGCGGCTGGCAGCTCGCCGCGACCAAGAGCATGTTCCCCGACATCGGGGTCTATGCCTCGCACGACATGGTCAAGCTGGTCCATGAGATGTGGATGGGCGTCGAGGGCGCGCGGAACACCCACTATTACGACACCGAGGGCCGGGAGCTGCTGGATGCCCCGCCGGCGTTCGTGGACATGGAGGCCGGCTTCGGTGGACCGACCCAGACCTTCACCCTGGCCACCGAGCTGATCCGCGCCCGCGCCGGCGGCGTCCACCTGGAGAATCAGGACCCGTCGAACCGCACCTGCGGCCACATCGTGAACGTGGGCAAGCAGAAGCGCAGCAAGGTCCTGGTTCCGCGCAACCAATGGATCGCCAAGCTCAAGGCCATCAAGGCGGCAGCCCAGGCCACCGGGGTCGATGTGGTGATCATCGCCCGCACCGATTCGATCGACGGCGCGCTGCCGGACCAGGAAGCGGGTGGCGTGAAGATGGCCATCGAGGACTCCTGGGAGGCCGCGGAGCTGGGCGTGGACGTGATCTGGCCGGAGTTCAACAATACCGAGCTGGAGCAGCCGCAGGAGTTCGCGGAAGGGGTCCGCAAGTACTACCCCAATCAGATGCTGGGCTTCAACCTTTCGCCCTCCCTCTACTTCGGGAAGGCCAAGAAGGCCGGCACACTGATCACCAATCAGCAGCTCGCCGATCTGGGCTTCACCCTGCAGTTCTCCACCCTGTTCAACTTCCGCACGGCCGGGATGGCGCTGGAGAAGGGACTCAGGAAGTTCCTCGACAACGGGCTCGGGGCGCTGGCCGATCTGCAGATCGAGGAGGACGAGGCCGCGGGCGGGTCACCGAGCACCAAGATGCACCAGAAGTTCGCGGGAATGAACCGGTGGCTGATCCTGGAGCAGGTGCTGAGCGGGGAGAAGTAGCTGGTGTAGGAAGATTCACCACGGAAACACGGAATCCACGGAAGAAACACGGAAAAAACAAGCGGTTGTTGTTTACCGGCTTTTTTCCGTGAGATTCCGTGGATTCCGTGTTTCCGTGGTGAATCGGATGAACTCGTGCATCGGAATGCGGGCACGAAGGTGTGAATCAATCTCTGGTAGCAGTGCTACGCCCCGCTCGCCCTGCGTAGCGTCGCACCGTCCAGCGCCTCGGTCACCTGCACGCCCTCGTGCTGCAGCCGCTCGACCTGCCAGCGATCCAGCCGGACCATCACCTCGTACTCGTCCCCGACCTGGTCACGGCCCAGCACCTCGCCCTGGCGGTAGAGTGAGGCCAGCCTGGCCCCATCGGCCACCGGCAGGCGGATCTTCACCGTCGGGCGGCCCTTTCGCTCCATCGTCCTGAGCACCGTCTTGAGAGCGGCGATGCCGTCGGTCCGCATCGTACTGGTCGTGATGGCACCGGGGTAGAGCTCCCGCACCCGCTTCGCGAACCCCACGGGATCGGGCACCGCGTCGATCTTGTTGAACACCGACAGGATGGGCCGGTCGGCCAGGTCGAGCTCGGCCAGCACCCGCTCCACCACGTGCAGCTGGCCCTCCCAGTCGGGATGGCTCGCGTCGATGATGTGGAGGAGCAGGTCGGCATCACGGACCTCCTCCAGCGTGGCTCGGAAGCTCGCGACCAGGTGGTGCGGCAGCTTCCGGATAAAGCCGACCGTATCGGTCACCCGGGCCTTCTGGCCCTCGCCCAGCTCCACCTCGCGGGTCAGCGTATCGAGCGTGGCGAAGAGCCGGTCCTCGACCAGGATCTCATGCTGACCTGAGAGCGCCCGCAGGATGCTCGACTTCCCCGCGTTGGTATAACCTACGAGAGCCACGCTGAGCATCGGGTCTCGCCCAGCGCGCAGATTTTCCCGATGGCGCTCGACTCCTTTCAGCTTGGCCTTGAGTCCCTGGATGCGCTGCCGGATCAGGCGCCGGTCGGTCTCCAGCTGGGTTTCGCCAGGCCCCCTGAGCCCGATACCGCCGCGGATGCGTGAAAGGTGGGTCCACATCCGAGTGAGCCGCGGGAGCAGATACTCGAGCTGCGCCAGCTCGACCTGGAGCTTGGCCTCGTGACTCCGGGCCCGGGTGGAGAAGATGTCGAGGATGACTTCCGACCGGTCCATGACCCGCACGTCGAGCTCGCGCTCGAGGTTGGCGCCCTGGACCGGGCTGAGCTCCTCATCGAAGATGACCAGGGTGGCATCGACCGCGTTGACCGCGGCGGCCACTTCTTCCACCTTGCCCTCCCCGATGAGCGTGGCCGGATTGGGAGCGGCGATCTGCTGGGTGACCCGCCCGACCACCTCGGCTCCGGCGGTATCGACCAGCCGGGTGAGCTCTTCGAGGTGTTCGGTGACGTGGTGGGCATCGGTCGAGCCCTTCCGCGGAGCGGCCACCAGCACCGCACGCTCGACCGGATCACGAACCTGAATCAGTGTTCGAATGGAGACTCCTCGCCTCCCGGTATCATCGACCGGTCGGAATGGGGATCAGTCCGCCCAGCCGGGTGAGCGGAGCGCGTCCTTCTGTCGTAAACGGCACCACGCGCGGCCCGAACGGCGTCCGCAGCGTGAGCTGGCCTTTCAACGTATACGGCAGGGCCCCCTGCCCCAGCGCGGAGCGCACAGCACCGCTCACCCCGGACCAGTTGAACCGCAAGGGAAGCGTGACTGCCGCGGTGTCGCCCTTCTGCACCTGGAATTCGTCGCGGTACTCGACGTCGCCCACGTGCGAGTCCTGCACATCGAAGCCGACCTGGAGCTTGGTGCCCTGGAGGTCGAACCGGTTCGGGTTGAGCACGCCGAGCTGGAGATCGAGCACCCCGCCGGTGATGTTGACGCCTCGCAGCACCACACGGTCGAGATGGACTTCCGGGGCCTTGAAGGTCTCCCCGATGGCGGCGCATCCCGCCAGCACGATCGCTCCCGTGATGGTGCTCAGCTCCCTGAGGAGACCCATGATTCTCCGATCGATCCGCCAATGCAATATAACCGCCTGCACTAGCCACTACTCCGCCGCGTCCTCGCCCTCCTCCTTCCGCTTCTGCCACCATTCCAGCCGTTCCGCGACCTTCTTCTCGTACCCGAATGGCCCCGGCACGTAGAACGCGCTGCCCCGAAGCTCATCCGGCAGGTATTCCTGCGGCAGGTAGCCCTCGGGGGAATCGTGTGCGTAGCGGTACCCACGGCCGTACCCGAGCTCCTTCATGAGGCCGGTTGGCGCGTTCCGGATGTGCAACGGCACCGGCGCGGCCGGTGTGTTCCGGGCCGCGTCCAGTGCCGCCCCGAGCGCCACCTTGGCGCTGTTCGACTTGGGAGCGGTAGCCAGATAGATGGTCATCTCGGCCAGCGGCAGGTAGCCCTCCGGGGGGCCCAGCATGTGAAAGGCGTCCCGGGCCGCCACGGCGAGCGGCAGCGCGTTGGGATCGGCCAATCCGATGTCCTCGGCGGCCATGGCAATGGCCCGGCGGAAGAGGGTCATCGGGTCCTCGCCGCCGTCGAGCATCCGCGCCATCCAGTAGAGCGCACCCTGCGGGTCACTGCCCCGGAGCGACTTGTGGTAGGCGGAGAGCAGATTGAAGTGCTCCTCGCCCCCCTTGTCGTACCGGGCGAAGCGCTTCTGCATCGCTTCGCGCGCCACCTCGGAGGTGATCTGGCCGCCCACGCCGACGTGGGCGGCCGCCGCCTCGAGCACGGTGAGCGCGCGCCGGGCATCCCCATCGGCCTCGACCGAGATCGAGCGCAGCGCGTCGTCGTCCGCCTGGAGCTGCATCGCGCCGAGCCCGCGCTCCTCGTCCGCCAGCGAGCGCCGGAGCAGCGTCTCGATGTGCTCGGCGGTGAGCGGCTGCAGCACGAAGACCCGGGTGCGCGAGAGCAACGCTCCGTTGATCTCGAAGCTCGGGTTCTCGGTGGTGGCGCCGATGAGGGTCAGGGTGCCGTCCTCCGCCGGCGGGAGGAGGCTGTCCTGCTGCGCCTTGTTGAGCCGGTGGATCTCGTCGATGAATAAGATCGTCTGCGCCCCGCCGGCGTCGAGCCGGGAGCGAGCCGCGTTGACGATCTCCCGAATCCTCGGCACGCCCTCGGTGACCGCGCTGAACGGGACGAAGACTCGCTCGGTGCTGCTCGCCACCAGGTGCGCCAAGGTGGTTTTCCCGCTGCCGGGCGGACCCCAGAAGATCATGGAGCCGGGCACGCCACGCTCGATCGCCTCGCGCAGGGGTTTTCCCGGCGCCAGCAGGTGCTCCTGTCCGATGAATTCGTCCAGAGTCCGCGGCCGCATGCGTCCCGCCAGGGGCTGCGCCGCCCGATTGGCGAAGAGCGAGACTTCAGCCTCCGCGGCCGGACGTTTCCGTGCCATCATCTGACCCAGACCTCCAGCAGCCGCTCGGCGAGGAAGAATCCGGCGGCGCCCCCGAAGAATGCCAGCGCGCTCAGCCAGCCG
>JBJMOX010000310.1:0-5390 GCA_045803515.1 Gemmatimonadales bacterium
CCTGGGAGAATGTCGGGTTCATGGGCGGAGCGCGTTCCGGAGCGCCACGTTGGTGGTCAGCGCGGTGGTATCGACGATGAAGCTGCTGGTCCCTCCACCAGACCGCACCGCGCCGTCGGAGACGCCTTTGAGCGTCACCTGGATCTCGCGTACGTCCTGGAGAACGGCTGTCTGGTTCCGGTCCTTATTGAGGTACCTGAATACCAGTCCGCTCTGCCCGGCGGTGCTGTCAGCCAGAGGCCCAAGCACCGGCTGGATGGTGCCGCCAGCGTTGAGGGAAAGCATGCCCAGCCACCATTGCGTACCTGACTGGTAGTGGCGCATTTCCATGGCTTCGTAGATCCGGACCGGGCCACCCTGAATCAGGGCACCCGTCACCGCAACTCCATCCGTTCCGGGCTGGTACGTGATGGGCAGGGCCAGGCCGCCGTTCCCGTTCGTGCACGGCTGTGCGGCCACGGCACCAGTGATCTTGCCGTGCACCCAAGCGTCGTCCTGGTCGGTGGTGTTGGCCCGCTCCACGTAGACAACGAAACTGTCGCCCGCCTGGGGCCGACGCACCCCCATGTACGTGCCGGTCTCCAACCGCAGCTCGTTTGCGGCCGGCGGGAAACAGGTGAACCCTATGCCCCGCCAGGCCCGGTATTGGAGCTTGCCCTGCTGCATCGCAATGAGGTCCGAATTGGTCGCGTTGCCGGGGCCAAGCGCCGGAGCAGCAGCCGGAACCGAATCGTACCCAACCTCGCGCAGCTCGTTGGCCACGATCAACGCCCCCGAGCGCACATTGTCCTGCATGCCCACGTGCTCCGTCTGGGAGCGCGAGACCCGCTGGTTGTTGACCAGGAGCCCATAGGTCACTCCACCCACCATCAGCGTGAGCACCAGCGCCACCATCAGCTCCACCATCGTGAACCCACGGCGATCGGTCATGGTCATGGTCACTTGCAGAGGAAGGTGGTGGTGATTGCGTCGGTGACGGTGCCGCGGTTGTCGCGGTAGGTCACTGAGACGACGACATCCCGGGCGGTGCCAATGGCCGGTGCCGCACTCACGACCCAAGCCTCTGTTACACCGGCCGTGGTGGCATTACCCGAGGCAAACCCGGCCGCCGTGCACGGAACCGCGGTTGACGCGGCGATGGTCCGGAGCTTCTCGAACCGCGCCGTGGCCACCTGCACCGCGAGCGTGGATTCCTTGCCCTTGCCGATCATCCGGGTCACGAGTGCCGATGAGCCGACTAGCGCCATCACGCCGATGGTGAGCAGCACGACGGCCAGCATGACCTCGATCAGAGTGAAGCCCCGCTCGCGCTGGTTCATTTCTGGATTTGCCCGTATTGGCTGATGGTGATAGTGTCGGCTCGGCCCGACTTGCTCAGGATGATGGTCGTGTTTGAGCCGTTGCGGCCGAGCCCGCTTTGATCGATCAGGATCGAGTCCCTCCCGGCGGGGAGCACATTCGCGGTAACGCCGTACTCGGTGTAGATGCTCTCAGGTTTCGTGATCGTATCAATGTCGCTACCCGCCACCGGCACCATACGAGGTGAGGCGGTGACGTAGGCTTGATTGCCGGCTACGTGCAGCACAGTCGTCCGGCTGCTCCCGCTTGCGGTGGCGCGAGCCACCGAGTAGAGCGAAATGACCTTCGCTCGCGTGCTGTTCAGATTGTTCTGCGCGAACGCATCCGCCAACCGCGGCAGCGCGATCAGGGTCATCAGCCCGATGACCACCACCACGATCAGCATCTCGATCAGACTGAATCCCGCTCGACGGATCACGGAGCATCTCCCCCGGGTTGAACTGTGGCGGCACCGTCCCGCGGCCGCGTTCGCCCCCTGCTAAGGCAGGAGGCGTACCAGCCGACAAGACTATTTCCGGCAATGGTTTATGAGAAAACGGGCGGGTCGCACATACTGCATTCGGTTGCACCGAGCGCGCTTTCTTGCGCGACGCGGGGCTCAGTGGACGGGGAGCCGCCGCATCTTGTAGAACAACGTGCGGAGGCTGACGCCGAGCAGACTCGCCGCCTGGCGGCGGTTGCCGCCGGCCGCATCCAGCGCCTTCCGAATGGCCTGGCGCTCGACCGCCTCGACCTGCGACTTGAGATCCAGCGGGCCGTTGCCGTTGCTGGAGCTCTCCGGCGCGTGGGTGCCGTTCCCGTTCGTCAGCGCGAAGTCCTTGGAATCGAGCGGACCGGCACCGCTCAGCACCGCCGCGCGTTCCACCGCGTTCCGGAGCTCCCGCACGTTGCCGGGCCACGAATGATGGGTCAGCGCCGCGAGCGCGGAGGGCGTGATGCTCACCGGATGCCCCAGCCGGCCGGCCGCCTGGCGGGCGAAGTGGATCAGCAGCGGCGGCACGTCCTCGGGCCGCTCACGCAAGGGCGGCAGATGCAGCCGCACCACGTTGAGCCGATAGAAGAGATCCGCCCGGAACTCGCCCCGCTCCACCGCCTGCTCCAGCGGCTTGCCCGTGGCCGCGATGACCCGCACGTCCACTGGGCGCGGATCCCTGGCCCCGATCCGGCGGACCTCGCCCTCTTCCAGCACCCGCAGGAGCTTGGCCTGCAGGTCGAGCGGGAGATCGCCGATCTCGTCCAGCAGCAGCGTCCCCTCGTGCGCCAGCTCGAACAGACCCACGCGATCGCCGGTGGCACCAGTGAAGGCGCCACGCACGTGGCCGAAGAGCTCGCTCTCCAGCAGGTGCTCGGGGATGGCCGCGCAGTTGATCGCGATGAAGCTCCGCTCGCTCCGCTGGCTCATCCGGTGGATGGCCCGGGCGATCACTTCCTTGCCGGTGCCGCTCTCGCCGGTGATGAGCACGGTAGTGCTGTGCCGCGCCACTCGGCTGGCGAGCTCGAGCAGGTCGCGCATCGCGCGGCTCTCGCAGACTACCAGGTCCTGCACCGCCCCGGCGCCGAGGCTCGAGCGCAGCGTCTCCACCTCGCGGCGGAGCTTCTCCCGCTCTTCCGCCTTGCGGATGGTGATCATCACTTCGTCGGGCCGGAAAGGCTTGTGCAGGTAGTCGTAGGCGCCTTCGCGCATGGCTTCGATGGCGGCGTCCTCGCTGCCGTAGGCGCTCATCATGATCATCAGCGCCGCGCCCTGCTGTGCGCGGTACCGCCGCAGGAAGGTCAGCCCGTCCGTCCGGGGCATGCGGACGTCGCAGAGGATCAGATCGAACTCCTCGGCCGAGGCGCGCGCCAGCGCCCGCTCGGGGTCGCCCTCGGCCTCGACGACATGGCCGGACTCGCCCAGCAGCAGCGCGAGCGATTGCCTGAGGCTGACATCGTCGTCAACGATCAGGAGTCGCATGGGTTCTCATCCGCTATTGGTAAGAAGACCTTGAACACGGCACCACCTTCCCGCGCTGGATCCACCCAGACCACGCCACCGCTCTCGTAGACCGTCCGGGCCACGATGGCCAGGCCCAGCCCGGTTCCTTCTCCCGGCTCTTTCGTGGTGAAGAACGGATCGAAGATCCGCTCCCGGTCGGCCTCGGGCACGCCCGGACCATTATCCGCCACGAACAGGATTGCGCCCGGACTTCCGACCGCGAGATCGCGGCGTCGGGGCCGTGATGCCCAGGCCCGGGACGGCCGCCGCGGGAGCCCCTTGCCCGGGTTCTCCGCCTGGCGCGCCGTGGCGGCATGGCCGCTCTCGAATGCCTTGGCCAGCGTGCCCACGGCGATCCGCCCGCCCGGCGCGGCCTGCGCCGCGTTGACCAGCAGATTCACCACCACCTGCTCCAGCAGGTGCGGATTGCCCCGCACCGGTGGCAGCTCGGGCGCGAGCGACAGCTCGACCTCGTGCTCGCGGAACGTGCCCTGGGCCTCGAGAAAATCGACCACCCGCTTCACCACAGCATTCAGATCGGCGGCGGCCGGAGCGGAGCGGGCGGGCGGAACAACGCCCGGTCGGGCGTAATCCACGAGTCCCTGCACGATCCGCTCGATCCGCTCGAGCGCGCAGCCCATGTCGTCGGTGACCACCGGATCGGTGCCCCGATGCCGGAGCACCTCCACGTAGGTGCCGAGGGCGCCGAGTGGATTGCGCACCTCGTGGGCGACGCCGGCGGCGAGCTGACCGATGCCCGCGAGCTTCTCGACCCGGACCACGTGACTCTGCACGTCCAGCAAATCCTCGGCCATCGCCCGATAGCGTTCGGCCAGCCGGTCCAGCTCCACCGAGCCGTAGCCCGCCTGCGAGGCGGAGAGCTTGCCCGCAGCCAGAGCATCGGCTTCCAGGGTCAATCGCTGAAGCGGCCGGATCACCAGCCGGTGCACCACGTAGACGCCGAAGAGCACGAAGACCGCGGTGCTCCCCAGCCAGAGCGCGGCGAGCGGCCGGATGGTGTCTCGAAGATCTCCCCCCGTGAGGACCAGCGTCGTCAGGCCGACCAGGATGACCGCGGCCGAAGTGACGAAGCCCAGACTGACCAGCAGCTCGGTGCGGAGAGAGCGCGCGGATCCGTCCATCGCGAGCGCTACGGGCTCACGGCGTGCACGCGACCTCGCCTTCGGCGGTGGCCGGTGCCACGGGACCTCCGGTGCCCACATAGATCGTACAGGTCCGGCTGGTGCCGGCGTGGGTGGCGGTCGCCGCCCAGCCGGAGCTGGTGACATTGGCCAGCGCGACGGTGATGTTCTCCGACACGTTGTACAGGAATGCCGGATCGGGTACCGGGCCGTTGTAATAGGTGAGCCCGTTGGTGTAGAAGGCCTCCTGCGCCAGCATCAGGTTATGGAGATCGGACTTCATGGCTGACACCATGGCCCGCTCCTTCCCGTTGGCGAACTTGGGGACCACGATCGATACGAGAATCCCGATGATCACCACGACGATCAGGAGCTCGATGAGGGTAAAGCCTCGGTTGTCTCTTCTCACGGCTCTCTCCCGCTCAATCGAGAGTCAGGTTTGAGGTTTACCACCAATCGTCCGAGTCCCCGATCAGCCCGGCAGTGTTCAGGAAAAAGGGCGGCGACCTGGAGGACACCGCCCTTCTTCCTCACTCCATCCGCCCAGCCTCAGTAGCAGGCCGGGGCGCCCTCGTTGGTCACCACCGCCGCGTTCGGCGAGGTGCCGCTGCCGACGTAGATGCCGCACTTGGTGATGGTGCCCTTCAGCGTGGCGTTGGTCGCTTCCGCGGCCCAGCCACCCGCCGTCACGGTCGACAGCGCGATCACGTTGTTCTGGCTCGGGACGAAGGCCGCCACGCCAGCCGCCTGCGCGGCGCCGATGGCCGGCGCGTAGGTCTGGTTGTCGCTGAAGTAGCCTTCCTCAGCCGTGACCAGGTTCCTGAGGTCCGACTTCATGCTGGCCAGCACGGCCTTTTCCTTGGTGTTGGCGAACTTCGGAATTGCGATCGCGGCCAGGATGCCGATGATG
Organism: Gemmatimonadales bacterium; assembly: GCA_045803515.1. Classification (GTDB taxonomy): domain Bacteria; phylum Gemmatimonadota; class Gemmatimonadetes; order Gemmatimonadales; family GWC2-71-9; genus CAVVWJ01. The sequence goes on from JBJMOX010000310.1 coordinate 5,387, forward strand.
ACGA
>JBJMOX010000311.1:0-4709 GCA_045803515.1 Gemmatimonadales bacterium
GCGCAGTCCCCGGATCGAACGGGACGGCCCACAGGCTCCGGTCCACCCGCGAGAAGAGCAGCTGGCCAGCCGCCACCCCGATCGGCGCGATGCCCGGAAGGTCGAGGATGTGCTTGGTTCGCGACCCGAGGGTGACGATGGCGATCCGCACGTCCTCGAGGCCGCCCTGTCCCCAGCTCCCGTACAGCACCCGATCGCCGCCCGGCAGGGCGACCGGAAAGGTCTCGGCGTGCGGGCGGTTCCCGCTATCGGCGGCGACCAGCGGTTCGGGAGTTCCGCCGCCAGCGCGCACGATGAGCAGTCCCCCAGCGCTTCCCAGGACGATGTTCTCACCACCGGCCCAGGTAACGCCGAACGGCTCCGGGGTGTCGCAGATCGGCTGCGGCGCTCGGCCGTCCAGCGCCAGCCGCTGCAGCTTGCCATCGGCCCAGAACCCGACCCAGCGGCCGTCGGGCGAGAAGAAGGGTTGGGTTGCGCCCTCCGTGCCCCCGAGGACGCGCGGCATCGCCTCGTCGAGCTCCCGCGCGTAGAGCCGCTGGATCCCGTCGCTGCCATCGCCCACGAAGACGACCAGTCTTCCGTCGGGCGAGATGGTCAGTGTGGTGCCACTGGCGGTCCGTGGCAACGGCGACACGTTCTGCGGGAGTGCGAGAGCGAACCGCACGACATCCTCCGCCCTCGGGCGCGGGCGGAGGGTCCAGGCGGTGAGGCCGGCAAGCAGCGCGCCGGCGGCGAAGGCCCCGAGGGTGGGCGCGAGGCGGCGAGTGCGGAGCCGCGGAGACGTCATCCGCGCCGTCGTCCCGCTGCCGGCGAGTGCGTCGGCAAATTCCTTCGCGCTGCCGAACCGATCCGCCGGGAGTTTCTCGAGGGCGGTGAGAACCGCGTCTTCCACCGCATCGGGCACGCGCTCCCGCTGCCGCTGGAGCGGGGCCGGCTTCTCGGTCATCACCTTGGCGACGATGGCCTGCGCCGTGCTGCCGGTGAACGGCGGGTCGCCGGTCAGCATCTCGTAGGTGACGCACCCCAGGGCATAGACGTCGGAGCGCGCCGTGATCTCCCGCTCGCCCATGGCCTGCTCGGGACTCATGTAGTGTGGCGTGCCCAGCGACATCCCGGTCTCGGTCATCCGGGTCCCGCCGGCCTTGCTCGCGGCGAGCGCAATGCCGAAGTCGGCCACCAGCGCCGAGCCGTCGTGCAGCAGGATGTTCTCCGGCTTGATGTCCCGATGGATCACGCCGTGGCGATGGGCATAGTCGAGGGCCCCGGCCACTTCGGTCGCGAGCCGGACCGCATCGGCGATCGGGAGCTGCTTCTCGCGCGTCAGCCGATCGCGGAGACTCTCCCCTTCGACGAAGGGCATCACGTAGTAGGCGGTGCCCTGCACCTCGCCGCTGTCGATGAGGCCCAGGATGTGGGGGTGCTGCAGCGTGGCGATGGTCTTGATCTCGCGGAGGAACCGTTCGGCCCCGATCACGGCGGCCAGCTCCGGCTTGAGCACCTTGATGGCGACCATGCGGTCGTGCCGGAGATCCTGCGCCAGGTACACCGTGGCCATCCCGCCCGCGCCGAGCTCCCGCTCGATGCGGTAGCGGTCCGCCAGAGCTGTTGAGAGCCTGCTCACTTCATCCCTTGTAGGCACTCCTTTGGGTCGATCACTCCCAGGCTCTTGACGACCTCGAAGGCACCGTTCCTCGCCTGGGCGATGTACATGTTCATTCGAACGTGATGCTGACCGGGCACCATCTCCGCTGGACCACCCGGCCCCTCGGCGATCTTTGCGTGGTCCAGCGCCTTGATGACATCCGCCTGGTTGAGCGAGCCGGCTTCTTTGACCGCCGCTTCCCACAGCCTCATACCCCGGTACAGACCCGAGCACGCGCTGCCGCCAGTGAACTGGGCACCGCCCGGATACAGCTTGTTGTACTGAGCGAGCAGCGACTTGCTGAATGGATCGCCGACGTCGTGGTAGTAGTCGAGGCAACCGTACAGACCGTCCACGTGGGCGGCCGGCACCAGATTCAGGAGGTTCTCGTCGAAGTAGGTGCAGACCAGGTGCCCACCTCGCCTCGTGAAGCCGGAGCTGTAGAGCTGCTCGAGGAATGGTCCGAGCCCGGGAGGAACGATCGTATTGAATACCACCTCTGCCCCAGTGGACGCGATCGTGTCGACGGTCTTGCGATAGTCCGTGTGATCGAGCGGGAAGTACTCCTCTCCGACGATCTCGCCACCATTTGCCGTGACGAGTCGACGGACCTGCTTGTTCATCGTGTGTGGCCAGATATAGTCGGCTGACGGCAAATAGAACTTCTTCGCCCCAGTGTGCTGCATCAGCCAGGGAATGAGAGGCTCGACCTGCTGCGCCGGCACCGGGCCGGTACAGAAGATGAGCGGGTCGCATTCCTGTCCCTCGTATTGCTCCGGATAGATGTACAGCTTCTTGCCCTTCAGCACGGCAGGACCCTTGATGGCCTGTCTGGTGGAGCTGTAAATGCCGCCGAAGATCACGTCGACCTGATCTTGCTGGACGAGCTTGGCGGCTTTGGCTTCCGCCACACTATCCGTGGTTGCACCGTCCTCGAGGTGCAGGTCTATCTGCCGCCCCAACAAACCACCCTTTGCATTGATGTCATTGATCACCATCCTGGCCACGTTCGCATTGGCGATACCCATGAACGAGAGGGCACCCGTTTGTTCCGCGATTACTCCCACCTTGATGGGTGAGGCTTTCATGGTCATCCTCTCTCTCAGGAACCCATGCGCGCCCGCATGACCGACGCCCAGTTCGACACCACGATCATCTCCCCCGCGATGGCGGCCTCGAGAAAGATGAAGTGCGCGCCATCCGGCATCACGTCGTAGTTGGCGTGCGGGTTGGAGGCGTACATGTACGTATCGGCGAACAGAGAGTCGCGGGCGGCGACGGTGAATGCCGGACCCGGCCGGATCACCGCCGCCATGAGCTGCCCGTTGCCGCGGTAGAACAGGCGGCGCCCGTCCCGCGACCAGACCGGCTCGGTGCCGCCCACCGCGGACACCTGCACGCGCCCGCCCGGTCCGGGAAACGGCTGGACCACGACTTCGTCCCGTCCCGATTCGTTGGTGGTGAAGGCGATCCAGCGGCCGTCAGGGGAGATCCGTGGCATCGTCTCGATGGCCGTGACGCTGTTCGCGATGGCTCGCGTCGTGGTATCGCCGGCCAGCGCACGATAGTAGATGTCCGCGCCCAGGGTATCGAGCTGGTACACGATGTAGCGCGCGTCGGGCGAGAGCACCGCCTCGAACACGTCGAGCCGGTTCCCGGTCAGCAGCGGCGTCGCCTCGGCGCTCAGATCCGCCGGCCGCCACCAGATGGCCGTGCGGGTCTCCCGGTCGGACCGGTACAACACCCGTTTCCCGTCGGGGCTCCACTCCGGCCGCTCGTTGGTGGTGCCCTCGGTGGTCAGTCGCGTCAGCGTGCCGGAGCTGAGCTCGTCCAGCCAGATATCGCGGCGGTCGGAGACGCCGAGGGTGATGGCGAGCTGCCGCCCATCCGGCGAGAGCCTGGGGAAGGTGTATTCCCGCCGGTCGCCGATGAGAATTCGGGTCTTGCCACCCGCGCCGGCCACGACCACGTGCGACAGCTGCGTCCCGTTCTCATAGAACAGGGTCCCCGTGCGCGAGACCGCGGCGCGCGCCAGCCCGGTGCCGTTGTTGATCGCGATGTTGTCGATCAGCTGCACCGGCGGTCCGAGCAGGCGGCGCTTCGGGACGTCGATGGGGGCGCCCATCATGACGCCGGCGGCCGTGACGTACACCAGCACGCCGTCGACGACGCCCAGGGGCGAGATGCCCTTGAGGTCGAGCACCGTTGCTTTGCCCGTTTCTAGTGACGCGATCGAGAGGCTGGCGCTCGCGGGGGAGCTCGACGTCCAGCTCGAGTAGATCACGCTGTGCGCGTCGTCCACGACCATCGGTGCGTCGCGGTAGAGCTCTCCGGCGACGCGATCGGGGCCGCCGAGTGCCCGGGCCGCCCCGCCCGATTGGGGCATGACGAACAGCTCCGTGTTGCCGGAGATGACCAGCACGCCGGTCGCGGACCAGCTGAAGCCATTGAACGTCCCCGGCGCCGTGCCCAGGAGCTGGGGACCGCTGCCATCGACGGCGATCTTGTACAGCTGATTGCCGCGCAGGAAGGCCACCCACTTGCCGTCGGGGGAGAAGATCGGATCACTCGCATCCTCGGTCCCCGGCATCGCCCGCGCCGCGATGTCGTCCAGGGGTCGGACCATGAGCTGCTGGCGCCGGCTCTCACCCTGACCGAGGTACACCAGCGTCCGGCCGTCGGGGGAAACCGCCAGGGTGTTGAGCCCGACCGAGTTGGTGCGGCCGCTCTGGGGCGCCGCAATGGTGAAGCGTACCACCTCGGGCGTCGTGTTCGGCGCCGTGCGCCGCGTCCACCCGGCGAGGAGCGCGCTCACGACCGCGATCGTGCCGAGCACCAGGACGACCGGATCACGGAGCCGTGCGCCCCAGCCTCCGTCACCTCGGGCCATGCCCCGGGACCGCGATGCCGCCGCGATCCGGGTGCGCGCGGTTCCCGGCGTGCCCTGCAACGCCTCCGCGAACTCGGCCGCGGTCGCGAATCGATCGGCCGGCAGTTTCTCGAGGGCGGTGAGGACCGCGTCCTCCACTGCATCAGGAACGCGTTCCCGCTGGCGTTGGAGCGGCGC
>JBJMOX010000312.1:0-4609 GCA_045803515.1 Gemmatimonadales bacterium
AGGCGTCTTCCGGGTGGAGACGGTGGAGCGGCTCCGGCGGGAGCACGACGCGGGGCTGGCGAATCACAGCCATGTGCTCTGGTCGATGATGGTGTTCGAGGACTGGCGGGGGAGGTGGGGAGTGTAGGGAAGGACGGCTGTCTCGGAACTGTCATCCCGGGCGGAACTGTCATCCCGAGCGGAGCGAGGGATCTTCTCCGCAGGATCGGAACAGCGTGGCAGCGGTCCAGTACGGCGGGCAAGATCCTCCGCTCGGGATGACAGTTCCGCCCGGGATGACAGCTCAGTGCGGGACGACAGCGCCCTCACCCCCCCGTCCCCGCCATGTGCAGCCCCCAGCTCACCGGGATGTTCACCCGCGCCAGGTCTTCCGGCGAGAGCCGGTTGAAGCACTGGCGGATCTTGCCCACCGGGTTCCGCTCCAGCTCCTCCAGCTGACAGAAGCGAAGGTCGATCTGCATTCCCTCGCCCAGGCGCGCCCGGAGGGCGGCGAGCACGCTCTGGGTATTCTCCGGCTCGCGGTAGGCGCTTCCCTTGACGATCCGCACCTCCACCTTGCCCAGCTCGCGCTGGATGATCTGCGAATAGAGCAGATTGGGCAGCGGCCAGAGCGCGGCGGCGGCAAAGGTGCCGGAGATCATCCGGCCATCCGCGGACACCAGATAATCGGTCTGCCGTCCTTCGATCTTGGTGATCACCGGGAAGGACTGGCCGCAGTCGCACGATTCCAGCGACCAGCTCGCGATGTCTCCAGTGCGATAGCGGATGAGCGGCATGGCCATGTTGTGCATCGTGGTCACGGTGACGACCCCGGAGACCCCCGGCGGCACCGGCTGGCCGTCCTCGCCCAGGATCTCGTGATAGCCGTAATCCAGCTGCGCGTGCATCCGCCCGGACGTGCACTCCAGCACCGAGGCGCAGCGCTCCCAGTGGGTGTAGTGGTTGTAGACCCGGGCGCCGAGCACGCTCTCGATCTCCTTCCGCTGGAAATCGTAGAGCGTCTCCGAGCCGGAGATCACCATCGGAATGTGGAGCTCGAGCCCGTTTTCCCGGAGCAGCCGGCTGAAGAGGAACATCGCGGACGGATAGCCCCTGAGGAATCGCGGGCGGTACTTGAGGATGAGGTCACGGAACTTGCGAACCGTGTCGGGGCCCACCCGGGCGGACGAGAGCTCCAGCGCCCGAATCGCGGGGCTGTATTTCCATCCCGCCTCGTAGAACAGCCCCTTCATCACCGCGTGCCGCTGTCCCAGGTGGAAATAGCCGCCGCTCCCCCAGGCTCGCCAGAACAGGGCGAAGGCAGCCGCGTTGATGTTCTGGTCCAGCGCGATCTTGAGCTGCATGCCGGTGGAGCCCGACGTCGTGACCCACATGATCCGCTTGGGATTCGCCGTGCGGGAGATCAGGTCGTCCGTGTTGGCCCGCACGATCTCCTTCTCCAGCAGTGGAATCCGCCCCCACGTCTCGGGACGCTCGAGCTCCTGGGGCCGGATGCCGTGCTGATCGAACAGCCGCCGATAGTACGGCACGGTCTCGTAGGCGTGCGTTGCCACCGCCGTTCGCCGGGCACGGGACCACTCCTCCAGCCGGTCGGCACTCCAGTAGGGCGCCTCCTGGAACAGTCGGCGGTACTTGAGCACCCCGAAGGGATAGAAGTAGTTCCGGAACTTAAATCGCATAGAATCGCCGGTCCTCGTGGAGTGGAAGTGCGCCTTTGAGCGAGCTCCGTCCCCGGAGCCAGAGCTGGAGCACGAAGATGCCCCAGAGCCGCTGGGAGTGATTGGCCCGGCGCTCACGATGCTCCCGCTGCATCCGGGCGATGGCCTCGGCCCGGAACAGGCCCACTTCTTCGAGCGCCTCCGGACTCAAGGCCTGGGCGAGGTGGCTGGCGATGCGGCTCTCGTCGCGCAGCCAGTTCTTGAGCGGAATAGACAGCCCGAGCTTGTCCTTGCGGTGGTTGATCACGTCCGGCAACACCCCTTCCATCCCCATCCGGAAGAGCCGCTTGGTGCGCTCGATCCCTTCCAGCTTGAGCCCGCTGGGCACTCGCGCCCCGAAGTCGACCAGCTCGCGGTCCAGGAACGGTGAACGCAGCTCCACCCCGTATGACCGCAGCAGTCGCGCGCGGTTGGCGAAGCTGGGCACCATGGTGGTGTAGTCGTTGTAGATGCAGGGAGTAACCTGGTCGTCCGGCCCATCGTAGCCGTCGAACCCGCGGCGGACGCACTCGAACGGGTCCTCCCGCTGGACCGCAGCCGCCACCTCCGGCACCAGCAGGTCCGCGAGATCGGTGGGCGCATAATACGCCTTCCACCGGTAGTGTTTGAGCTCCCGGGGGAACGACTCGGGCGGAAGCAGCCGCTTGAGGATGACCCGGAGATCGCGCTTCCGGTCCGAGTCGGGCAGTGAGCCGGCGAAGCGGAGCAGCGCCCGGTTCACCAGCCTGGGCACCGGCAGCTTCTCGTAGAGGCCCACGATGCGCTGGGCCGCGTAGACCGGGTGGCTGGCCCAGATCTCGTCTCCGCCGGTTCCGGTGAGGACATAGTCCACCTCTCCTCCCGCCGCCCGGGCGAGCAGCCAGGTCGCGACCTCCAGGCCGAGGTCGCAGAAGGGCAGCTCCATGGCGGAGACGACTGGGTCGATCTCGAGCGCGTCGTCCGGACCGAAGAGCACTTCGGTGTGCTCGCTGCCGGCCGCCCCGGACATCGCCCGGGCGAACACCGACTCGTCGAAGGACGCGGACGCGCAGCGGTAGGAATAAGTGCGGATGGTGCCCGGATGGTGACGGCGGAGCAGGGTCAGCACCGAGCTCGAGTCCATCCCGCCCGAGAGGAAGACGCCCGGCCGGAGACTTTCGGCGCGGCGGAGGACGGTGGCTTCGAGCAGCGTGCGGAACTGGTCCGCGATCACCCGCTCGTCGGTCAGATAGGGTCCGGAAAAGGAGACCCGATGCCAGCGCCGCGCTTCCACGATGCCGCGTCCGGGCTCCACCACGACCACGCTGCCGGCCGGCACCTGGCGCACGTCCCGGTCGAGCGTCGCGTCGCTGGGGATGTAGCAGTAGGTGAGATATTCGGCGAGCCCACGAGGGCAGATCCCCCCGGGGAGCGCTCCGGTGCCGTGCAGATCGCGCACCCGGGAACCGAACACCAGGTTGGTCCCCGACTGTGCGTAGTAGAGGGCCTCCGCCCCGATCCGGTCCCGCAGCAGGTAGAGTCGTTGCTTTCGGCCATCGAACCATGCGATGGCGAACGAGCCATCCAGCTCGTCCAGCGCCCCGAGCCCTCGCTCGGTCAGCCGGGTGAGCAGGAACGCGGCGAGATTGCCCGGCCGATCCGACGAGACCCGGGCGCGGTCGTGAAAGATGTGGCCCGAGACCGCGAGCCATGAGCCGGTCGCCGAATCCGCGGCCGAACGGTGCTCCATGTCCAAGGCCCGGACCGACCAGGGCCGAACCGCCGCGACGGCCTCGTCGCCTCCTACCCAGGCGACGCCCTCTTCGGAATCGCCCCGCCAGCCGCTCAGAAGCCCGAACCGGTCGCCCGCGATGGATCCTACGGCACCCAGAAGCAAGCGGTCCTCCGCGAATCAGTGGCCGGGACTGTAGCGACCCTGCTGCATGGTCGCCCAGACCCGTTGGAAGCCCTCCACGATCCCGACCGAGGGCGCGAAGCCGAAGTCGCGCCGCGCTCGGGCCGTGAGGAAGGCATTCCGGTTGGTGAAGAACGCAAGGGTGCGTCGGGAGATTGGAGGTGCTACGCCGGCAATGCGCCCAGCAAGTTCCGCACCCAGCCCCGCGGCATATCCCAGCGCCAGAGGCACCCGGATCCGAGCCTTGCCGCCGGTGACCTGCTCCGCCGCGGCGATCAGCTCCCGCGAGGTGAGGTAGGCCGGCCCCGCAAGAATGTAGGTGTGCCCGTACGTCTCAGGTTTGAGCAGGATCCGCTCGACCCCGGAGACGTAGTCGTCGATGTAGATCGGGTGTCGCTGGTTCCGCCCGCCGCCGAACATGATGAAGCGGCCGCGCGAGACGGCGCTCAGGATCCGCTCCGTCCGCGGGTCTCCGGGGCCGTAGACCCAGGCGGGCCGCACGATGGTGACGCCCATCGCGCCGGCATCGGGCAGGAAGCCGCGCACGGCGTCCTCGCCGGCGGCCTTGGTCTGCTCGTACACACTCTCGGGGGCGAGCGGGGCGTCCTCGTCGCCCGGGACGGTGGCGAGCGATCCGTGCACTCCGACGCTGCTGGTATGGACGAAGTGCCTGACACCCGCGTCGCGCGAGGCTTCGAGCAGCGGCCGGAGGCTCTTGACGTTGGTCTCCCAGTACACGCTCTCTGGCAAGTCGACCTGGAGGTGAGCGCTCGCCAGGTGGATGACCGCGTCGACGCCGGCCAGCGCCGGTCGCCACTGCTCGGGGACCCGGATGTCGGCGGTGGCCACGGTCACGCCCGGCGGGGACTGGTCCCTGGGCGGGGCCAGGTCCATCGCCACCACCTGCCATCCACGCTGGCTCAGGTGGGTGACCTGCGACCGGCCGATGAACCCCCTGGCCCCGGTGATCAGGACCCTCATTGCCGACGGCTCACTGCGCGGGCTTGCTGCCGACCAC
>JBJMOX010000313.1:0-6906 GCA_045803515.1 Gemmatimonadales bacterium
CCCGCGGGGAGATGCTGATACATCGGTCCCAGCTCGCGCCGGATCCGTGACCGGTAGAATTCCGGCAGCGTGTCGGATTCGCCCTCGAGATAGTCTCGGACCGATGCATCGGTATCCAGCAGCTTCCGGATCATGGTGTGGTAGCGGATCCGGCCGAACCCCTCGGAAGAGACCGCGCGGACGAAATTCATCCACTTGGGAATCGCGGTCGGCGTCGCCGGCACCCGGCGGGCAATGGCGCGCCAGGAGAAGGAGTACCGGGTGACGTCGATGAGGCCGTCGTAGAACTCGGTCCAGCTGTAGTTCTTCGGCCGGACGTTCATCGCGTGGTTGTTGTTCAGGAAGTGGAACGGGAACGGCAGCACTCGTCCGGCGCGCTGATAGTCCAGGTTCATCGGAGCCGCGCGGCCGAAGGCCGAGAGCAGCGAATAGGCCGGGAACGCACCGGGAGCAAGATCGATGAACTTCTTGGTGAGCTCGAACGGCTCGGGGCCGGAGTCGCCGTCCAGCCCCAGCACGAAGTTCGTCTGAATGTACGGGATGTACCGCAGGATCATGTTCACGTGCTCGGCGACCTGCTGGACCTTGTCCATGCCGGTGCGCCGGGTCTTCGACTTATTCCCCAGGTCGTACCATGACTCGATGCCCGGCAGGATGGCCTGAAAGCCGTTCTGCCTCAGCCGCTTGAGATGCGGCTCGGAGAGCAGCGAGAGGCTGCTCTCGGCGATATGGCGCATCGAGCCCCGCGGGACCGACGCCTCGACCGCTTCCATGTAATCGTCGAACCGTACCCCGAAGTTGGGGTCGTGCCAGCCGACGATCGGATTCTTCATCTTGGTCTGCAGGAAGGTCAGGTCGTCACGCAGCTGCTGGAACCCGAGCGGCTGATAATCGACCGTCGAGTCGATGCAGAAGCTGCAGGTGTAGGGACAGCCCAGGCTGCCGATCATCGGCACGATCTTGATGGTGGGAGCCTTGGCCAGGGTGGCCTCGACGAACCGCCACCGCTCCTGCAGCGTGGGTAGCTCGGTCGGCTGGGTCGGTGCCGACAGGTGCACGCCGTAGGGCCGATGCGGCGCGCAGTCCCGCAACATGTCGGAGACCACGTTCCGGTCGGTGAATCCCAGCACATAATCGAAGTACTTGCGCGCGTCCTCGGGATAACAGCGGGCGTGCGGGCCACCCAGGACCGTCACGGCCCCGCGCTGGCGGAAGAGGTTGCTCAGCGCGTAGGCCAGCAGGGCCGACTGGGTGAACGCCCCGATGAACAGGACGTCCAGCTTGGCCGGCAGCTCCTCGAGCAGATCTTCCAGCCCGGTATAGCAGACGAGGGTCACATCGTGCCCCGCCTGCTCGCACCAGACCCCGATCACCTGGGGCATGATGCTGGCCAGATTGGGATTCATGAGACGGCCGTACAGGGAGGGATTGGGGCTTTTCGTGACCAGGTCTAAAATGCCTATACGGAGCCGACTCATGCACGAACCTCCAACGGGGGGAAAGCACTATCGGCGCCCGAGGGGGCGTCCTGCACTTGCGGGGCGACCGGAAATCGGAGGCCGTAGCTGGAATGGACTCTCGGAGTCGGGTTGGCCGCCCTGGGGGACGACGGCACGTCGAAGGCGAGGTCGCCGGCTAGCGGCGGGTGAGCTGGTCAGGCGTTGTTGTGATTGCATCGCCTGACGAGTGAACCGGTGGGAATCATCGCCCAGTGGACGCCGGAAGGCAACCCGAGCCTAGGGGACTGTGACCCGAATGGCCGCCGGGAGGGTCCGGTAGCGGAGCGGTGAAGCGAGTGCGATCACCTCGCCGTCGAGCGCCACCTGCAGCGTCCGCCGCCTGGTCTCGACGGTGGCCTCCTCTACCAGCAGCCGATCCAGCTCGCCCGCCCGGTCGGCACCCCGCCAGAATACCTGCCAGGCCAACTGGAGAAGTCCCCGCCGGCCGCTGGCATTCATGACATACACCGCCAGGTGGCCGCCGCTGAGCGACGGGCGTGACGCCGCCCGCAATCCCGTCATCTGGTACTCGTTGTTGCCGACGAAGACGAATGGAGTGCGGCGCACCACTGCCTGATCCGGGGTCTCGATCCGGACCCCCAGAAAAGGGCGGCGCCGCAAGACGGCGAGGGTGGCCCACAGTGCGGCAGCCCACTTGGCCAGGCCGCGTCCGCTGGAGCGATTCCGCAGCTCCACGATCCGCGGATAGACCCCGATGCTGGAGTTGTTGAGGAAGATCCGCCCGTTCACCTCGCCCAGATCGACCGCATGCAGCGCACCGTCGAGCACCACGCCGACGGCCTCGGTGAGATCGAGCGGAATCCCCAGGTCCTTGGCGAAATGGTTCAGGGTGCCCAGCGGAAGGACTCCGAAGCGGACGTCTCGTCCTACCACCGCGCCTGCGACCGCGTTCACGGTGCCGTCGCCTCCGGCAGCCACCAGGATCCGGCAGCCCCCCTGGACGGCCGCGTCCGCCGCCGCCCGGAGCGCTCTCCCGCCGATCGCCGACGTGACCGTCGCCGCCGCATGTCGGGCGGCGAAGAGCTGCGTGATCTTCTGGATTGCGGGCTCGGGGTCGCCGGACCCGGACGCCGGGTTGAGGATGACGGCGATGTCGCCCATGCTCAGCCCGCCGCCGTCGTTGGCGCCATTACGTGGCGGACGCGCGCTGGTGGCGGAGCACCCGCACAGGTACTATGCGCGAGTATCTCACAGGAGAGACCGGATGCGTGCCCCGATCCATGCCTCACGAGGCATCACTGTCCTCACGTTGGTCCTGCTGATCATCGCGGTCGCCGTGGCGGCCGTGCTGCTCGCGCGCAGCTTGCGCACCTGAGTGGTTGCGCTCAGCGCGCCGCCGGAAGGGCCGGCTACCGCACGACGCTGACGCTGTCGACGAAATAGTTGGTCTGACCGAAGCAGCTTGTCGGAATGCCGCGGTGCTCGGTGTAGTGCAACGCCACGCGGTCGCCGATGGCCGATTTGAGGCGGGACACCACCACGGGGTCTCGCACGCTGAACTCCCAGATTGTCGGGGCGACACCCGGAACGATCGACATCGCCAGCTCTCCTTCGTACGTCTTACAGACCCAGCCCTTGCGGGAGAACTTCTGCAGGATCCCTGCCCGTTGTCCATCGGAATAGCTCCAGGCGAAGGCCACCCCGAGGTACAGACTGAAGAGGACGAACAGGACCACGAGCGCGCCCAGCCCGAGAAGCCAGGTGCGGCGGCGCGGCGCGGCGATTCTGGGAGTCATAGAGTGATTGGGTGAGGGTCCCCAAGTATACCGTCAGCGGGTCAGGGATGAGAAGACGAAGCCCTTGCCGACCGTGACCACCCAACCCGCGCCCTGCGCGTCATTGGCGAAGCGGCGAGCCAGGTCAAACCGGAGCGCGTCCGTATCGGTCGAGCGACTCGCGCCCAGGCGGATGCCCACCCCCGCGTCCCACCCCGTACGTCGCGGTTCTCCGGCGTACCACGCACCGCCGTGATCCACGAACCCGGCGAGCCCCAGCCCGATCATCCCCAGAAAATCGTCGACCACCGTGACCCGGTACTCGGCTGTCGCGAAGATCGAACGGTCGCCGGTGAAGGCATGGCTCCGAAATGCCCTGGGGCCGATGCCGAGGCCCAAGTCGAACTCCTCACCCGGGAAGGGATGATTCTGCCAGCCGCCGTCGACGTGCAGAATGCCCACCTGGTGCGGCCCCGGCTGGAGCACCGCGGTGGCCGCGAGCTGCACGGTTCCCGAGTCGAGTCCGCTCGAGCTGTAGAGCCCTCCGCCGAGCGCCTCCAGGTAGCCGAAGCCCCCCGGCACTCTGACGCCGAGCCGCGCGGTGACCTGCGGGCCGATCCCATTGTGGTCATAGCCGAAGACCTTGGGTGCGGCGAGCGCGCCGACCCGGATGGTGAATCCGAGATCCACGTCCTCCTCCCGGGCGAACCCCGCAACCCCTCGTGTCACCAGGAAGCTGGCCCGGTTCCAGGTCAGGTAGGGTCCGAACGCGCCGGTCACGGTCTTGGGAAATGGCTCGGTCGAGGCCTTGGGGAGGAAATCGTCCCGACGCACCTGGCCCTGCACGCCGAACCGGACAAAGCCGCGCGACGAGGCGCGCAGCGCCCAGGCCACCGAGCTCCGCAGCAGGGTGAACCGGCGCTGGACCGTGTCGCGGGCCACGTTCGACCCCTCGAAGAAACGGAGGATCCGCTCGTCGCGGTCCTCGGCCTCAACCCTGAAGCCGGAGGCCGACCGGAGAGAGAAGAACGGTTGCTCCACGGCGAGTGCCGCGAGCCGGCCATCGCTGCGGTCCTCGTACTGGAGCCCGAGCCCGATCTTGCCGGCGAAGAGCCGCGGGCGTCGGAATCCCAGCGTGACGGTGGAACGATCGGGCGTCTTGCGGTAGCGCACGACGGCGGAGGAGGCGGTGCCCAGGAGATTGTCCTCCACCAGGCCGATGGTGAAGGCCACTTCGCCCCCGGCGCTCCGAAAGCGCCAGTCGGCCTTGGTGCTCCACCCGTCCTTGGTCAGTACCCGCATCACCAGACCGGAGTCGGTGCGCACCGAATCGATCCGCACCTGCCGGAACACCGCGAGCGCGCGGAGATTCCGCTCCGATTCCGCTACCCGGGCGGAGTCGTACGGCTCACCCGGGCGGAAGAGGAGCTCCCGCCGGATGGTCGCGGCCCTGGTCTCGACGTGCAGGGCGTTGCCCACCCGGGCCAGCAAGCCGCGCTCGTTGGGATCGAAGATGTCCCGCCGGTCGAGCGTGACCCCGACGATCCGGCGCGAGTCCGGCGCCGCCCCCGAATCGGCGGGAGCTTGCGCGGAGAGCCGAAGCGGCAGGCTGAGGATCAACAGCGGCAGGAGATGCCGGAACTGCAATTGTGCTCCTGGGCGGGGGGCCTCAAAGATACATGGCAAGCTCGGCGACGCTCGTCACGATCCGGTTGGGTGTGATCGAGCTTTGCCGGAGTGCCTCGTCGCGAAACTTGCCCGTCCGCACCAGCCAGCCCTCGAGGCCGGCGCGCTGTGCCCCCTCGACATCCGACCAGAGATCGTCCCCTACCATGGCGATCCGCTCTCCCTTCCCGGCGCCGAGGCTCCGGACCGCGGCGGCGAAGAAGGCCGGGCTCGGCTTCCCCGCGATCACCGCGGTGGTACCGGTGGCGTACTCCAGGGCGGCGACGAATGGCCCGGCATCCAAGGCGAGCCGGTTGCCCTGGTGCCAGTAGCGGTCGCGCGAAAGGGCCAGGAGCGTCGCTCCGGCCGTGACCCGCTCGAAGGCCTCCTGCATGAGCCGGTAGGTCCACCGCTCGCCCAGATCACCCAGCACCACCGCGTCCACCGGACCTTCCCCGGCTAGGCCCGACGTGCCCCCCACCAGCTCGAGATCGCTCATGTCCTCCAGCGCCCCGGCCGGCACGAACGGCGCCACCCGCTGATGCCCGGCCTCCCGCAGCAGCTCGACCCCGGCGAGCGTCGCGGTGAAGACTTCCTCGCTCCCAACCGTGAACCCGTACCCGGTGAGCCGCTCGACGATGCTCGCGCGCGAGCGGCTGGTCGTATTGGTGACCAGCCGGAACGGCGTGCCCGCCTGGCGCAACCGGTCGAGCGTCTCCACCGCGCCGGGAATCGCCGCGCCCGCCGCGTAGAGCGTGCCGTCGAGATCCAGCAGATAGGCCGAGGGAGCCTCCGCCGGTGCCGCACGCGACGCCCTCCGAGTATCATGCATTCAGGATCTGTCCATCATCCAACAGGGCTTTTCGAACCTCCAGCGGGCCGCCGGTCATCCTATGCCGCTCATTCCCCTCCTGGTCCACGCCGCGCTTCTGGCCCGTCTGGCCGCGCCGTACCCGTTCGCCGTGGGCGAGAGCCTGCAGTACGAGGCAAAGCTTGGAATGGTCCCGATCGGGAATGCGCGCATGACGGTGAATCGGGTCGCGCGGGAGCGGGGCACCGAAGCGTTCGTCTTCGCCGCCAACGGCGAGGGCCACCCGCTCGGCTTCCGGGTCGGCGCCGAGCTGACGTCCTGGGTGGGGACCGGCCGGTTCAACTCCCTCAGGTTCCATCGCCGGGTGTTTCAGGGGAGCAGCGTCGACGAGGCACAATACCAGATCATCCCGGACTCGAGCCGCTACCGGGAGGACGGCGTTCCCCAGGACTGGGTGGCCCCCAGCAATCCGCTGGACGAGCTCGCCTTCCTTTACTATCTCCGCACCGTGCCGCTCAAGCCGGGCGCGACCTACCAGATTCCCCGGTACTTCAAGACGGGATACAACCCGGTCGGCGTTCACGTCATCGGCCGGGAGACCGCCACCCTGCCGAGCGGTGCCTCGGTGCCGGTGCTCGTGCTCCAGATCACCTCCCGCAACCTCCAGGTAGGCGTCCAGCTGACTGACGATGCCCGGCGGCTTCCGGTGGAGATGGACCTCCCGCTGCCGTTCGGACGGGTGACCCTGCAGCTGGTGGGCGGCGTCTAGTACCGTCCCAGGTAGTTGTCGATTTCCCACCGGCTGACCTGCAGGTTGTACTGCTGGACCTCGTTGCGCTTGGCTTCCAGGAACCGCTCGGTGAGGTGCTCGCCCATCGCCGCCTTCACCACATCGTCCTTCTCGAACATCTCGAGCGCCTCGTGCAGATCGCGGGGCAGCTCGTCGATCCTGTACTTGCGCCGGTCCCGGTAGCTCATGGTGAAGATGTTCCGGCTGACCGGCTCCCGGGCCTCCAGCTTCTGCTCCACACCGTCCAGCCCCGCGGCGAGCTGCACGGTGAGCGCGAGGTAGGGGTTGCACGAGGGATCCGGCATTCTGAGCTCGCAACGAGTGCCCAGTCCCCGGCGCTCGGGGATGCGCACCAGGGGTGACCGGTTTCGCATCGACCAGGCCACGTTGACCGGCGCCTCGTAG
>JBJMOX010000314.1:0-5486 GCA_045803515.1 Gemmatimonadales bacterium
GCCCCTCCGGGACTCCTTCGATGGCTGCTGGCGAACGTGGAGAAGCCGCGTCACGCTTCCGCCTGGGGGCGCCATCCGGAGGTGAAGGAAAATCGGCGGCGAGTCGTGGACCGGGATGCGGTAACGGTGGCGGAGGGACTGAAACGCCTCGCAGAACGGCGTGGCTCAGGGCGTGCCTGGTACGTGCTCGAGGCGCCGACCCAGCCGGACGTGTATCTGGATACCGAAGAGGTCGTGGTCGTGATCGAGGGCAAGCGCAGCGAGCCCGGGCCGACGACCTCGACGGCCTGGATGCCGGTCAGACATCAGATGCTTCGACAGCTTGACGCCGCGTGGGAAGTTCGGCAAGGCAGACGAATCTACGGCCTGTTCATCGTGGAGGCGGAGGAGGGAACGGGCACTCTGGTACCGTCCGTCTGGCGGCAGGTGGCCGATGTGACGATCTCGGAGGAGGTACTCAAGGGCAGTCTCCCGCACCGCACGCCCGAGGAACGATCCGAGATCGCGAGCGCATTGCTCGGGGTTACTACCTGGCAGGCCGTGTGCGAAGAATTTCAGATCCCGCCCGAGGTACTCATTCCGGAGGTCTTCGATGACCGGCCCGAGCCGCGCGCCACGCGCAGGCAATCGGGGAGTAGGCAGCAGCCCCCGAACCTGCCGCCTGAGCTCGCGTCGTCAGGTTCGTCACGGACGACGGGCAAGGACTGAGTCGGTTGCTTCGCCCGCGGCAGCACGCGGCGAGGCAGCGGGATGGCGCCGAGCGCCACCACACCTTCTTCTTGCTACCAGGGGTCACATGACCACCAGACCTTCCTCCCGCTGCCAGACTTTACCTCACCCGGCGTAAGTGGGCGGTTCAGTGATGGGTGCCACTCGGCTGCAACCTCGGGTGTTGCTGTCCAAGAGAATTCTGCGGGGTGACGCTGGAACCGGATCATTCCTACATCTCCGCCAAACGACTTTCGTGCTCCCTGGCGTGACCACGTCAGGCGTGAGCGCCGTTCCTGACTGGGTGCCATTCCGAGGCAAGATCGGGATGCGTTTCCGAGAGTCGAGCTTTCATGCCGTACCAGTTGGTCCAGGCGCCCGCGGGTGTGGACCTCGGTGGGATGTTGCCAGCAGCCACACCCCGATAAGCACAGCCGGAACGCTCAGGAGTTGCCCCAGGTCGAGAGGGAGGCCGGCCTCGAACGCCTCCTGAGGTTCCTTGAGGAACTCGATGGCGAAGCGGAAGCCGAAGACCAGGATGAGAACGATGCCTGTCAGCGCGCCCGACCGCTCGCGAATGTCGGTGAACCGCTCCACTCCGAGCATCGCGGCGAAGATCACGAGGTAGGCTGCCGCCTCGTAGAGCATCGCCGGGTGGCGAGGGTAGGGGTCCAGCCGAGCAAAGACGACCGCCCACGGTGCGGTGCTCGGGCGGCCGACGATCTCCGAGTTGAAGAAGTTTCCGACACGGATGCAGGCGGCGGCTATCGGCGCGGCCACTGCCACTCGATCAAGGAGCCACCGGGTCTCCTGCCCGGAGCGCCGGGCAAAGAGCCACACCGCGAGGGCGATCCCCAGTGCACCTCCATGGCTCGCGAGCCCGCCACGCCATATCGCCAGGATTTGGAGTGGATGGCTGAGGTAGTATCCCGGCTCGTACAGCAGGCAGTGGCCCAAGCGGGCGCCGACGATCGTGCCTGCCACCACGTAGCCCAACAGGCGGCTCGCCTCCTCCCGCGAACTTCCAGCCTTTTCGAAGCTCCATACACCAGCCCGGTAGGCGGCAAGGATCCCGGCCGCGAACAGCAGGCCGTACCAGCGAAGCTGGAGCGGGCCGACCTGCAGCAGCACAGGGTCGATGTTCCACACAAGACGCAGCATTCGATCTCCCTGTCGGGCGGTGGGAGCCGAACGGGAAGCCCCGCACGAAGCGGAGTCCCGTCGGCCGCCGAGCCGGATTCCCCGGTTCGATCAGAAGTCCGTGCTGACTCTGACCGTGAGGTTCCGACCCGGATCCAGCACTACCGGGTCCGCCGCGAATTTGTAGCGGCTCAGGAAGTTCTGATACTCCTTATTGAAGGCATTGCGCAGAGTGGCGTCGATGTGGACTGTCCGGGCACCGGCAGCCAGTCCGAACCCGGCGCCGACGTTGGCGAGGGTGTATCCCTCCGGTGCGACGTCGTTCGGATCGAGTCTCGTCTGGCGGGCATCCGATTCACCCCCCACCGACACGTAGGGACTCAGAAACACGTTGTTCCCGTTCCCCTCGAAGCGGGCGCTGTAGGTGGCGCGGAATGGCGGCACCAATGGAAGCGGCTGATCGGTGGACCGGTTCTGCCCTCGCGTGTAGTCCGCTGTGCCGCTGAGATGCAGGTACGTCGTCGGGTGGTACTCGGCCGAGAACTCGAAGCCGGTCAGGCGGGCGTCGCCCTGCACCGACTCGAACTTCTGGAAGCAGCTGAAGTTGTCCGGATCCGAGCAGGGATCCTCCAAGCTGCCGGATGGCGAGTCGAAGGTCCCGGTCGGCCGGAAATAGATGTAATTGTTGATGAAGTTGGCGAATCCGCCCAGCTCTAGGTTCACCCGTCCGGTCTGCACCCGCACCGCCAGGTCGGTGTTGATCGACGTCTCGTCCTTGAGGTCGGGGTTCCCGACGTCGTACTCGATGGTGCCCTCGTGCACGCCATTGGCGAACAGCTCGATCGGCTGGGGAGCGCGAAAGCCGCGGCCCACGTTCAGCACCAGCGCCACCGGGTCGGATACGTGAAACAGCGCGCCCAGGTTGCCGACGACCGAGTTGTAGGTGCGAATCTGGGCGGGCGTGCCGGTGCCGATCGGCGGGGCCGGGTCTTCGGTCACCTCCAGATGGCGGTAATCGTAGCGACCGCCGAACGAGAGGGTCCACCGATTCAGCTCGAGCTGTTCGAAGGCGTACACTCCAACGCTGCGCGCCTGGTTGCTCGGAACGAGGTGCTGGTCTTCGCCGGATACCGTGAAGTCATCGAAGAAGGTCTGCACCCCGACGAGTCCGCTGAGCGGGCCGAGCGGTGCGTGGTGATAGCGTACGTCCCCCTTGTAGCTCTTGGCGAGCAGGCCGGAGGCCACTTCGTCCGCCCCCGCCTCCTCGAACTCCCGTCGCCGGTTCTGCTCGAATCCGGTGATCACCTCCAGACGGGATGCCCCGAGCGGGAGATTCGCGCTCAGCCCGGCTCGGGTATCGCCGATCCGCTGGAGTGGCGTGGCGGTCGCGTCGTCATGGAATTCCGGCTTCTCGTCTCGATAGGAGACGTCACCGCGGATGGAGCCCCAACTGCCGCGATAGCCAAGCGAGCCGTCTCCAGCCACCGCGCGATTGCCGGTATTGAATACGGCACCGAGCGGCGTGCGGAAATCATCGCTCGTGCGGCCGGTCAGCGAGGTGCGGAACCCCAGGCCGCCGGTGGCGCCCTCGAGCCGCGCAGTGCCGTCGGGCTCCCGATTGTTGGTGCTGTACGCCGCCGACGCCTGCCCTCGCACGAAGGGAGCGCGACCCATCGCATCCGGCAGGTTGCGCTTGACCACGTTCACCACACCGCCGAGGGCGTCGGAGCCGTAGAGCACGCTGGCGGGCCCACGAATCACCTCGATCCGCTCCGCGTCGGCGGTCTCGATATTAGGCGAATGCTCGTCGCCCCATCCTTGCGTCTCGATCCGCTCGCCGTTGTCGAGCACGAGCACCCGGCTGGAGCTCAGACCCCGGATGACCGGTTTGCCGATCGCCGGCCCTTCATTGATGCTGTGCACCCCGGCGAGCCCGTTGATCGTCTCGCCGAGCGATGGCGCCTGCGCCACGCGAAGGTTGTCACCCGACAGAACGCTCGTGGGCTGTGGCGAAGTGAGCGCGGTGGTCGCATTCGGGCTGGCCGTCACCTGCACCTCAGGGAGCTCGACAGTGGATGGACGCAGTGAGACATCGAGGTTGACATCCTCGGCCCCGACGGTCACCCGTCGTATGGCTGGCGCATAGCCGATCCGCGAGAACGCCACTTCGTAGGTCCCCGATGGCAGTTGGGCCAGTGTGAACTTGCCCTCGACGTCGCTGGTCGTTTCCCGTCCCACCTCCAGCACGCGCACGCGTGCGTCGGCGAGCGGAGTGCCTGTCGTATCAGTCACCCGCCCACTGAGCGTACGCGCAGGCGCGGTAGCGGACGCCGGGTACGACAGAATTGGGGCAACGGCCAGTGCCGCTGCCATGAACAGCGTATACATGCGAGCCTCTCCAGGTCGAGATGGGCAGTCACGGGCGCGGCGAGCGCGCGCGACGATCGATGCGAGCATCCTGCCTCCAGGGCCACGCGGCAGCCGGCAGGGTGCCATGGACTGGCACCGATGCTCGATCTAGCGCGTGTGGGGGATTAGGACCGGGCCGAGACCCGGGTCAGGATGCCGCGATGGGAGGAGCGCGCGAGGGGTGGAGGTTGGTGCGATCGGTGGAACGCGGCGTGGCGACCGGAATGAGGACATGGTCGGCCGTGGAGACTCTGGTCTGCGGGATGCCCGCCGTGACCGTGGCGCCCAACTGGCGCAGCGAGGCCGCCACCGCGAGCACACAGTGTTCCGCGTGGCTGCCACAGCCGCCGGGCTGATCGAAGTGGGGGACTTCCGCCGGGACTGGGTGGCGGAAGGAGTGGAACAGCAGGGCATCCAGATCGGACAAGCCGAACTCGCCGCCGATGAACGCGGTGGCGAGAAGAAAAGCGCCTACACGGCCGACCAGGGCGCGACGCATGGCAGGCAGTCTAGCGAGCGGGGCCGGGCTTGTCCACTCTGCCCATCGCCGGGCGTGGCAAACGCCCGCCACCTGTGGGGCGGGCTTCACCCGCTGATGAGCGGGGTTATGTTGGCCATATGGGAGAATGGCTGCTCCTCCGCTCGATGCCGCGCCTGCGACTCCTGCTTCGCACCTGGATGGTCGTCTTGACCACCGGTGGGGTGCTGGGGCATGGCGCGGCCCTGGGACCTCACTGTGCCCTGCACGGTCCGCGAGCGTCCAAGCAGGCAGCGATGGCCATGCATGGAGGCTCTCCGACTGCCGCTTCCGGCAGCTCGTCCGCGCTCGCACCGTCCGGGCACAGTTGCCCCCACTGCCCCCCTGACGAGTGTGCCACCGCCCTGCCGTGCGCGTCCGGTCCGTCTACCCAGTCGGTGCCGAGCGCCGTGACCGGCGTGGCGGACCTGCCCGCCGAGTCGCTCCGTGAGCCCGCAACTGCACAGCGGGCCATCTCCGCCCTCCGCGCGCCCCCCATACCCCCTCCTCAAGCCGCCGCCTAGTTCGCTCTGTCGTTCACGCGGTCCGCGAATCCGTCGCGGCACTGCATGGCATCGATGATGAACTCGGAGGCAGAAGCATATGATTGCCGCAGTGTTGCGCCTGGCCAACGGCCGGTGCGCGCGGCTGGCCCCTGGTCGGGCAGTCCGCTCCAGTCTCGTCCCTCTCGCGCTCGCGGTGGGCGGTGTTA
>JBJMOX010000315.1:0-9873 GCA_045803515.1 Gemmatimonadales bacterium
CGCCCCAGCTCGCTGTAGGCCCACACATAGCCGTCGCTCTGCTTCACGATGCCGTACACGGTCGCGAGCCCGAGCCCGGTGCCCTGCCCCACCGGCTTGGTGGTGTAGAACGGCTCGAAGATGTGGCGCAGGGTTTCCGGACTCATGCCGTGTCCGGTGTCGCTCACGGCGAGCAGGGCGTACGGTCCCGGACGGACGGCAACGCCTGGATGCAGCCGCGCATACTGCTCGCTCAGCTCGGTCACACTGGTCTCGACCGCCAGCCGCCCGCCGATCGGCATCGCGTCGCGGGAGTTGAGCATCAGGTTGAGCAGCACCTGGGCCAGCTGGCCCGGATCGGCCCGCACCCGACCGGACGCCGCGCCGAGCCGCAGCACCAGCGTCGACCGCTCGCCCAGCGCCCGGCGGAGCACCGGCTCCAGTCCCTGGATGACCTCGTCCAGCTCGAGCACTCGTGGCTGGAGCACCTGGCGCCGGCTGAACGCCAGGAGCTGAGCGGTAATCGCGGCGGTGCGCTCGGCGGCCTCGCGGATGTGCTCGACGTCGCTCCGGGCTTCCCCCGGCAGATCGTTCCGCCGAAGGAGAAAATTGGCCGCGCCCAGCACCACGGTCATCTGATTGTTCGCCTCATGGGCCACGCCTCCCGCGAGCTGGCCCACCACTTCCATCCGCTCTCCCTGCCGCGCCCGTTCCGCCGCCTGCCGCCGGGCGGTCACGTCGGTATTCACTTCGATGACGGCGAGGGGCTCGTCCGGGGTGCCCCGGCGGAGAATCCACTGGGTGGCCACATCGAGTCGCCGGCCGTCCTTGGCGACGTGCACCAGCTCCCCTTCCCACTGCCCGCGGTCGAGCAGGATCTGGCTGATTTCTTCCAGAGGCGCCGGAAATTCCGTCCGCAGCAGCTCATGGGAGACCCGGCCCAGCGCCTCCGGCGCCGACCATCCATAGAGCCGCGTCGCTCCGCTGCTCCAGTAGGTGATCCGCCCGTCGAGATCGCGCACCAGCGCCTGCGCGGCATCGAGCGCCTTGGCCAGATCCCGGCTCCGGGCGATCTCCTTGGCCAGCTCCGCCTGGTTGCGCTTGAGCGCGCTGATGTCACGCTTGATCGAGGACACCCCTATCACCCTTCCCGCTCCGTCCCGGATTGGCGAAACGGTGAGCGCGATGGGGATGCGCTCTCCATCCTTTCTGATCCGTTCCGTTTCGGAGAACTCAATCGGCTCCCCCCGGCCGACCCGCTGGAGCGCCTCGCGTTCCTCCTGGTGGAGCTCGGGTGGGATCAGGAGATAGATGGACCGTCCGACGATCTCGGCCGCCGAGTAGCCGAAGATCCGCTGGGCGGCCGCGTTCCAGGTGATGATGGTGCCGTCGAGCTGCTTCCCGATGATCGCGTCGTCCGACGAGGAGACAATGGCCGCCAGGCGTGCCGTGGCTTCCTGGGCGCGGATCCGCTCGGTCGCGTCCTGGGCCACGACCGTCAGACCCTCCGGGAAGGGATAGGCGGCGAGCGAGAGCCACTTGTCCCCGGGTGCGAAGTAGGTCTCCAGTCGGACCGGGGCGTGGCCGTCCATCGCCCGGCGGAACGCCTCTTCCAGCGGTCCGCCCACCATCTCCGGGAATGCCTCCCACTGATTCCGTTCGATGTAGTCGGCGGGCTTCCTGCCGAAGAGTGCCGCGGCGCGCTGGTTCATGTAGGTGATGGTCCAGTCGCGCCCGAGCACGAGAAAGGCGTCGGTGATGCTCGCGAGGATGCGATCTACCCGGTCCGATTCGGCAGCGGCCTTCCGGGCCGCGACCAGTGCCCGGGCCGCCTCTTCCTCGGCCCGAAGGGTCTCCTCCTCGGCCCTGGCGGCTTCCTCCTCCGCGCGGATGGTCTGCTCCTCCGCCCGGGCGGTTTCGGTCTCGGCGATTCCGGCCGCCGCGGTGGCCCGCCGGCGCGCCCGGAGCCGCGATTCGCCCAACAATCCGGTGGCCAGTCCAGAGGCGACATAGAGACCGAGGCCGAGCCGGTCCGCCAGGTCGAGCACTGGCCCCGAGCCGGCGTCGAACACGAGATACACTACGGCGAGTGCGCTGAGGGCCGTCGCCAGCACGGTGGGACCGAAGCCACCGATGTAGGCGACGACGAAGATCGCCGGGAACAGCGTGATGAAGGGAAATGCGGTGCCCAGTACGGGGGCCAGCAGGTTCCGGAGCACGATGGCGACGCTGACCGCCGCGATTGCCCAGAGATACGGCAGCAGCTTCCGAGCCGAGGGACCCGGCGAGTCACGCGATGGTTCGGGGAAAGGCGTCACGACGAGATGTCCCGCGAATGGTCAGTGGGCCGCGCTGTCGGCAGGCACCAGCTTGTAGAGCAGCTCGCCACGCCGGATCATGCCGAACTGCTCCCGGGCGACCTGCTCCTGCACTCGCGAATCGTGCTCGATGGCCATCGCCTCGCGACCCAGCGAGTCCAGCGCGTGCTTCAGCAGCGTGACCTTTTCCTGCTCGGCCGCCACCTGCCGGCGGAGTTTCAGCAGATCCAGCGTCCCATACTCGCCGCCCTGAATGGCGAAGTAGAGCGCGAAGACCAGCGCCCCCAGGATGGCGAGCCGCGCCGGGCTCACAGCGGGTAGAGGTCTCGCCCGGGATAGTGGCCCAGGTCCCCCAGCTCCTCGGCGATCCGGAGGAGCTGATTGTACTTGGCCGTCCGGTCGGTGCGGCTGGCGCTGCCGGTCTTGATCTGCCCCGCCCCGGTGGCCACCGCGAGGTCGGCGATGAAGGTGTCCTCGGTCTCGCCCGAGCGGTGCGAGATGACGACGCCGTAGGCGCTCCCCTTGGCCAGCTCGATGCACTGGAGCGTCTCGGTCAGGGTGCCGATCTGGTTCACCTTCACCAGCACGGCGTTCCCGACCCCTTCCTCGATGCCCCGGCCGAGCCGGTCGACGTTGGTGACGAAGATGTCGTCTCCCACCAGCTGTACCCGGTCGTGCAGCCGCTCGGTGAGCAGGGTCCAGCCGGCCCAGTCGTTCTCCGCCAGCCCGTCCTCGATGGACACGATGGGGTAGCGGTCCACCCATCCGGCATAGAGATCCACCATGGCCTCCGCCGAGCGGCGGCTGCCGTCGCCCTTCTTGAAGACGTACTCGCCGTCCTGGAACAGCTCGGAGGCCGCGACATCGACCGCGATCGCCACGTCACGTCCGGGCTCGTAGCCGGCGCCGTTGATGGCCTGCATCACCACGTCGAGCGCCGCCTCGTTGGACGGCAGCATGGGGGCGAAGCCGCCTTCGTCGCCCACGGCCGTCGAGAGGCCCATCTTGGTGAGCACCTTCTTGAGCGCGTGGAAGACCTCGACCCCGCAGCGAAGCCCTTCGGGAAAGGTCTCGGCGCCGATCGGCACGACCATGAACTCCTGGGCGTCCACGTTGTTGGACGAGTGCGCACCGCCGTTCAGGATGTTCATCATCGGCACCGGCAGCACCCGCGCCATGGGTCCGCCGAGGTAGCGGTAGAGCGGGAGGCCGCAGTCCTGCGCGGCGGCGCGCGCGACGGCGAGCGAGACGCTCAGGATGGCGTTGGCGCCGAGCTTGCCCTTGTTGGGCGTGCCGTCGGCATCCATCATCTCGGCGTCCACCGCGATCTGATCGGACGCGGTCATCCCCTCGAGGCGCGGTCCCAGCACCTCGTTCACGTTCCGCACGGCTTCGACCACGCCCTTGCCCCCGTAGCGGCGCGAGTCTCCGTCCCTGAGCTCGACGGCCTCGTGCTCGCCGGTGGAGGCACCGCTCGGAACAGCCGCCCGTCCCTGCGCGCCGCTGGAGAGCACGACCTCCGCCTCGACGGTAGGATTGCCCCGGCTGTCCAGAATCTCGCGGGCGTGGACTTCGATGATGGTGCTCATGAATGCTCAGAGTAAGGGAACGCGGGTCAACCTAGCGGCACCTGGAAAGCGCGTCAACGCGTCGGGCGCGAGCCCCGGAAGCTACGCGAAATGACGATAGCCCGTGAGCTCGACCGGCACTCCCCTGAGCTGCGCGCGCACACCGTGACCCGCCCCGACCGCGCCGATCCGGTTGAGGGCCAGGCCGCATTGGCGCTCGAACGCGAGCCGGTCCGTCTCGGCGAATTCCGGGGGCAGCGCGGCCAGGAGCTCGTAGTCCTCACCGCCCTCGGCCGCGAACGTCTCCGGGGCGGTGCCGGCCCGGCGCGCCTCGTCCGCCGCAGCCGGGGCCAGCGGCAGTGCGTCGAGCGTGAGCTCGACAGAGACCCCGGAGGCCGCGGCGAGATGCGGTGCATCGCCGCCCAGTCCGTCGCTCAGGTCGATCATCGCGCGGGCCCCGTGGGAGGCGAGCCATCGTCCCGCTTGGACCCGCGGCTCCGGCCGGACAAACGCCGAGCGCGCCTCCGGCAGTGGCTCCTCTCCACGATTCCATGCGGCCAGCGCCGCCCGTGCACCGCCCAAGGCGCCGGTGACCCAGAGCCCGTCACCTGGGCGGGCGCCGCTACGCCGCACTGGCCGGGCGGTCCAGCCGAGCACCGTCACGGCGATGCTCCAGCACGCGCCCGAGGAGAGATCGCCGCCGACCACGCGGGCCCCGACCGAATCCCCCACAGCGCCTGCCCCGGACATGAGGGCGGTCAGCTCTGCGTCGGTGCCCGAGGCGGGCACCACCACGGCGGCGAGCAGTCCAGCCGGCTCGGCGCCCGACGCCGCGAGGTCCGACAACGCCGCCGCCGCCGCCCGCCACCCGATCTCCTCGTAGTCCATCCACTCCAGCCGAAAGTGCACCGCCTCGACGCTCACGTCGGTGCTCACGGCGAGCAGGCCTTCCGCCGGTGTCAGGAGCGCGCAGTCGTCGCCCAGGCCCGTGGCCCGATCTCCCAGTGCCAGCGCAATCGCGCGGACGCGATCGAACTCGCGACCCTCGCCCAGCGCGAGGTGGGTCACGGGCGGATGGCGGTGAGGCGGAAGCGGGCCAGGCCGCCGTCGGTGGCGACCCAGAGGTACTCGTGATCCAGGGCGAGGTCGTTGCTGACGCCGGGCAGGTCGCCCTCTCGAACCGTCACGATGGCTGGCGTGCTCAGCCGAGCGAACCCGATGCCGTGCTCCCCGGCGACCCAGAAGCCCTCACCGGCGGCGGTGAAGCTCCGGAGGCCACCGAGCAGGGCCGAGAGATTGGGAGCGAGCGTCCAGGCGCCGGTACGGGGATCGCGCCAGAGGAGCTGATCCCGGGTGAGCGCCACGATGGTGTCGGCGAGCGAGGCGAGGGCCACGACCGGCACCTGCAGGCTCGCGGTGGCCAGCGCCGCCGGCCGCACCAGGTCGCGGGCGCCTGGCAACGCCAGCAGCATACCGCGCGAGGTGCCCACCCAGACGGAGTCGCCCGCCGGAAAGACGGCGCGGGCGGTCTCGCCGAAGAGAGGCGCTATCCGCTCGACCCGGAGCGAATCGTTCACCCGGGCGACCCCGCGCGCCGTCCCGACGGTGATGCGCCCCTGCCGGGAGGCCACCGCATACACCCGGCTGTCCGGCAGGCCTCGAGCCTGGTCCACCAGATCGATCCGTCCATCCGCCGTGCCCACCCGCGCCAGGCCGAGGTCGGTCGCCACCCAGAGGGACTTTTCCTGGCCGACCAGGTGGCGCGACTGATTGAAGGGAACGCCGGAGGCGGGAAGCCCACGGAGACTGCGAAACTGCTTGAGCTCCGGATCGACGAAGGTGAGTGCCGCGTCCGCCTGGGCGGTTCGGTCGCTCGCCGCCCAGACACCGTCCGCCGCATCGAACACCGCTCCGACGACCGCCGACGGCAGCCCGAACGCCAGCCGGTCGGGGACCGCCGCGCCATCCTGCAGGTACAGGAGCCCTACGCCGGAGGTACCCAGGTACCATCCCTGGTTCTCGAACCCTCGCGCAGCGCTGGTGTAGCGCACCAGCCCGAGCCGGGGCCCGACCAGGATCTGGGCGGCATTGGCCTGAAGGCTCGGGCTGCTTCGGAGCACATCATCCACGCTTGCCGGGGTAACCGGCTGGCTGGGAGAGCGACTGGGCGACGCGGCCAGCCCGCCGTGCGGCACCAGGAGCCACTCGCTCCGGGTGCGCAGGTAGAGTCCCGCGACCGGATCCGCCGCGTCGAAGGCGATGGCGACCACGCCCGGCACCACGCCCCGGTCCCAGAGCTGGAGCTCGGGCTGGAAATGGATCCAGCCGTCGGGACGCGCCAGCCAGAGCGAGTTGTCCAGCGGATCGACCAGCGACGCGAACACCCGGGTGAGCAGCTCCGCATCGGGCGGATCGAAGGGCCCTTCCCACTGCTGCTGCTGGGGGTGCCAGATGAGGAGCGAAGTCGGTGAGGTGACGTAGACCCGATCGAGCGCGGTGGCGACGGTGGTGATGCGGGTGAAGTCGCCGATGATGGTTCGGTCGGACGGTCGCCAGTCGCGGCTGGGAGACTGGGCCGCCGCCGGGTGCGCGAGCCCGACCAGGAGGAGAGCGCTGATGAGGTGGCGCATCACCCAATCTACACCGTCTGCGGACGACCGAGCTCCAGCATGATGGGGGCGCGCGCGGCGGGCGGCGCAAGACGAAGCACCTCCCATTCGCGCCAGAGGTCGGGCAGCGCGGCGACCACGTCCATCGGGCGGAGCGACCGTGCCGAGACCCGCCGGGCCGCCAGGTCCGCCGCGCGGCCGAGCGCGTGCGCCCCGAACGCGGCCGCCGCCTCGGCCGCGAGTCCCTGCGCCAGCGCGGTGCCGACCAGCCCGCTCAGCACGTCGCCGCTTCCGCCGGTAGCCAGCCCGGGATTCCCCGATGCAACGGTGACGGTCGGCCGATCGGCACTGGCCACGACCGTGGGAACACCCTTGAGCAGCAGTGTGGCTCCCGACTCCAGCGCCGCAGATGCGGCGGCGGCCCAGGGGTCCAGCTCGCGCACCGGCGCCAACCCGGGAAACACGGTGCGGAACTCTCCCGGGTGGGGGGTGAGCACCAGCGCACGACCGGAGGCGAGCGCGCGCAGCTCGGAGGCCGAGTCCTGGAAGGCCACGAGCGCGTCGGCGTCGAGCACGACGGCGCGGGCCGCTCGGACGAGGATGCTGACCAGCTCGCGGCGTCCGGGCTCCCGGCCGAGACCGGGCCCGATCACCACGGCGTCGGCTCGGTCGATGAGCTCGAGGACTCCAGGGGAAGGCTCCTCATCGAATCGCTGCGCGAAAGTCTGCAGGTCGGGCTCGGCCTGCACCAGTGCCGCCACGGTTTCCGGTGGGGCCACCGCGTGCACCAGCCCGGCGCCGGCGCCGAAGGCGGAGCGTCCCGCCATGCGGAGCGCACCGGTCATCCCGCTGTCGCCACCGATCACGACCACGCGGCCGCGGGTGCCCTTGTGATCCCGGCTCCGGAGCCGGCGGAGCCAGTCGGCCGCCTGGAGATCGGTGACCAGCATGGGCCATCCCGGATCGGCGGGCGGATGGCCGATGTCGACCACCACCAGCGCGCCGACTTCGTCCCGGGCGAGAAGATGGCCGCGCCGGAGTCCTCCGAAGGTGATCGTAAGGTCCGCGCGGGTGGTGCCGTGCACGTTGCCGGTGAGGAGATCGACCCCGGTCGGCCCATCGATCGCGACCACCGGCACCTCGAGATCGAGCAGCCGATCGAGCAGCGCCGCGATGCCCGGCCGTGGCGCCCCCGACGCGCCGGTGCCGAGCAGCGCGTCGACGCCGAGCCCGACGCCCGGCCAGGGCCCGTCCGGGGCAACCTCACGGACACCTTCATTCCGGGCGAGGGCGGCCATCCGCTGGCAGAGCGGCGAGCCGCCGGCCGCGGTCGATGCCACCCAGACCGGCACCTCCAGGCGGTGCAGCGCCCGCGCGACCACCCAGCCGTCTCCCCCATTGTTGCCCGGGCCGGCCGCCACCAGCACGCCCTCGCGGAGCCGGTACGCGTAGCGCTCGGTCAGCACCGCCGCGGCGGCGCGTCCCGCGTTCTCCATGAGGGAAGCGAGCTCGATGCCGGTGGCGACGGCCCGCTGGTCCCAGGCAGCAGATTGTTCGGGGGAGACGACCGGAATGGAAGGCATGGCGGTGGCGGACCGCCTATTTATAGCTCTGCCCGATGGTCCTGCCGAAGGAGATCTCGCCGTTATCGATGCGGAGATTGAAGCCGCAGTCGGGATTGGTGCAGACCCACGCCTTGTAGGTGATCGGCGCACCCTCGCGGCCGTAGTCGGAGAGCGGGATCAGGGTCCCCTGGGTGCACTTCTGACACGCCGGCCACTCGGTCTTCTCCATGCTCCCTCCCGATGTCGACCTGCCCCGTCAGCCGCCGTGGATGCCCGACCACTCGTAGACGTCACCGAACGCGTCAGCGAAATCGTAGACCTTCTCGAAGTCCTCCTCCTGATCCCCCGGCTGGGTGACCAGCAGGCCGACCTCCACCAGCGTGAACACGATCCGGCCGAAGTCCTCGGTCCGGGTGATTCTCCAGTGCGCCAGCACCGAGGGAGCAAGCAGGCCGAACTGCTCGCGGGCGAAGTCGCGGCAGGCCCAGGCGAGCTCGGCCCCGCTCACGTGGCGCCGCGCGTCGAGGCGCGACTGGAGGTACTCGATCGTGGCGAGGACGAACAGATAGCCGCGCTCGTGGTACTGCCCTCCCCGCGCGCGGATCCTGGCCAGCACATCGTCGGCGAATTGCAGCTCGTTCACGGGATTCCTGCTCTCCGCCGCTCAGGCCGTGCGCCGCACCCGGCCGGCGGGTTTCGCCGGCTGGTACAGCGGGTAGGCGGAAGCCAGATCCTCCACCTCGCTCCGGACGCGGGCGAGCGTGGCCTCGTCGGGTCGGGCGAGGGCGCGGTCGATCAGCTCGGCGACCCGGATCATCTCGGCCGGCCCCATGCCGCGGGTGGTCAGCGCCGGCGTGCCGAGCCGGATGCCGCTGGTGACGAAGGGAGACTGTGGATCGTCGGGTACCGTGTTCTTGTTCACCGTGATGCCGGCTTCGCCAAGGGTCTTCTCGGCGGCTTTACCGGTCAGGCCCTTGGGGCGGAGGTCCACCAGCATGAGGTGGCTGTCGGTGCCGCCGGAGACGATGGCGTACCCACGCTCCACCAGTGACTCCGCCAGGGTCTGTGCGTTCTCCACCACCCGGCGCGCGTAGACCTTGAAGTCGGGGGTGAGCGCTTCGCCGAAGGCTACGGCCTTGGCCGCGATCACGTGCTGCAGCGGCCCGCCCTGGTGGCCCGGGAAGACGGACTTGTCGATGGCCTTGGCGTGCTCCGCGCGGCACAGGATGAGCCCGGCGCGGGGCCCGCGCAGGGTCTTGTGGGTGGTACTGGTGACCACATGCGCGTGCGGGACCGGCGAGGGATAGACGCCGCCGGCCACCAGCCCCGCGAAGTGCGCCATGTCCACCAGGAAGAACGCGCCGATCTCGTCGGCGATGGAGCGGAAGCCGGCGAAATCGATGATCCGGGCATAGGCGCTGCCGCCGGCGATGATGAGCCGGGGCTGTTCCCGGACGGCGATCGCGCGGACCGCGTCGAGGTCGATCCGGCCGGTGGCCGGGTCCACGCCATAGTGCACCGCGCGCCAGACCATTCCAGTGTGATTGACCGCCGCGCCGTGCGAGAGGTGGCCGCCATGGGGGAGCGACATCCCCATGAGGGTCTCACCCGGCTTGATGAGCGCCATGAAGGCCGCGAAGTTGGCCTGCGCCCCCGAGTGCGGCTGCTCGTTGGCGTGCTCCGACCCGAAGATCTGCTTGAGCCGATCGATGGCGAGCTGCTCCACCTCGTCGACCACCTCGCACCCGCCGTAGTAGCGCTTCCCCGGATACCCCTCGGCGTACTTGTTCGTGAGCGGCGTGCCCATCGCGTCGATGACCGCGCGGCTCGCGAA